>NZMN01000020.1 GCA_002694525.1 Methanobacteriota archaeon
CGCCCGCCGGCACGGCCAACAGCAGCGTGGCTGTGAGGAGCAACGTCGTCAAACCGAGGGCGCCTCTCATGGAACGAAACACCCTTTTGGTGAAATAAAATCATTCCCTGCGCGCCGGGGCAGGGGCGTCATCACAAGTCCTCGTCCGTGATGTGATGGCCCATTCGCTCGCCTTTGGTGGCAAGGTAGTCGCGATTCTTGGCACCAACGCCAACGATGAGTGGTGTTCTGGACGCCACTTGGATTCCGTGGTTGGTGAGCTGGTCAACCTTCTCTGGGTTGTTGGTCAACAAGTTGACCTGCTCCACTCCGAGATCGGCCAAAATGTTGGCTGCGATGGCGTAATCGCGTGCGTCCGCAGGGTGACCCAACATGAGGTTGGCATCCAACGTGTCAGCGCCTTGGTCCTGCAGGTGGTACGCCTGAATTTTGGCGTGCAAGCCAATGCCCCGCCCTTCTTGTCGCAGGTACAAGAGCGCTCCCCACCCTTTCTCGACGATGGCGTCCAAAGCGGCGTGCAGTTGAGGTCCGCAATCGCAACGTGTGCTTGCAAACACATCGCCGGTGAGGCATTCGGAATGGACTCGGACCAACACGGGGTCCGGCCCTTTCATGTCGCCGAGCGTTAGAGCAACGTGGTCAAATCCGGTCGTTTCCTCGTGGAAGACCTGGATTTTGAAGTCGCCACGAACGGTGGGCAGAAAGGCAACGCTGGGTACGTCGCTGCGGGTCATGGTCATGCGATCACCTCGATGAGAAATCGAAACTCGCCCCGGTCTTCGTGGACCACCACCAAGTTGTGCGGACTTCGCCCGATGAGCAGGGGCATGTCGTGGAGTGTTTCAGGGTCGTCGGCAAGAACTTCGAGCACGGATCCCGGTTGAAGCCCATCCAACGCTTCCCGAGTTTTGGCCACCGGGACCGGACAGTGGAACCCCAACACATCCAGACGATGCGTGGCGGGGGGGGGTTCGGTTCCGCCTGCCATGGACAAGCGAGGAAGGCCACCGATTTGAACACATGCTCCTCGGTCGTGAAGAGAAGGCAAACCACGCACGCCCTCGGGAGTCCTTTTCAACCACACCACGGGTCTGAACTCATGGCGGCGACCACCACGGCCCGTCCCGATGGGGACATGTCCTGGCGGGAGGTCGGTGAACTTGGACTTCGGTACGGCCGCATTCCGCTGGCCCTTGTCATCGTCGAGGCGTTTTACTGGTTTCTCACGCTACCGTCCGACACCCTCGCTCCGATTCAGGTCACGGAGGCATGGATTTGGAACGAATTGACGAACATCATCTACGGTGAGGGCTCGGCCGTCATCAGCCACCACAACGGTTGGCTGACCCGTATCGACTTGGTCCACGTGGACTTTCCAGGTCCGTACGACAGCGTCGGTCTCTACGTGTCGGATGAGTGCGCTGGCGTTCACGAGATGATTTTCCTCTCAACCCTCGTCATGATGACCGACGGCGTGCCCCAGCGGGACAAACTGAAAGCCGTTGGTGTGATGTGCGCCATCGTCTACGTGTTGAACATTCTTCGTTTGGTGGTGTTTTACCCCATCGCTGTGGAGTCCTGTGCTGCTGCGCCAAACCTGCAGGCGTGCCTGACACCCATGTGGCGTTGGCACGAGGCCGTTTACACCTGGGGTTTCCTCGTCGTTCTTGTGGGCATGTGGTTGGTGTGGTTCATCCGCTACGGAGGTCCCGCCCGGACGCTTGCGGCAACCAAAGAGGACCCCTCTCCTTGGCGATTTGAACGCCGCCGCCGCTGGGAACTGCCTCACAAAGCGATGCTCGGTGTCGCCCTTGTGCTCTTCGTGTTGGCCTTTTCCAACATCTTCACCAATCAAGAGGCCATTGATGCCCGCGACACCCTTGCGTTTTGTGAATTTGCGAGCCAACTCTCCTCCGAATGCGGGGATGCACAACTCCGCTGGGACGACGCCATCGGCTATGCATGGTCCCTGTCCGCCCTCGGACTTGCGCTTGGCATCGGTACCTTCGTCGTGGTCGTGAGGCCGCTTGAGGACGGCACGTGGCCAACGCCCGAACAACAAGGAATCTCGAAGAATGAAGGGGAACACATCGAATCCACCGGGGGCGATGCACCCGAATCCTCTGATGGCGCAAGCAGCGAAGAGGAATGATTACTCGACGATGACGGCGGTCATGGTCTGGCCGTTGAACGGGCGTTTTTCGACGGCCTTCATCGCCGTCCCGATCTTGCTGCTGTGCAGACTGACGTAGGTGGAGTCGTCATCGAACCGGACCGTTCCTACGGCCAATTCGTCACAGCGCAGTTGCTCCACAAACCAGTTGGAAACGTTCAGGGATGAGCCCGCATCGTTCGGGTGGAGGGACAATTTCATCGTGACGTAGCCGAACACGTCAGCGGTTTCAGCGAAGTCTTCCTGCTTGCGCACGGGATCTCGGTCCTTTCCTTCGGGCAACTCGGGTGCTTCCGCGGGCTTGATGTCCAGCCCGTAGGTGGCCATGATCTTGGAGAGTTGTGGTTCGTCGTCCCTTGAGACCAGACTCCATGCCTCACCGGTTCGGCCAATTCGTCCGGTTCGGCCGATGCGGTGGATGAACGAGTCCATGTCGTTGGGAATGTCGTAGTTGACGACCAAGGTGATGCCGTCAACGTCAATGCCTCGTGCGGCAACGTCGGTGGCGATGATGGTTTTGACTTCGCCTTCCTTGAACGAGTTGAGGATGCGCTCCCGTTGGTTTTGACTCAAATCGCCGTGAAGCCCTGCAACGTCAAATCGATGTTTCTTGAGGCGTTCAACCGCCAGGTCAACCATGCGCTTTGTGTTGCAGAAAATGATGGTCTGGTCGTCCGCTTCCATGCGAATCAGCAGTCGCCCCAAGACCCAGAGTTTGTTCGACCGACCAATGCGAACGGAGTAGAGGTCGATGGGCGGGATGTCCAGTTCTTCAGCGTTGGTCAAAACAAAATCAGGTTCGTTCATGAATTCATGAGCGGCGTCAATGATTTCTTGGGGAAAGGTGGCGGAGAACAGCAGGGTTTGTTCACGTCCAGTCATCCGCTCGACAACCCACATGATGTCCGGGAAGAATCCCATGTCAAGCATCCGGTCGGCTTCGTCAAGGCAGAGGAGTTGGGGTGATGCGAGGTCGATGTGGCCTCGCTCGCTCATGTCCATCACGCGGCCGGGCGTCCCAACGATCACGTCCACGCCTTTGGCGAGGCTTTTCGCTTGCTTTTCCAAATCGGTTCCACCGTAAACGGTCTGGATGCTGAGCCCAGCGTCGCCCTGAAGGAGCAAGAATTCCTCTGCGACTTGGTTGGCGAGTTCGCGGGTTGGTGCGAGCACCAGTGCCTGCAGTGCCCCGGTCGGTTGGCATCGCTCGAGGATGGGAAGTCCGAAGGCGGCGGTCTTGCCCGAACCGGTCCGAGCTTGCCCGATGACATCGGTGCCCCGGCGTGCGATCGGAACGGTGTCTCGCTGCACTTGGGTTGCGAACTCCCACCCCAAGGCGTTGAGGCCGTTTTGGAGCGACTCCGGTAGGTTCCATGCGTCGAATCGTGTTGTTGTGAACATTGCTCTCACCGTTCGTCTCAGGGGTTGTTCATTGGCCGCCGAGACGAGGCGACCTCCACAGGTTCATCAGAAGTTTTCGCGGTCGGCGATTTCTTTCTGAAGCTCGCCCATCCAGTACCGTCGAGCGTTCTCACGGTTCAATGGTCGGCGCATTTGTCGAACATGCTCAAGGATGTACTGGCGGAATTTGAGGGCCTTGGTTCGGTTCACGCCCTTGGGTGTGACGCCGTCCCACAGTCGGTCAAATTGGAGTGCTTTGTCGTCAAATGGCCTCTCATCATCCATGCGATACACCTCTTTAGCGACCTTGCGACTTACCACCTGTTCTTAACGCTGTTGCACGGCGACGGCAAGCCTCAGATGAACGCAGTCTCGTCGTCTGGAAAGTCATCGTCGTCGTCGTGATAGCCCATGAGTTCGTCCTGCGTTGGGCGCCGGACCTCGACGGACGGTGTCTTGCGAGGCGGTTCGGCCGGTTCGGCCGGTTCGCTGACGGGTGCGGGCTGCTCCGGCGTCGAAGGCGCCATACCAACGCGTTTTCCTTGAGCGAGCAGAACTTCCTTGTCGATGTCGGGCACCGCCAAGGCAGGAGCGAGCGCAGCGTTCTTTTCGGCTTCAGACCCTTCCAGCATGGCGTCAAACCGGTACTGCATGAGTTTCGCAACAAGTCCCTGATCGCTTTCTGTTTTGAGCAGGTCGTCCACCAGAGCGCGTAGTTCATCCTCGTCCATGAGTTTGGGCAAGAGGTCAACGCACGCTCGGCGGACCCGCACGTCGCTCGAGCGAGCGCCTGCAAGGATGAGGTCTCGAGCACGCCCGTGCCCCCGGTTGAGTTTCTGAATGGTTTTGATGGCGGACAGGCGGACATCGGGGTCGACGTCCATGATGGCGCGCTCGGCAAACATTGTGCCCATTCTGGTGTCTTGCTGCGCCAGTCGAGGGAGCGATTTTGCGACGGTTTTGCGAACTTGAGCGTCTTCATCGTTGAGCGCCCAAGAAACCAAGTCCCAAACGGCGGATGTTTTTCTCGAAACGATGGCGTTGATCATTTTTGCCGCACGACGCCGCAGGTGGACGTCCGGCTCCAGCAACAAGGAATCCACGTGATCGGCGACCACGTCAGGCCAGGTCTTGCTCAACGCTTCAAGACCCTTCCACGCTGCTTGACTTCGTTGCTTTGACGGTGAGCGCAATTCGTTCTCGAGGGAGGAGCGAACCCCGGATGGAAAGGTCGGTGCGGCACGAGAAAGGGCTGCACTGGCTGCGATGCGTACCGATGGCACCTCGTCGTCGAGCAGCACGGACAGCCAGTCGAACAGCTCGTTGCTGCGCCGGACGGCAAACTCGGGAAGGACGTCCAACGCTGCGATGCGAACATCCGGCTCTTGGTCTTCAAGCGCCTTGAGAAGAAGGGCGTGGGCAGGGAGAATCATGTGCTGGGGTACATGGCTCAAGCCTCGAACACCGTGCTTTCGGGTGAGGGTCAGTGTGTCGTTTTTCCATCGAACTTGGCGTTCAGACAACGTGCCCTCAGCGAGCGACATGATGTCGCTTGGATGAAGCGCCGCCCACGGTCCGCCGACCGGTTCGTAGGACGTGTCCACAGCAGCGGCCTTGTCCATTCGTATGGGTTTCCCCGTGCGCGGGTCCCGTGCTACGTACTTCTTCGCCATGGGGTTCCCTTTCTCGCGCAGCCGTCCATCCATCATGAACTTATGCTGGTTAAGGCTTGAAAAAGTCTCAAGAGGACCGTCCAGCATCGGCATTCCACGTCGTTGGTTGGGAATGCAAACGATTTAGGACACACCCGCCAAGCAAGAACCATGAGCGACGAATCGTGGACGGCCGATGCGGCCTTGAATCAACTGAAGGAAGCCATGGGCAACAAAGGCATGACCGTGGACGAAATGTTTGCTGCCCTCGACGGCGACAGTGACGGAAAGATCAACGGACCGGAACTGCACAAAGGCATTCTTGAACACCTCGGTGACCTCCTGTCGCCGGGCCAAATTTCCGACATCATCGTCGCCTTGGATGCGAACAGCGACAATCGCATTGACCTCACTGAGTTGCGATCTGCCCTCAGCGAAGAGGCGTGAGGGGTGCTCTGGCGTGTCCTTTCGGGTGTGCATCAACTGCTACGGCATCCGAGTTTACCCGTACATGGGGTTCATGGTCGGTCAGCAGTACGAATGCCAAGACTGCGGGGAGCGAATGGTCATCCCGTTGGAATTTGACAGCGAAGACGAGTACCGGGCGTTTCGGGGCGAAATGCTCGGCGATGCGGGCGACGAAGAAGCGTGAACGCTCCCGGGTTGAGCGGGACGGGGCACCAAAGGTCAAAAGCCACCGGCGGGACGGATGTGCATGGCCACCAAGGACATCGCCAATCCGAGCGAAGAACACCTGATGCTTCGTGAAATGGTGCGTGAATGGACGCAGGAACACGTTGAACCGCAAGCGCTTGAACACGACCGGGATGAGCGTTTCAACAGCGAACTGCTTCGTAGCATGGGAGAACTCGGCCTTCTCGGCATCAGTGCGCCCGAGGCGTACGGAGGAGCCGGGCTGGACGCGGTGGCCTGCACCATTGTTCACGAGGAGTTGTCGGCCTCCGATCCCGGGTTTGCACTTGCTTACTTGGCGCACTCCATGCTTTTTGTCAACAATTTAGCCTACAACGGTACCGAAGAGCAAAAGGCACGAATTCTGCCCAAGGTCTGTTCGGGCGAATGGATCGGAGCCATGGCCATGTCCGAGCCAGATGCGGGTACCGACGTGCTGGGTTTGTCCACTTCGGCCGTCCAGCAAGCGGACGGTACGTGGTTGCTCAACGGTCGAAAAATGTGGATCACGAACGGTTGCATCGATGAAGAAGGGACCCCGGCGGATGTCGTTTGGGTCTATGCGCGTACCGGGGAGGACGAGCGGGGTCGAGTCCAAATGTCCACCTTCCTCGTTGAAGCCGGCATGCCCGGCTACAGCGTGGGCCAGAAAATCTACGACAAGACCGGCATGCGTGCATCCAACACCGCCGAACTCGTCTTCGACGACTGCGTGGTTCCAGCCGCAAACCTCGTGGGCGGCGTCGGCGAGTCGCTTTTGCACATGATGGGCAATCTTGAACTGGAGCGATTGACGCTCGCCGGCATGGCGCTTGGCATCGGTCGCCGAGCACTCGACGAGATGAACCGATACGCCACCGACCGAACGGCCTTTGGCTCACCCATCCGAGACTTTGGCCAGATTCAAAGGTACATCGGTGAAAGCTGGGCAAAGTACCGTGCCATGCGGGCTTACATCTACGACACGGCCAACAACCTGGTCATCGGCACCTCCGGTCAGCGCCTTGATTCCGACGGTGTCAAACTCTTTGCCACCACGGCGGCCAAGGAAATCGCCGATGCTGCAATGCAGGTTATGGGCGGCTACGGCTACGTCGGAGAATACCACGTGGAGCGGCTCTGGCGAGACGCAAAACTCCTCGAAATTGGGGGAGGCACGCTCGAGTCCCATCAAAAGAACATCACGCGAGACCTGCTCAAAGACGACGAAGCCGTCAACCGATGATCTCTGTCTCGTCCTTGGGCGTGAGCACGCTGCGAGTGGTGCTCCATGCACTCGCCACCAGACTTGATGAAACCAACACAGCGACGGCCACAGCGGTCCCCCACGTCCACACGCTCGACATGGTGGAGATGGTGTCGTTGGACAGCAGGAGTGCCATCACCGTGGTGATGCCAACCGCCAGGCCGGTTTGAATCAACATGGGTTTGGACACGCGTAAAAAGGGCGCCGTCTTACCGATTTGGTTGAGGACAAACATCACCCATGTCCCTGCTCCAAGCCCCCACACGGGGATTTCGGCCGGATAACTTGAGAACACCATGACTTCGTTTGAGGCGAGGTAGCGGTCCAACCCCGTCAACAGCACAACCCAGACCAGGGATGCGCCCAGAAGGCTGAGTGCAGCGGTCATTCCTCTGGACGTCGCAGGCTGTGTTTCGATCTCTTCGGTTGGCGTTGCCTCGGGGCGTGCTCGTGCGGCTTTTTCTTCAATGGCCAAGGCTTTGTACGTCGTTTCCAGCCGGTCGATTCGGCTTGAAAGAGCGTGCATGTGGTCAACAAGGTCCACCAAAATATCGTGCTCCTCAGCCATCAAGGCCATGCGCTCTTCCTCAAATTCGGGGAGCGTGATCATTGCAGGTGCCAGCGAGATGTGCCCGTCGTCTTTGAGTTCAGCACGCGTTTCCTCAATTTTCTTCGTGAGTTGTTCATCCTTTTTGTCTCGTCGGGCTTCCTTCGCTTCCATCACCGCTTGGCTGGTTTTCTGCGCAGCCTCCTTGCTTGCATCGGCCACTTTACCCACGGCATCCTTGGTCGCTTGAGCCGCTTGTTTGGACAGTTCTGCGATTCTGCTGCCGGTGGAACCCAATCGTTCGGCAAGCGACTTTGGCGGTTGTCGTGGCGAGAGCGGGTCTTCGGCCATGATTTATCCTTGAAGGGATGGAATGTCAAACCTTCGCCCGGTCAGTACTCAACGGGGACGGGGTCCAAGATGCGCCAAAGGTACCACGCTGCAGCGGTTCGGTAGGGGCGCCACCGTTCCGCAATTTCACCAACGGCCTCTTTGGTTTCAGCCTCGGGAACCAGCCGTTGCGTGCCCCGAATCAATCCGATGTCGCCCAGACTGAAGACGTCGGGTCGTAAGAAGTGAAACATGAGCAGCATTTCGGCGGTCCACGGTCCAATGCCCCGAAACTTGACGAGATGCTTCATGATGGCGTCGTCGCTCATCGTCTCCCAGGGCTGCTCCATGAGGTGGTCCGCCTGTTCGGCAAGCCCGTGAATGTAGCTTGCCTTTGGCCGGGTCACGCCGCATGCGGCGATGCTGACCTGGTCGGTCTGAAGCACCGCTTCGGGGGTTACCTCGCCCAGATGGGCGACCAGCCGCCCCCAGATTGCATCGGCGGCGAGAACGGAAATTTGCTGACCGACGATCGACCGGACGAGCGTCTGGAACAAATCGTCTCGACTCGTGATGCCGTCGGGACCGAACTGGGCGACCACAGGTCCCAAGAGGGCATCCTCAGCCAAATGGTCGTGAGCGGCTTGCCACCAATCCGGGATTCTGCCGCTCATGGTGCTTGTCGGGCAGGTGAGGTTTTCAACCCGCGCTTCAAGCCATCCCCATGCGAGACCTGCTCATGGCGTACTTGGGCCTCAAGGACGTGGTTCGGCAGGGGTGGGTGAATGCAGGTGTTCCAAACCCTGAGTCAGTGGCTGCTCACTCGTGGGGCATGGCCGTCCTTGCTCTGAAACTCTGCCCTGACAATCTCAACCTCGAGCACGTACTGAAACTCTGCCTGGTTCACGACCTTCCCGAAGTGATCGTCGGCGACTTGACACCGCACGACGACCGGACGACCAAGGCCGAGGACGAGCGGAAGGCGATGGAACAACTCGCGCCCGAGTGGTTGGGTTTGTTCGACGAGTACGAGGCGCAATCGACCCCCGAAGCGGTGTTTGTGCGTTCCCTTGACAAACTCGACATGGCGCTCCAGGCCAGGGTGTACATGGAACGAACCGACCTCGACCTCGCTTCGTTCATTGAGAGCGCTCGCAAAACACTGGGCGACCATGAACTCCTGCGCTGACGGCAATGCCGACAGAAACAAAAAGCGGCACCGCTCCGGTTGAAACACACAGCCCGATAGTGTAGGGGTCCATCATGGNGGGTTTTGGTCCCGCCGACCTCGGTTCGAATCCGAGTCGGGCTACTCTCATCCCTAAGTGAAGAAGGGCGTGGCGGGAATTTTTGCTCTGAAGAAGACCCACAAGCGATGCATGAGGACNACGGCCAGANCGTTGGAATGAGGACGCNGCCGCCGTCCAAACGAATACGCATCTTCATGAACGGTTTGTCNTTGGATTTACCTGCAGGTGAGAACATGATNCAGACCATTGGCGTGATCGGTGCAGGACAGATGGGCAACGGCATAGCACAGGTGGCCGCNTGTGCGGGCTACGACGTCGTGATGATCGACATCAAGGATGAGTACGTGGANAAAGGACTCGGCACCATCCAATTCTCACTNGGCAAACTCGTCAGNAAAGAGCGCATGACGCAGGCCGACGCCGACGCAGCCTTGGCCCGNATCAAAACCGGGACCGANCGGAGCATGTGCGCCGATTGCGACCTCGTGGTGGAAGCCGTGCCCGAGGTTCTCTCCCTCAAGCAGGACATCTTCACCGAACTTGACAGCATCTGCAAGCCGGAGACCATNCTGGCGTCCAACACTTCCTCCATCTCCATCACGACCATTGCCGCCTCCACACAGCGGCCNGAGAAGGTCATTGGCATGCATTTCATGAACCCCGTTCCCATCATGAAACTCGTTGAAATCATCAACGGGGCGCAAACCAGTGAAGCCACCAACAGCGCNGTTGTTGAAGCTGCTGAAACGATGGGTAAGACCGCTCTTTCNTGCAACGATGCNCCGGGTTTTGTTTCNAATCGCATCCTCTGCCCGATGATCAACGAAGCCATCCTCACGCTGCAGGAGGGGGTTGCCGAGCCCGAGGCCATCGACGGCATCATGAAACTCGGTATGAATCACCCCATCGGACCGTTGGCGCTTTCCGACCTCATTGGGAACGACACGGTGCTCCACATCATGAACGTCCTCCACGAGGGGTTCGGTACCGAAAAGTACGCTCCGGCTCCTCTCTTGATTCAAATGGTTGACGAGGGCAAACTCGGGCGTAAATCAGGANAAGGGTTCTACACCTACTGAGGTGATTGCGTGGCGCAGCTCAACGGTCAAATCTACNTGNTCACGGGNGCTTCGAAGGGCATCGGNCGGTCGGTTTCCATGGAACTTGCAAAGGCTGGAGCGACGGTTGTCTTGCTCGCACGTGANAGTGAANAACTCGCACAGGCGCTCGCAGACGTGCAACAGCACGCTGGTGCCTCCTTTGCTGTGGCCTGCGACCTGGGCGTTCCGGCGCACATTGAGGACGCAGCCAACACGGTNTTGACNTCGTGCGACCGTCTGGACGGTTTGGTTCACAACGCAGGCGACATTCACCCNATCAAGCCGTTGCTCAANTCCGATGCGTCCGACTGGGCACGCTCCATGATGGTCAATCTCGTCGGTGTGCAACACCTCACGCAGGCGCTGTCACCGCTCTTGGAAAGACCCAACCACACCCGCGTCACAACCATTTCCAGCGGCGCTGCGATGCGACCGCTTGCCTCGTGGTCCGCCTATTGCACGGCCAAAGCAGGACTTGACATGTGGACCCGCTGCCTCGCCGAGGAAGGTGCACAGCACAACATCACCGCCGTCTCCGTTGCACCGGGCATCGTCGATACGGCAATGCAGAACACCATTCGGTCGGCGGCTGCGGAAGATTTCCCGCTTCGTGAGAATTTTGTCAACTANCACAAGGACGGTCAACTCGCCAATCCAGACACGGTGGCAGCGTCCTTGTTCGGGCTCATCACCGCTCACGGCGTTGAACAGTCAGGCCAACGGTTTGACGTTCGGGATTTGTGAGAATCCAGTTTCTTTCGGGCGAAGGGTGATAAGCCAACACCCGGACAGCACCATGAGTGATACCATGCCNGGCACCGACCGTGTTGAGATTCGAACCCTGAAAGTTGGCCGATTTTGCGTCGTCGACGACGAAGCGTACAAGATTTTGAGCATCTCAAAATCCAAACCCGGCAAGCACGGTTCGGCCAAAGCCCGTCTTTCGTTGGAAAGCATTTTCACCGGCAAGAAAATCTCCCACGTCGGAACGGTGACGGATTCCATCAACGTGCCCATGATCGAGAAAGGGACGGCCACGGTCACCCACATCGAAGGCAGCGAAGTCCACGCCATGAACGACCGAGACTATTCCATGATGATCCTCCCCATGCCCGGTGAGGACTCCGCCATGAACATTGAAGCGGGACAGAAAATCATGTGGCAGGAAGCGCTTGGCCGCTACATCATCATTCGAGACCATTGACGGCTCCCATCAACCCGTCAACTTATCGCGGTGCTTTGGCGCTGCGGCGGGTATGAATTGATAAGGCGATTGAGCCATGCTCTTCCATGGAAGGAACCGCAGCAGTTGCAGACAAAGACCAACGCGTACGAGGTTANTGCGCGTACGACTGGGGAAAAAGCGCCTTTGAGACCTCGGTGACAACGGCCATTTTCCCAGCGTGGTTTGCTTACCTCTTTGCCGAGGCCAACGGCATCTCCACGAAGCTTCTGGGCAGCGAATGGACCGCCGACGCCATGTATTCAGCAGCCGTGATGATCGGCGCCCTTCTCGTGGCGATTTGCGCCCCGTCCCTTGGCGTGATTGCGGACCGGCGCATGATCAAAATCTGGTGGCTCAAGATACTCACCTGGCTCGGTGCAGTTTCATGTGTTCTTCTTGCTCTCTCACCGTACCTCGGTGTGTCGTTGGGGTGGATTTGGGCCCTCATCATGTTCATGACGGCCAACGTTGGGTTGAACGGTGCCGGGGTGTTTTACAACGCGTTGCTGCCGCACATGGGCGACGAATCGGAGATGGACGCCATCTCAAACAAAGCGTTTGCTGCGGGCTACCTCGGCGGCGGGCTGCTGCTGGTGGTCCACCTTGCGCTTGTGATGGGCCTCCCCGGGCAAGGGTGGGTGATTCCATTCGCCATGGCCACCTCGGGCATCTGGTGGCTTGGGTTCGCTCAAATGACGTTCCGCTTGGTGCCTGAGCCGCACATCGAGAACGAGATGGAGCCCATGGGGTTGATCGATTCGACAAAAATGGCCCTCAGCGAAGTCAAAGCGACCCTCGCTGACATCAAGAGTTTCCGCACCCTCTTCTTCTACATGCTCGCCTACTTCTGTTTCATCGACGGCATCAACTCGGTCACCGCCCTTGCCGGTGTGTTTGGCATCGTTGTGCTGGGATTGACCACCGTCGGGCTCATCCTGACCATTCTCATCATCCAATTCGTCGCCGCTCCAGCGGCCATTGGTTTCACGAAACTNGCTGAAAAATGGGGAACCAAAAGTGCGCTCCAGTTTTCCCTCGTATGCTGGTGCGTTGTGATNGTCGGTGCGCTTTCNTTCGCACCCCTCGAGCTTGAAAACCACGAAGAATACGACATCCAGTACACGTGGGATGCNACCAACGGAACCTACGAAGTCGTTGCTCGTGAGGGCGTAAACCCCATTGCAGCGCTTCCCGAGGACGACGAGCAGCAGTGGGCGCTGCAGTACAGGTCCATTTTGCCGGTTCAAATCAACGAGGATTACAAACTCGGCGAGGCGGTGGAGTGGGCGTTTGACGACGACGGCGACGCAATACCCATCAANGTCAANCTTACCGACGAGAACATCGCTGAACTCCAAGCAACAATGGACGAATCAAGGTTTTCGTTCAGCATNGTCGGTGACGGGTCCGTCGCAGAGCAAACAGGCTTGGGTGTTGACCACCCAACCAGCCTTGGCGATGGCATGCTGGACTTCATCCCTGAAACCGCCAGAACGTACGTCTGGGCTCCGCTTGGCATGTCCGTNTTCTTCCAGTTCCTGCTGCTGGGTGTGTTTGGCGGTGCNCTCCTTGGCGGTTCGCAGGGNCTTGCCCGTTCGATGTTCGGGCAGATGGTGCCNGAAACCCGCTCTGCTGAATTCTTCGGTTTCTTTGGCTTCTTCGGTAAAGTGGCGGCGCTGCTCGGCCCGCTGATCTACTCGGTCATGACCGTCTGGTTTGATTCACGGGTCGGAATCTTTGCCATCTCCCTGCTCATCGTGGCCGGCGCCATCATGCTCCGTCGAGTCGACGTGGAGGACGGCATCGCCGTCGCCCGTGCAGAAGACGAACGCAANCGACAACTGGATTCGGCCACGGCATAAGCATCGCAACCGTCATGAAGTGCCATCGCAACCGATGAACACGGCGCTGCGGCGTCGCGGGTGGTTGGGTTGTCGAAAATCGATGCACAAGGTGAAAAAACCGTATCGAAATCGGCGTACAGACAGCCGATAACCCCGCAGGGTCTCAAAGCGATTGAAGCCGGTACCTTGACTTGGCTCGACGATGAGATGTACAACAACCTCAACACCGGTGTTCTCGANCAGTACCTGGAGGAGAAAAACCTCGAAGAATCGTTTGAAGTATCCCACTGGAACACGCCCAAGGTTCTGATCGGCATCGGTATCGGTGCGGTCTTCTCCGGCGTCACAGCCTACATCGGCCTCAAGCTCGGGCTTGCCATTTCAGCGGCCTGGTACATCGCTTATCTTCTNGGCATGGCACTGAAGTGGTCGCCTTCTGAGGTGAACATCGCCACGTCCGCAACGACGGGTGCCACGCACGCCTCCACGGGGTTCATCTTCACCTTNCCTGCCATCTTNCTCCTTGCGAGTCAGCCGGCGTACGCCCTGGCCGATGGTCCGTTGGTAACGCTCGATGACGGTGAAGCGTTCACGCTNGCCTTCATNGGCATCGTCGCTTCCATGTTTGCNGGGTTCCTCGGTGTCATGTACTTCATCATTTTNAGACGCGTGTGGCTGGTTGAGGACCCGCTTCCNCTGCCCGGTTTTGAAGCCACGCTGAAGATGTTGGACATCTCCTCCGACGTCAGCACGGGCGCCGTTGAGCATGCACGAGATTCGCTCAAAACGATNGGGATTTGGACGGTCCTCACCATGGTTGGCTTGTTCCTCGTGGAGTATCCACTTATCTGGCTGAGTGACCGAAAGGTTGCGCTCCTTGACTACATCGCTCAATCCCTTCACGTGGGCGACATTGGATTGGCATCGTTTTATTCCTACGGTAAAATCCACCAGCCTTCGGGCACCGAGNNCGGCATTTCTCTGAAACAGACCCACTGGTCTGAGGACACNGCGTGGAACCCCTTCGCCTACACCTACGTCGGTGTCGCCCTCACACCGTCGATGTTTGCCATCGGGTGGTTCATGAAGACCCGCGTCGCGTTTCTCGTCAACCTTGGAACCATCGTNGGTTGGTTCTTCCTCGTTCCACTCGCGGTGTTCATGAACGTCCCCATCTACGACGCAACCCAGCAAGCCAACATCCCGATCCAGGATTACGCCAGCGGTGGTTCTGCATCGCTCCAGATGATTGCCTTTGCGAAGACGGTTCGCACCATCGCCATCGGCGCCATCGTGGGTGGCGGCATGTTTGGACTTGCAAAGATGTGGAGGACNTTTGCGAACATCTTCACGGACATCGGTGCTGCGTTCAAGGGTGACGGCAGCCAAGAATACATGCCCGGTAAAGGNTGGTACGAATGGCCGCTGAAGCACATCCCCATCTTCATGGGCATCACGTTCTTTGCCATGATCCTCATTTTCAGCATCGGTGGCTTCTCGCCCCTGGCGGCCCTCGTCTTTGCGCTCGTTCTTATNTTNACGACGTTCATGCTTGGCGCCATCGCCGTGCGCGTGATGGGAGAAACCGGCATTGAGCCCGTNTCGGGGACGTCCTTCATCGTCCTCTTGATGTTGCTCGGGGTGTTCCTCAACGCCCAAGACCTTCTNGCTCTTGACACCCAAGACGCCGTTCTGCTTGGTTTGGTCGGTACCACGGTGTTCGGCTCGGCCATTTCGATGTCCGGTACCGTCATCGGGGATTACAAGAACAGCCTGTACATCGGAAACCGACCCTACCACATCTCCAAAGGAAACATCATGGGTGTGGTTCCGGGCGCCATCATCGGTGCNGGCGTCGCCATCTTCCTTTCCATCCAACTGGCGGAGGGCCGAATTCAACTCATCGCTCCNCAGGCCAACGCNTTTGCAACGTTCTCGGTGATTTTTGCTGAGGGCCAGGGNGATCTCGTTCTCCTCGCGTTGGGCTTNTGCCTCGGCATGTTCGTCGAGTGGGCCACNGGGATGGGGACCTCGTTTGGATTGGGCATGTACCTCGANGTCCCGCACACGCTTCCAATGCTCATCGGTGGTGTCGCTCGGGACCGATGGGAAGACAAGAAACTCCAACCCAGAATTGACGCCCTCAAGGCGAAGGAAGGCACGACCGTTGCCGAAAAAGAACGGGCGCTCATTTTGCTCAGCACCTTCATGGTCGCAGCAGGGCTGCTCACGGGCGAAGCCTTCTTTGGTACGGAATCAAGCATTCTCTCNTTNGTCGATTCACTCTGGTACAACGANGACGGGTCACTCAGCACGGTGATGGGNGTGGAGAACTTTGGTGATTCGATGGTGTGGTACAGCATCCGAATGGCCAGTTTAATCCTCATCAACGTGATCGTTGGNGCCGCCATTTACCTGTTGTTCAAGCGNGCCGGCGTCATCGGTGCTCCNAAGTCGGTGTACGATTTGCAGGCAGAAGATTGAGCGTGAGCCCATGGCGCCTTCCGATACCCCACCCTGGGTTTGGGNTTTGCTCGTTGCGGCTGTTTTCGGTGTTTCAAGTGCNGGGGCCCTCTTCCAGTCCGTCGACGANGTCCCACCCCTTTTGCAGGCNTCATGGAGGTTGCAGTTGACCGCCATCGTNCTGTTTCCTTTTTTCCTCAATCAGTTGAACGGTGAAGAACCGGTTGTCNTGGAACAACTCAAGACCCGACGAACAATGTTGCTGTTGCTCGCNAGCGGTGCNGCGTTGGCTGCGCATTTCGGTGCATGGGTGGCCAGCCTCGGCGAGACAACGCTCACGCACTCCTTGCTCTTCGTCACGGCCCATCCACTGGTCATCGTGATGGGCATGGCGGTGCTGGCTCCGTTTGTCGCNCAGGTGCGTCGTCCATTGAAGGCAGAGACGGTCGGGGCGGTGATCTGTTTCGTCGGCGCCGGTGTGACGCTTCTGGACACGGGTTCCGATCAGGGGGATCAAATCGCAACCGTGTACGGAGACGCTCTTGCGTTTGCAGCCGCCGTGTTTGTGGTCGGATACATCGTCGTCGGCCGAATCCTTCGGACCTGGATGCCCATCTTCGTGTACGCATTCCCCGTGACGCTCATTGGTGCGCTCCTGTTGCTCGTCGGTTCGTGGTTCATGGAACCAACGCTGGCCGACTTTGGAGCGGTCGGTTGGGTGGACCCGGTNTATCTTCCGACGTTTTTGGCGCTGGCAGTCTTCGCTGGTCTTCTGGGTCATACCGGACTGAACACGTGTCTGCGCTACATTTCACCGCTTGTGGTGTCCATTTCAGTGACCATGGAACCCGTGTTNGGTTCCATCATTGGATGGGTGTTTTTTGACACGGGNGTNCCCGGCTTTTGGACACGACTGGGAGGTTTGGTGTTGATGGNCGGTCTGTGNACGGTCGTNGTTGCGTCTGAGCGGGCCTCNTTGACGGAAGCGAACAATCAAAACAACCCGTCGTGAGGGTTCAGCATGGCTCAGGAACGCGGTTGGCTGCTGTTGACCAACGACGACGGCATTGAAGCCGTGGGNCTCGAAACGCTGGTGAAGGCGCTGCATGACGAGGGCTACCCNGTGGCNGTGCTGGCGCCCAGNGGCAATCATTCAGCGACGGGCATGCGNATCAATTTGATGAAACCCATGGCGTACCGNNCGCGCGATGACTTGGTNGAACGTTGGGGATTGAATCCTCACACAACGCCGGTTCACCTGTTTGAATTGGACGGCACACCGTGTGACACGATGATCGTCGCACTCGATGGAGGNCTTAACCACCTCGTGCCGGGCGTCCATCCGCAAATGGTGGTCTCAGGGGTGAACTTGGGTCCGAACCTCTCGCAGGATTCCTATCACAGCGGAACCATGGGTGCCGCACGGGAGGCAGGTCTCTACGGTGTTCCCGCCATCGCCGCCTCCTTCACGTCCTTCGACCCGGTGGGGATGGAGCGAGCTGTTGAGGCCACCCTCGACATCGTGGCCGCTGCAGCAGCCGTTCTGCCGGTCAAAGCAGGGAACCTCGCACGACCAAAAGGNGCGCTCGAGACGACCTACTTCACCACGTGGCCAAAACCATCCGCCGACGAGCCGTGGCGTGNTCATCCCGAACGNGCCTTGCTGAATGCGTTTTGCAACGGTGATTTGATGCTCAACATCAACGCTCCTGCGTCNTGGAACGGCTCATGGGCCACCACACGATTGGGTGTGCGATGGTACCGCAACGCCGTTCGGTTTGGCGACCATGGCGACGATGCAACGGCCACGTTTACGATTGGAGCCGCATCGGTGGATCANTCGATGGTTCAAGCCGGCGATTGCGATGCGGTTGAGGANAACAAAGCGAGCCTCTCNTGCCTCGCAGTGTGGCCGCAAAGCCACCCCTTCGCCATGGATGAAACCTTGCTGGCTCATGCCCTCCACGANACGGTTGACGGNTTGCCTCGCTGGCTGATTAAATCGTGAGNTNGACCCCTTCGTCCAGNAGGAAATGAACGATNCCGATGGCCATATGACCTTGCAGCCACGTNGANCCAAGCGAGCGTCGTAGCACGTCTCCTCCACTCACTTCGTTCAGTGGCTGGTCGTCGCTGAGCACGAAATTGACGGTGGTGCCGTTGGACGCTCCATCCTGGTCGAGAACCGCCTCGTCAGACCACAGCCGAGGGGCNTCTGCGTCGAGGACGACCGTGGGTCCGNTGGACCATTCTCNCAGCGTGAAGCCAAGGTCGCCNCCGCTGTGGGTGATTCCCGCCGTGATGGGTTGCCAGTGGCCGATGGGGGGCAGTGGGGTGGCGATCACCTTCGCAATGGTTCCNGCTATAGAACGCTCTTCTGCGTGCAATCCCTTGAGGGTGTTTCCGTCAAATTTTATCCGGCGNGGTGGGCCGGGTCCGCCCATCAAATGCAACACAACCTGCGTGTCTCGGCGCAATCCATGACTGGTCAGCAAACACGCCATGAGCGCCCGAATCAACACGTCCATTCGACCAGCACCGCTTGCGAGGTCGTTGAGGGGCAACTTTCCTTTCGACATGGCACGGTGGCCAACCACCGCAAATCGGCGCATTCTCACGCCTCCGGCCCTCGTTCAACAAGGGTTTGAACAGCGTCGTTCAGATGCTCCATGGTCTCCAGAACGAAGTGAGAGCCCTGCTGGTCCACGAGGTAGCCGCGCGGTTTTCCATCAACACCGAGGTCTTCGAGNCGATTGGCCACGACCGCCGTCATGTCGGCTTTTTTGATTTGAGCGTACGCCCGGTGAATGAGGTCCGTTTGTTTGACGCCGGACTCCAGTTTGAAACCAATTCGAACCGCTGAGGCGCACGCATCTTTGAGTTCCATGATGTGTTTTGGGCTTTCGATCAGCGGCAACGTGAGGGTGCCTTGCTGACTGGCCAACTTGCCTTCAGCGGGTGCCTCAACCACGTAGTCCAGAACGGCTGCGGCATGAATCCACGCCTCGATGGAATCGTTGCTCAATGCGAGGCATTCCTTGAGCATCGCCTCCGGTGTGGGGCACCGAAGAACCAGGGGCAACCACTCNGGGGCCGCCTCGCTGGTGATGCCAGCGACGCACGTCACGTCGTGTCCGTGCTTGTGCAAGTGGTCGGCGATGGACCAACCGGTCGCTCCCGAACTGGTGTTCTGCACGTGTCGCACGTCGTCGATGGCCGACCGGGTTGCGCCGAGCGTGACGACAACGTTCCGACGATTCGGCCGGTTTCGGTTCACGGCATGCGCCGTTTCGGCGACCAGGCGTTCCACGGAAGGTGTCTTTCGTTTTCCTTCCTCCTCTGGGCCCCAAAACACGTGCGCACCTTGGGCTCGAACGGCTTCAACCAGGTCATCGGTCACCGGGTCGTTGGCGAGGTCGACGTGCATGCTNGGAGCAAAGAGCGTGGGGGTCGTTCGCGACCGNGCAACGGAAAGCGCCATCATCAGTGGGCCGTGCTGCAGACCGTGAACGTGGCTGGCCAAGACGTCGCGTGTTGCTGGAGCGACAAGGACAGCATCGGCGTTGTTCAGTGCCGTCAGGTCGCCGTCCCAATCGGTGATGACCTCTGCTTGCGACGCCCAACGAACGGCCAGAGGNGTGATGATGCGTTGTGCGGACGGCGTCATGATGACCAGGAGGTCCGCTCCNTCCCGGCGCAACGCCCNGGCAAGTCGGACGGTCTCGACCGCCGCAATGCCGCCCGTGACNCCCAACACAACGCGTCGGTTCTTGAGCGANGAACCTCTGGGTTCCACGTCCGTGTCGCGCAGGGCCATGGTTCGGCGACCCTGCAGACCGTCAAGACACCTTCGCTTCTCNNCACGAGCGAAAACAAATGATTCAAATGCCNCTCAATGAAGGGTAACTTGTGTCCAACAGCCGTGCAGACGAGATGGTGCTGGCGGGTTCCGCACCCACCACAGCCACCGGAAACGACCCGGTGGCGCACATCCACCGAGGCACGAGTTTCATCGTTCTCGTTGACGGGGCCATCGTGGTCTATCTCCTNGCAACGGCGCTGGCGTCNATGAATTTGCTTCAAGGCACGGGCGGAACGGTGTTCCTCGCAACCGGCGTGTTCACNACCCTCTACATCTACGGTGGCTACCGCAACCGCAAACCGTGGGCGTACTGGCCGGCCGTATCNATTCTGTTTTTGGCNAGCCTGATGTTTGGTCTTCTTGCCCTCATCAACCTCATTCAAGCCGTGTTGGTGGGATACTTCACGGGCCTGCTCTTTGTTTTCCTCATGGGCTGGGCTGCGCTGGGTTCCGCTCGTCGAGCCATCTTTCACTGGCATCCCGGTTATCGGTCGGGCTATCTGAGGAAGACGCCCATGGAGTCGTTTGATCTTGAAGACGGTGAAATGCTGGCCGCCTGCCCGTCCTGTTTGGCGGTGTTGGCCATTCGGCCAACTCAACTCGGTGGGGCCGACCGATGCCCGCACTGNGGGGGCGCCTTGGTCAGCCAAGACCTCATCAACAAGTACACCGAAGAAGCCTGATGCGCGTTGNTTTCACCTGAAACCCGAAAGGAGGCTTCTTGAAGTGAGGCGCACACGCACACCCAAGGAGGCTTGCCAATGACGTCGCTCCAGGACCGACTTCAACAGCTGTTGGACGGCGACGTCGACCCCGCTGAANTGGCCGACGACCCAACCCTTGCAAGCCTGGCTGATCGGCTTTACGGAATCAANATCGCAGCNGTCCAACCCGTCAAACCACGAGATGCCGCCCCAGCAGGCGCCCCCGCACAAGCGGTCACCGAGGTGGCGCCGCCCACGGACATGCTGGTTGAGGTCATCGCACCCGAGGTCATGGCNACTCCCGAACTGCCCCTCCCNCTTCCGGGCATGGGGTTGGACATGCCGCCGGTTCCATCCACGAAACGACGCCCAGTGGTTGCCGTGCTTGGCGTCGGTTTGACGCTTGTGATCGTCAACATCTTCGGTCTCTTCTCAAGCCTGTTTGAGAGCATGTGCGAAACCGGCACGTGTCGAGGGCCCGAACAAACCCGCCTGAACTTGATGAGCCCGCACAAACTTGCCGAATCCGACGGCTGGTCCTATTCAATCCTGTCCGAGAGCATGAGCGGCGTGGGCGGTACCGTGGGCGGGATTGGAATTCCCGACATCGTTGCGCTTGTTGTTCTCATCGGTGGGTTGTTCGTCCTCATGCGCAGGAAGTGAGTCCGATGTCGCCCGACGGCATTGCATCCGAAGCGATTGCCTATGTCGGCATGCTGTGCATTCTGCTGGCGTTTTTGCTGGAAACACGCAACGTGCTTCACAGCAAACAAACCGTCTACCTGCTCCTGATGGCCGTCGGNGCNGGTTTGCTCGGTGTTCGTGCGTTCTTGATCAGNGAATGGGCNTTTTTNGTCCTTGAAGTGGTCTGGTNCGGNGCAGCGGTTGTCGCNCTNTTGACCGTGGGCAAGTCCGGCGATGCGGGNCAGGAAGAAGCGTCATCTTGATGAAACCGAAGTCCGCCCGNGNANCATGAGCCAGCGCAAAGCGAAGCGAGGCATCCCCTCGAAGAGCGAGAATTTCAACGAATGGTATCCATTCATCGTTGAAGCCGCTGAGCTGGTCGACAAACGCTATCCGATCAAGGGCATGGACGTCTGGCGGCCGTACGGNTGGAAGACCATGAAACTCATCGATGCGCTCACGCACGCNGAGATGGAACGAACCAATCACGAGGAAGTGAACTTTCCCTTACTCATCCCTGAAAACCTGCTCGAGAAAGAAAACGCCCTGGTGGCCCGTCTCAAGCGAGCCCGTGAGGAAGGTGTCGACCCCGACGACCTCCGGGACGACGAGGAAGAGGGCGGGTTCAAGAAAGAAGTGTATTGGGTGAAGCATGCAGGAGAGAACGATTTGGACATCCCGATGTTCCTNCGTCCGACCTCCGAGACCGCCATGTACACGATGTTTCCCCTGTGGATTCGTTCCCACAAGGACCTNCCTCTGAAAATCTANCAGATGGTCAACACCTTNCGTTACGAAACCAAACAGACGCGTTCGTTCATCCGGGTTCGGGAGATTCATTTCTTTGAGGCGCACACCGCCCACGTTGACGAAGAAGACGCAAGCCGGCAAATCGCAGAGGATTTGGACATCGTTGACCGTCTCATGCACGACCTCTGTTTGCCCATCATCAAGGCCAAGCGACCCGTGTGGGACACCTTTCCNGGAGCCTGGTACACCATTGGTATCGATGCCGTGATGCCCAACGGGCGAACGCTGCAGGTCGCCTCATGCCATCACTACCGAGACCAGTGGGCCAAGGCGTTTGACGTGACNTACGAGGATTTGGAAGCCAAGCANGCCTTCTGCCACCAAACNACNTACGGCATGTCGGAGCGACTNTTGGGGGCCGTTGTGGGTATGCACGGCGATGAGAACGGCCTGATCATGCCACCAAAGATTGCTCCCTTCCANGTCGTCATTTGCCCGATGATCCGCAAGAACTTGGAGGTGGACACGGTGGCCGCNGCCCACGAAGTCGCCGAGCAGCTTCGTTCTCGCGGCCTTCGGGTCAAGGTTGACGACCGCGACCTCCACCCCGGGCAGAAGTACTACGACTGGGAGATCAAGGGCGTTCCACTGCGCTTGGACATCGGACCTCGAGACATCGCACAAGGAACCGCTTTTGCCGCTCGTCGAACCGGTGGAAAAGAACCGTTGCCGATGGACTCCATCGTTGACGAGTGCCATCGAGTCCTGGACGAAATCAGCGATGAGTTGCGCGCTCGTGCATCTCAGCACATGAACGACGTCGTCCAACCCCTGCCTGCGTTCACCGAACANGACGGTCATTGGACCNTGGACGGGGAGGTCAAGGACGGCCACATTTACGAANTGGCCTTCGACGGTTCCGACGCCCACGCNGAAGTNATTGAGCGCACGACGGGCCTTTCCTTCCTNGGCGATGCAACCGATCCGTACGAATCGGAGCGACCCTGCCACATGACCGGTGAAATGACGACCCGCCGCGTGCTGCTCGCCAAGTCCTACTGAAGACGGACGACCCGGTGTCATTGCCGCCGTCCAGCGTTTGTCGTGAACGTTAACCGTTATTTGCTTCCAGCCATTTTATGTAGTCTACCCCACATGCATAACCGTGCAACTAAGCGAAGACGGCCAGTGGATGTGGAACGGAACCGAGTGGATTCCAGCAAATCAACCGCCCGCTGTTGTGGCCCAGCCTCAACCCTCTGCGGTGTACGAACAACCTCAGATGGCGAACAGCGCCGGTTTTATTGCGACCGCCCCGATGGCGGAGCAATCCAAAACCAAGATTGTCCCATGGATTGGCGTCGGACTGATCTTCCTGTCGCTCCTCATGCCGTACGTCAGCATCTTCGGCGTCGGTGTTTCCGGTGGTGAACTCATCGGTTTCATTGGCGATGCGCTTGAAGCGGCCGGAGACCTTGATGGTGACGCCTCGGGAGACGATGGGGGCGGGGAGGGCGACGCTGGCTTGGG
>NZMN01000021.1 GCA_002694525.1 Methanobacteriota archaeon
GCATCGCTTCAAACTCGTCCGCACTCATGTTTTCCGGGGAGTTGAACACGAGGTGCATGCCGTGGGCAAACGTGACGGAGTGGTAAATTTCCGTCAGCTTGAACGCAGCAGCGCTCCGTCGGTCGCGCTTGAGTTGTTGAATTTGATACCAACTGAAGATCACGGCACCGATGATCGTCAAGACACCAAACACCTCAGCGTACTGTGCAGCCGTTTCGAGATTCATGCGCATCCATTGATGAACCAACCATAGCCGTTTCTCCCATTAAGTTCAATAAAAAACACATTTCACTCCGTCCCATGGACAAGCCGAGCAGAAGCGAACGTGCGCGCCTGTGGGGACTCGAAGAGGGCCGTGTTTTCCTGAACCACGGTTCGTTTGGAGCAACACCAACCGCTGTCCGAAAAGAGCAACGCACCTGGCAGGACCTGATGGAAAACGAACCTGTTCGATTCTTTGAGGACTTGATGCCGGGAATCCTCGAGCGGACTCGAGCAGCACTGGCGAAGCAGTTGTCCTGTCAGGCCGACGACCTCGCCCTCGTGGAAAATGCGACCTCGGGTGTGAACACGGTGCTGCGTTCGCTCGTGTTTGAGAGAGGGGATGAAATCCTCGTGCCGGACCACGCCTACCAAGCGTGCAGAAACACGATTGATTTCGTTGCTGAACGCTGGGGCGCAACGGTGGTCACGGTCAACATTCCTTTCCCGATCGAACACGCGGACCAAGCCTTGAACGCCGTCATGGACGGCGTCACCGAACGAACCCGGCTGGCCATGATCGACACCGTCACCAGCCCAACCGGCCTGTTGATGCCGTATGAGCGGATGGTCGCCCAACTTGAAGAGCGAGGCGTTCACGTGCTGCTGGATGCCGCTCACGGCATCGGCATGATCCCGCTCAACCTCGATGAACTGGGTGCTTCCTACACCACCAGCAACTGTCACAAGTGGCTCTGTGCTCCCAAGGGCTCAGCCTTTCTCCACGTGCGCAAGGACCGGCAGGCCAGCATCCATCCGTTGACCATCAGCCACGGCATGACCTTCCCACTGGGCGACACCACCCGCTTCCGCCACGAGTTTGACTGGACCGGCACCCGAGACATGTCGGCCCACTGCGCACTGCCGTTCGCCATCGACTACCTTGCCGACGAAGTGGAGGGCGGATGGCCCGCCATCATGCAGCACAATCACGACCTCGCCGTGCGTGGTCGAGCCATCCTGTGCGAATCCCTCGGACTCGTCCCACCGTGCCCGGACGATATGGTGGCCTGCATCGCCACCCTCATCCTGCCTGAAGCCGACAGCGGGGGCGGCATTCCGCTGCACGAGCCCGACCCGCTTCACACGGTTCTCAGCGACAAGTATGGCATCCAAATTCCGGTCTGGTCGTGGGCCTCCCCGCAGGGGCGATACATTCGAATCTCTGCTCAACTCTACAACACCGAAGAAGAGTACCGCTACCTTGCTTGGGCCCTCCAGCACGAACTTGGACTCGGCGACGCAACATCGAACTGACACGGATTGACTCGACGAGCGCAAACAGGTGGCCCACGAGGTTGAAGAGGCTCCCCCCGCAGGGCGAGGTGTGAGCAACCGAACGTTGGAGTCTCTGGAGTGGCACGCCCGCTTCCTGGGTGAAACGCCCGGCGACGAGGTTGCTGGCGGCCGGCCCCGTCAAGTTCCCGGAAAATGCTGGTCAAGGGTCACGCCCACGCCGGCGCCTGCGCCCACCCTCGCTCTGTGGTCGAGCGAGATGGCGGAGGAGTTGAACCTCGACCGAGGGGACGGCGACGTGCTGGGTGGAGGCGCACCGGTGGTTGGTATGGACCCGTACGCTCAGCGCTACGGAGGCCATCAGTTTGGCAATTGGGCGGGTCAGTTGGGTGACGGACGGGCCATCACGCTGGGCGAGGTCAACACCGAGAACGGCTTTCTCGAACTCCAACTCAAAGGGTCCGGCCAAACGCCGTATTCTCGAACCGCTGACGGAAAAGCCGTGTTGCGCTCCTCCATTCGTGAATTCCTGTGCAGCGAAGCGATGCATCACCTCGGCGTGCCCACCACGCGTGCGCTCTCGCTGGTGACCACCGGCGAACAGGTCGTTCGGGACGTCCTGTACAACGGAAACCCCGCGCCTGAACCCGGAGCGGTCGTCTGCCGGGTGGCACCGAGTTTCATTCGGTTCGGAAGTTTTCAAATTCACATGTCCGACGGCCACCATCAAACCCTTCGAACGCTGGTGGACCACACCGTACGACACCATTTCCCTCATCATGACGTGAGTGACGACGACGGCATGCTCGCCTGGCTGACCGAAGTGGGCGAAACCACCGCCACGATGATCGCTCACTGGATGCGCGTTGGGTTCGTCCACGGCGTCATGAACACCGACAACATGTCCATCCACGGCATCACCATTGATTACGGACCCTATGGATGGCTGGAACCCTTTGACGTGGATTGGACCCCCAACACCACCGACGCAGGCCGTCGCCGATACCGCTACGGCAATCAGCCGCACATCGGAGCGTGGAACGTTGCTCGCCTGCTCGAATGCATGGCACCGCTGATGGACGATGTGGGACGATTGCAGTCGGTGCTCGACCACTGCATGGAGTTCGCCATGAACGCCCAGAGCGAAACCTGGGCGGAGAAACTGGGCCTGGGTGTTCTGCAGGAATCCGACGAACAACTCGTCAACGACCTCCTGTCCCTCTTGGGTGCCACCGAGGTGGACATGACGATGTTCTTCCGAGGCCTCTGTTCGGTTGAGAAACCCGACATCGCTCAGGTCTCGGACGCCTTCTACGAGGGCGAAGCACCCGATGAGACGGCCTGGAACGCTTGGATGATGCGATGGTGGGAACGCGTCGACGGTCAGCCCGACCGAGCCACCATGCGAGCGGCCAATCCAAAGTACGTGCTTCGAAATTGGATGGCGCAACTGGCCATTGACGCTGCGGAGCAGAACAACGACTTCACCCTCGCTGAGGAGCTTCACGAACTTTTGAAGCGGCCGTACGACGAGCAACCCGAACACGAAGAAAAATGGTTCCAAAAACGCCCCGAATGGGCACGCCATCGAGTGGGCTGTTCGATGCTCTCATGTTCGAGTTGAAGCCAAGCGCTGCGGGTCGGAGCGAAGACGCAATCCGAGCACGAAACCAACGGTGTTCACCACCACATCGGACAGTTTGTTGTCCCAGGTTTCCTTTGCAAATTCAAACGGAAGGTAGAGTTCCAAGATTTCCCACCCGACCGAGAGTGCAAGGAAAACGTACCAGTTGCGCAGCAGATACCGACCGAGGAACGCCCATTGAACAAAATGCCCCAGCGACCAGAGGTTGAGCAACACCATCGCATTCACCCTGCCCCGGTGGTTCCACCGCTGGACTATAATCCCAAGCGAAGAACAGCGAAGGAGGAACCCGTATAGGGGAGGCGCTCGTTGGAGAACTCATGGGCCTCCAACACACCCTCCTCGGGAAGGTGCTCCACTGGGGGTTCGTTCTGCTCTACGCCTACGGGATCGTCAAGCAAATCGACGACCTCGAGCAGCTGAACGATGCTGCGCTGCTCGTGTTTGAGGTCGTTTTTGCGAGCGTCTTTCTGATCCTCGTGGTGGCGCGATACGTCTACATGCGTCGATTTGAGACCTTCCAAGGGTCCGTCGTACCCGTTCACCGATACCACAAGCGCTTTGCTCGGTGGATGCACGTTGCGATGTACCTGTGCTTGGTGCTCTTGCCGCTCACCGGGCTGGCCATCGCCGCCCTGTTCAGCCAAGGCATCGAGTCCGGCCTCGCCATGGATGCTGCCATCGGTTTGCACGCTCTGTCGGCCGACCTGAGTTATGCACTCATCGCGTTGCACATCGCCGCTGCGTTGTACTCTCGAGTCAAAGGCGAAGGGGTGTGGACCTCGATGATACCGGTGTTCACCGAGCGGGGGCCCAGCACCAACCCGTACGTCACAAAGCTCGCAAGCATGGAACATGCAGCGCTGAAAAAGATGGAAACGTTCGTGGCCTCAAAAAAGAAATGAGGTCCGCTCAAAGCGCAGCCTTGAACGCCTTGAGAACGGTTGAATCGAGTTTCTCCCACGGGAACGTGTCGCCTTCGGGATGGCGTCCGAAATGACCGCCGGCTGCGGTCACGCCGTAGATGGGAGCGGCCAGCGAAAGGTCTCGGATGATGTGGCCGGGTTTGAACGAGAAGTTGGCGTCGACCAGAGCCGCAATGTCGTCGTCGGGAATCTCGCCGGTTCCGAAGGTGTCAACGCGAATGCTCACCGGGTCGGCCTTGCCGATGGCGTAGGCGAGTTGGATTTCGCATTCAGCCGACAGACCGGAGGCCACGACGTGTTTGGCTGCCCAGCGAGCGGCGTAGGCCGCCGACCGGTCCACCTTCGTCGGGTCCTTGCCCGAAAAGGCACCGCCGCCGTGTCGTCCGCGCCCTCCGTAGGTGTCGACGATGATTTTTCGGCCCGTCAGACCGGCGTCCGCATACGGACCGCCCGGGTCAACAAATCGACCGGTGGAGTTCACAAACACCGTCGTGTCGTCGGTCATCAGGGAGTCGGGAAGCACCGGTTTGATGACGTGGTCCAACACCTGCTCCCGAATCCACGCTTGTTCGGCTTCCTCGGAACCGAATTCTTCGATCATGTCTCGATGTTGAACGGCGATCACCACGTTGTCCACGTGGGACGGCTGACCGTCGCTTCCATGCATCAGCGTCACCTGTGATTTCGCGTCCGGTCGAGCCCAGGGCAGCGTTCCATCGCTGCCGGCGTTACTGACCCGCCGGGTGAGTGCCTGAGCGAGTGCGATGGCCAGCGGCATCCAGCGTCCTTTGTGTTCGGGGTAGGCTTCGGTCTCGTTGCAGGCGTAGCCAAACATCAGGCCTTGGTCGCCGGCGCCCTGATCGTCAATGGATTGAACCACGCCTCGGTTGATGTGTGCGGATTGGCTCGTGATGAGTTGAGTGACCTCGCATCGCTCCTCCGACGTGGCGTCCATGCCGATGGCGTGGTCAACGTAGCCGATGTCCGCTGCGGTCTGGCGGGCGATGGCGACGTAATCGGGAGCCTTGATTCCCTCGGCGAGCTTGACCTCACCGGCCAGCACGATGTGCGAACGGTCTTGACGTCCTTTGACGAGGGTTTCCACGGCCACCTTGGCTTTGGGGTCGAGAGCGAGGCACGCATCAACGATGGCGTCGGAGATGGCGTCGCACAACTTGTCGGGATGGCCGGCCGCAACCGATTCGGAGGTGAACAACCACGATTGCGTCATGTCCCTCGCCTCTTCGCTTTTCTATTCAATACTTGCCGTGAGAACCTCAAACAACGCAACGGCGACGGGTTCGCGCGGATCGTTGTGGTCAACGCCGGACCACCGCAGGACGTATCACGTGCCAACGGTGTAGTCGTCCTGATAGGCGATTTGCTCGTCGGTCAGCGAGTCAATGCTGAAGCCAAGGGTGTCCAGTTTGGTGGTGGCCAACGCCTGGTCCTGCTCGGTCGTGATGTCGTACACTTGCTTGCCCATCGAGTCCCCTTCCGCTGCCAGGCGGCACAGGGAAAGGAATTGGTTGGCAAAGGACATGTCCATCACTTCGGACGGGTGGCCTTCGGCGGCGGCAAGGTTGACCAGTCGGCCACGGGCGAGGAGGAAAATACGGCGACCGTCGGGCATGAGGAATTCCTCGTTGTCTTGACGGATGGTTCGAACCGACGTGGCTTGTGCTTCAAGATCCGTGATGTTGATCTCGCAGTCGTAGTGACCGGTGTTGCAAACGATGGCGCCGTCCTTCATCGACTCAAAGTGGCGACCCACGATGATGTCCTCCATACCGGTGGCCGTGCAGAAGATGTCGCCCAGCTTGGCGGCTTCGTCCATGGGCATCACACGGTAGCCTTCCATCACCGCTCGGAGGGCCGGTAGCGGGTCCACCTCGGTGATGATGACGTTTGCACCCATGCCGCGGGCTCGCATGGCAACTCCGCTGCCGCAGTGTCCAAATCCAGCGACGACGAAGGTTTTGCCCGAGAGGAGAACGCTGGTGGCGCGCATGATGCCGTCAAGGGTGGACTGGCCGGTTCCGTAGACGTTGTCGAAATCCCATTTCGTGACGGCGTCGTTGACGGCGATGACCGGGTATCGGAGGTCTCCGGCAGCGGCCATGGCGCGCAGTCGGTGAACACCGGTGGTGGTCTCCTCGGTGCCACCGATGACACCGGCAGCGTATTCGGACTTTTCACCGTGAACACGAACGATGAGATCGGCTCCGTCATCAAGGGTTAGCGTGGGCTTGAACTCGAGCGTTTTATCGATGCACCAGTAGAAGTCCTCGGTGGACTGGCCGTGCCAAGCATGAACGGAATAGCCTTCGCTCGCAAGCCAGGCCGCAACCTCATCCTGCGTGGACAAGGGGTTGCACCCGGACCAGGAAAGTTCAGCGCCAGCAGCCCGAATGGCCTCGATGAGCACGGCGGTTTCTTTGGTCACGTGGAGGCACCCTGCGACGCGCATGCCGGCGAGCGGTTTGGTTCGCTCGGCCTCCTCCTTGAGTTTGGCCAGGACCGGCATTCGAGCACGGGCCCAATCGACGAGCAAGGCACCTTTGTCGGCCAGTCCAATGTCGCGAACGGTGTGGTTCTGACCCTTGTCCAAGTCATCCATGAGCGTCTCAACGGTCGGCCCCTCTTGAACTCTATCGTACGTCCTCGACGAATCCTTTCACCGCACAAAAGGGTTGCAAGGCTCGGAACTCAGGAAAGCATGTTCACGAGGAAGTATCCGAAGGAAACCATCACCACAACGCAGGTGAACATGAAGTCGAAGCCCCTCGAATCGGACGGTTCCCCGCTGAACGTCATGCCCTCTTCGATGCCCTCCTCACGCAGACGCAGGTAAACGACGAGGAAGATCAGCAGGGTCATCGGTCCAGCCATGGCGTCCATTTGGTTCTGTTCGGTGAATTCTCGAACCGGTCCGAAAACAAAACCGAAGTAGTTCGCCACCGCCACGGCCATGAACGCAAACAGCGGTGGGTGCGCCACGGGCCACATGCCCTCTGCGCCCTGGGTCAAAATGAGGGTCGCCCACAGCACGTACGGCAGGAGAAGGGCACCCGTAAACGCAACCGTGACCTTCGCAGGAGCGCCCAAACCATCGGGACCAGTGACCCCGTTGACAGCCTCGATCACGGACTCTGGATTGACGAGTTGACGCACGACGTAGAACGCACCGGTGGCGATGACGAAGAGCAGCGCCACGATGGTGACGGGGTCCTTGACGCCGAGGCCGATCTTGAAGTCGCTCATGCCCTCGTTGACCTCGTCCTCCCCCATCAGAAGGTAGTACGCTGTGGCGTAGGCCAGGGTCACGATCGGAAGGACAAACTTTGGAGCCTCGCTTGAGCCGTTTTCGACCCACATCGTCCACAGGACAACGGTGCCGACCACGAAACCGATTAGGACCGGGATCATGATCGTCCACTTGCCCTTAGCGCCCTCGTTGAGAATGAGAAGGTTGGACATCAGAATACCAAACATCAGAATGCCGTTGAACGCAAACTCAGGCGCCCCGTTCCCCCACGCAGCGTCGGCTGAGGTGGTGCCGTTGTTCAACAGGGAAAAGCAACCTTCACCGCCGGTCACGTAGCACGCAGAGGCGAACATGAAATTCAAGGAGTACACCATGGTGACGAGCGTACAGAACAACAGCAAGCCTTCTGCGGGAGCAGATTTGATTCGGGAAAACAGCATACCCATGGCGTCAACAACCCTTCGTTTTGCTATAACGATTTACGCTGTGGATGCCATGAACGCAGCGGTTTGAGACGCAACGGTCACGGCCAAAGCCCCCGGTGCCCAGAACCCGAAGGTTGCCCGTCAAAGGCTCACTTCGTTTCCTTGTGCAGCTTCTTGGCTTGTTTGGCCCACTCGTCTCGCTTGACGCGTCCGGGGAAGAACTCGATGGCGACGTTGACCTCTTCTTCGATCTTCGCCGTCATCTTGCTCACCTGCTCAAAGGTGAAGATGCCCAAAGCGTTGAGTTTCTCCTCGATGAACGGCCCGATGCCCTTGATGGACTGAAGGTCGTCTTTCTCCGAAGCCACAGCAACACCGAGCGTCGCGAAGTCGATCTTCTCGGCCTTGGCCGCTACACGCTCGAGCTCCTCGGTTTGCTTGAGGGCCTTCTCGTCCAGCTTCACGTTCTCGCCGAGCAAAATCTTGGCTTGCGTCGCCCATTGGTCTCGCTTGACGCGACCGGGGAAGAACTCGATGGCCTCGTTGACCTGCTTCTCCAGTTTGGCGTTCATGTTGGCGATCTGTCGGTAGGTGGTGATGCCGAGTGCGTTCAACTTCTCTTCGATGAACGGCCCGATGCCCTTGATGACCTGCAGGTCGTCCTTCGACGTGACGATGGCGGCCTTGCCGAACGCCCGAGTGATGCCCGATACGCCGGTCAGCGAGCTGCCGTCCTTACCGGTCCACGAGATGACCGTGGAACCTTTGGTGTCCTCGAGAGCGGCTGTGCCTGCGTCGGCGAACTGCGAGGTATCGGCCACTTCAAGGCGGGTGGCGCCCTTCTTGACCTCGGTCTTCAACGTGGAGGACGTGGCCTCGCCGAGCACCTTGAAGTCGATGGACTTGGCACGCGACTTCACGCGCTCGAGTTCCTCTTGCTTCTTGGTTTCCTTGGTCACAGGCTTGGCCTTCTTTTTCGCAGCGGCTTCCTTGGCGGCCTTCTCTTCAGCAGCCTTGGCTTTCTTGGCTTCAGCTTCTGCCTTCTTCTTGGCAGCGGCTTCTTCCTTGGCCTTCTTCTCCGCCTCGGCCTTTGCCTTCTCCTCAGCAGCCTTGGCTTCCTTGGCGGCCTTCTCCTCAGCAGCCTTGGCTTTCTTGGCTTCGGCTTCCGCTTTCTTCTTCGCAGCGGCTTCTTCCTTGGCCTTCTTCTCGGCCTCGGCCTTTGCTTTCTCCTCAGCGGCGGCAGCGGCAGCGGCTTCCTTGGCGGCCTTTTCCTCGGCAGCCTTGGCTTTCTTGGCTTCAGCCTCTGCCTTCTTCTTCGCAGCGGCTTCTTCCTTGGCCTTCTTCTCCGCCTCGGCCTTTGCTTGCTTTTCGGCTTCCTTGGCGGCCTTCTCTTCAGCAGCCTTGGCAGCAGCAGCGGCTTNCGCTTCGGCCTTCTTGGCGGCTTCCGCTTCTTCGGCCGCCTTGGCTTCNGCTTCNGCCTTGGCCTGGGCTTCCTCAGCGGCCTTCAGGGCCTCTTCGTCGGCCTTTGCTTGGGCACCGATGATGTCCTGCGCCTGCTTGACCCACTCGTCTCGACGGATGCGTCCCTTGTAGTGCTCNATGGCATCGTTGACCTCNTCCTCGGTCGCTCGATCGAAGTTGGCGAGTTGTGCGTACGTGAAGATGCCNAGCGCGTTCAGCTTTTCTTCGCTGTAGGGGCCGATGCCCTTGATGACTTGGAGGTCGTCAGCGTCCTTCTTGGTGGCCTTACCGATGCGTTCGAAGTCAAAGGATTTCTTTCGCTTCTTGATGCGCGTCATCGTGTTCTTCTTTTCCGACTCGGCCTTGTTGTCGTCGGCCATGATGGTGACGTCCCAGAGGAAGTGCACGCTGGCCTTGCCAAGTTTGATGCGAGCGGTGTAGGTGCCGCCCTCGAACGTTGGGAATTCGCTGTCGTCGAACTTGAAGTTGATGACCACCTCACCGTCTTTGCCCACCGACAGAACTCGAGATCCTTCCATGCTGAAGGACGACTCGTACATGTTGAAGCGACCGTAGTTNCTGTCGTCGTTGTAATCGACCATCTGCACGCTGATGTCACTCATGTTTNCNACGGTGATTTCTTCGACGGTTGATTCGATGGCCCCCGGTTGNAGCGGCCCGACGGGTGCGAGGATGAACGGGTCGTCCTCGGTGCCCGCACCCGCTACGAAGTTTGGCTCCGCCGTGGTGTTCTCGGGCTCAGGACCGTCCGAACGCATGACGATGGAACGGCGGTCTCGGCCGAGCAGCAACGGAATGACAAGGAGAAGCAACAGAAGCAGCAGGCAGGGGAAACACCACATCCAGTTGACACCGTCGTCCTGCCGGTCGTCGCCTCCGGCGCGCAGACACACGGCCAGCCACGACTCCTGACCCGAGGCGTTGTTGTTCGGGTCTGAACCGCATGCCGTCTCTTGNGAGTCGGAAAGACCGTCGTTGTCGTCGTCGGTGTCTTCGGTCAGGTTGCCAACGTATCCCTCCGGCAGTGTGTCCGGCAGGCTGTCGTTGTCTGAATCGTTGAACACCGTGAGCGAAAGTGCAAACGACTCCTGATAGAACGTGTTGTTGGCCCACACCGTCAGGTTCACCGTCTCGGTGGCGTTCACCGGAGTTCCCCTGATGCTGCCGTCAAGAACGGCATCTCGGGCTGGGCTCCAGCCAAAGGTCAGGCCCTCAGGGAGTTCGCCAACAAGTTCCCACGTGTTGACTTCGCCGCTGCCGTTGATGAACGGCAGNANAGGTGGCATGGTTTGGTTCACGAAGAGGTCCACGTGTTGGGTCGGGTACTCGAGCGTGAACGGGAGGTCCAAACGAGGGTCAAGAGGGTCGCAGATGCCGTCGCCGTCGGTGTCCACCGGAACGCTGCTATCATCGACGGGGCTTGACGTACCGCACGCCAATTCNTCGACGTCCGACCAGGTGTCGTNGTCGTCGTCAAAGTCCTCCACCAGAGGTGGNTCAGAGGTTGAGTCAACGCCGGGAAACAACTCATCGGGGTTATCGTCGTTGTCGGTGTCCTTTGCACCGGCCGGATCGAGCGGGAAGGCGTCCGGTCCGGCCGAACACACGTCGCTCACGGCGTTCGGNCCGTCGCACACGCCGTCGCCGTCGGTGTCGGCGTTGTTGGATGCCGTGTCAAGCGGCAGGCCGAGTTCNTCGTCGTTGGGGATGCCGTCGCCGTCCATGTCGTCGTCCATCAAATCGCAGATGCCGTCGCCGTCCAAATCGTCGGGACCGTCGTCCGCATCGAGCGGNTCGGANGCACANTCGATTTCGAGCGTGTCAAGGAAACCGTCGTTGTCGTCGTCGTCGTCAGCGGTGAGGCCGCCCGGACCGTCGGGGTCGTCGTCGGGGTAAGCATCACCGTCGGTGTTGACCGGCAGGTCGGGGTCGAGCGGGTCGCTGTCAGGGCCGGCGAAACACACGCCTTCCACGCCCNAACCGCCATCGCAGAAGCCGTCGCCGTCGGTGTCGGGGTTGCGCGGCTCGGTGCCGACGATGCCCTCGTCAACGTCGGACATGCCGTCGTTGTCGTCGTCCTCGTCCTCGANGAGCGTGTAGGGNTCTTCGCCGGTGTCGGGGTAGTCGTCNGGCAGNTNGTCGGGCATGCCGTCACCGTCGTAGTCCTCCAAAACCTGAAGCCAGAACGTGGCCTCAACNGAGAACGTTGGATCGGTNGTGTTGGCCCAAATCGTGTAGGTTCTGTTCTCCATCGACTNGGTNGGCGTTCCACTGATGACNCCCGTGCTGCTGTCAAAGACCAGGCCGTCGGGCAGGTCGGCTGGCGAAAGTTCCCAGGTCGCGCCCGGTACCGAGTTGGGCGGTTGAATCGGGGTCGCCTCCGTGTTGTTCACCAGCACGGTCGGACCGAACGGTCCCGTACCGACGGGGTTGGAATCCGGACCGGCCAGACAAACGGGCGGTACCGCATTGGGTCCGTCGCAGATACCGTCACCGTCGGTGTCGGGGTTCAAGGAATCCGTACCGAGGTCGCCGGCGCCGTTGTAGATGCCGGTGCCCGTCTCCGAAAGGTCGGAAGCACCGTCGCCGTCGTCGTCCAAATCTTCGANCAAATCNCCGTCTTCAGGATAGTCTTCGGGCAGTTCGTTCGGCTCGCCGTCGCGGTCGGTGTCCTCGAGNACCTGCAGGAAGAANCTGAACACNATCGGNGTGCCGGAGCCGTTGCCGTACACCGTGAAGTTGGTTTTCGTGATGACCTTGGTGGGCGTTCCGCTGATGANGCCNGAGGTGGCGTCGATGTTCAGGCCGTCGGGCAGGTCGGGCCANATTTCGTAGGTCACGCCCGCACCGGTNGCTTGCGGTGTCAGGGAAGACATCACCGTGTTGTTGAGCAGGTAGACCACGCCGTCGGCGGCTTCACCGAGCGGGGTCAAGTCCGGACCGGCCACACANATGGGCGGCACGGCGTTGGGACCGTCGCAGATCCCGTCGTTGTCGGTGTCGGGGTCNAGCGGGTCGGTGCCCGTGTCGCTCTCGTCCACGTAGGTGCCCGTGCCCGTCTCGTTCACGTCGTCCANGCCGTCGCCGTCGTCGTCCTCGTCCTCAACCAGCGGCGGGACGCTCGTGGAGTCGCCGTCGATGGTGTCGGGCTGGCCGTCGCCGTCCGTGTCGGTGTCGGCCGACGGGTCATGCGGGAAAGCGTCCGGTCCGGCCGAACACACGTTGCTCACGGCGTTCGGGCCGTCGCACATACCGTCACCGTCGGTGTCGGGGTTGGTTGGGCTCGTGCCCGTGTCGCTCTCGTCAACGTAAGAACCCGTTTCGGTCTCGTTGGTGTCGGGCAGACCGTCGTTGTCGTCGTCAAGGTCCTCGNTGAGNCCGGGGGCGTCGGGGTTGGTCGGGTCGTAATCGCCGGGCAGTTCGTTCGGATCGCCGTCGCCGTCGCTGTCTTCCAGGACCTCAATCGTGAAGGTGTAGCTCAATTTTTCACCGTTGGTGTTGTTCACCCACACGGTGTAGGTGATGTTGCCCGTGGTTGTTGTTGGCGTACCGCTGAGTTCGCCGGTGTTGGTGTTCATCACCAACCCGTCGGGCAGGTCAGGCTCGTACTCGTACGTGCCGCCTGAAAGCGTGTGGTAGGGGGCCAGCGTGGTGATGGCGGTGTTGTTCACGGCCACCAAGGTTGCCGGTTGACCTGCACCGTTGGGGTCGNTGTCCGGCCCTGCAATGCACACGTTGTACACCGCATTGGGCCCGTCGCAGATGCCGTCACCGTCGGTGTCGGGGTTCAGCGGGTCGGTCCCGGTGTTCGTGCCGTCAACGTAGATGCCGGTGTCGGTTTCCACGCTGTCGNCAAGNCCGTCGCCGTCGTCGTCGGAATCAGCAGCAAGACCGGGCGTTGGCCCTTCGGCCGCATCGTAGTCGCTTGGCAAGTCGTTTGGTGAACCATCGCCGTCGTAGTCCGCAAGGCTTCGCAAACTGAACGTGAAGGTCTCCGTGGACCCGTCGCTGTGCGTGGCGGTGACCGTGTACGTGGCGTTGGTCGTGGTTGAGGTTACCGTGCCCGTGATTTCGCCCGTGGTGGAACTGTTGGTCAGGCTGGCCGGCAGGTTCGGTGAAACGGTCCACGTGGTGGTCCCGCCCGAGAACGGTGGATGGAAGCCAATNGGATCGATGGTTTGGTTCTCAACGACCGTGTGCGCATTGTCCGTATCCACGCTGAAGTACAACTCGTGCGTGGTCGAGTAGCCGCTCTGATTGGCGTAAATCGTGTAGGTTTGGTTCAGAGCGTAGACCGTCGGCGTACCGCTGATGACGCCGGCCGAGATGCTCATGCCGGCTGGCAATGCAGGATGCGTGCTCCACGTGACTCCAGAAGAGCCGCCGCTTGAACCGCCGCCCGAGCCGCCGCTGCTGGTTGAACTCGAGGGGACAGGATTGAATATTCCCAAAATGTGTTGTTTCCCAANACCGTTTANNTTAGAGATTCGCACGGATGAGTAAAACACGCCTTGATGCACGAGCGTGTGGAANGAACCCCCCGATATTCCATTGAACNCCCCGGGACACGTATCGTTTACCAGCCANTATGTTTCGTTGACAACGTCATAACCCCAGACTTCCATTCCTACCGTGTTGTTTCTGGCAGGGAAGTACAGCGCGTTGTCTGTTGAAAATACTGTGAAACCANTTCCAACCTCTGAAATGATGTCTGAGGACGTGGTCTTCGTGGTTATTTCCCAGGTCGAGCCGTTGGACAGGTTGTGCGCCCACAAACTGTTTGTTCGTGTTTGAGCGCCCCCCTGGGTTGAACCCGTTTCTGCGTCAAACAGGAGAACGTCGCCAATCAGATGAAGCATGTTGTNAGCAGCACCGCTGTTGTGGCCCNAACCACTCCATCCACCTCCTCCCGCATCNGCAACACACCATGCCGTTTCGTTATNGATGTTGTAAGCGTAGATTTCTNNGTGACCTCCTGTGCACGTGGAACCAATGCTCGTTCGTGCCGTGTATGGTGAAGCAGCGGCGTCAAAATACAGGGTNTCTCCAATCACAACCGGTTCNCGCCTTGGCATGGCTGTATCCATTGAGTGTGGCGTCATGTCGTATCCTGGCTNATTAAGATCTGCTGCCAACCAACTGGTCCCGTTCGAAGTGTTGTAAGCATACAATGCGTGAGNGTTGATGGCCCCTGTGCCGACCTGCGCATCAAAGTAGATCACGTCGTCGATCACAATGTGCATGCGTTCCCCGGGATTTGAATCATTGGTCCCGTTGTCAAGGTCTGTGGTCCTCCAATAACTTCCATTGATGGTGTTGAACGCATACATTTCATTTCCATAGGACTGCGAAGCATCGCAGGCATCAAAGTAAATCGTATCTCCCACGGTGGTATGGAAATTTGCACCGGGTACGTCACAACCGCCTACGTTTGGAGAAAGTATCGTCGTCGAATGGTTCCAATACGTGTGATTTGAGGTATCGTAGACGCCGAATTTAAACGTCTGAGAGCCATAATGGCTTTCATCGAAATAGAGTCGGTCGCCAATGACAAATTCCATCGCAAAGCCATAAGTCGATGCAGTCTGTTGCATCGCTCTCCATGTTGTTCCGTTTGAAGTGGAATAAACCCACAACTCATATACGCTAATTCCACTGCCGTTTTTGATTGTGAAGAACAAATCATCACCGACAAATTGAGCCAAATAATCTCCCGTGTAGGGCTGGAAATTGTTCGCGCTGTTGATGCTGCTTATGTCGTATGTATTCCACATGGTTCCATTAACGGTGCTGAATGCGTACACGGCCTTTCGGTTGTTGGACATCATGGCGTCAAAGTAGATCACGTCGTCGTGCTCAAGCATGAAGTAATCGGCCATACGCGGGGAGTTTGGATCAATGCCTGCAGGAGGAGTTGGTATCCATGTTGTTCCGTTACCGGAACTCCCGGGAGGTGCTTGTGAGGTGTAGTTGAGGGCGATCGGCGTCATCGCTTCGCCCA
>NZMN01000022.1 GCA_002694525.1 Methanobacteriota archaeon
AAAATCTTCCAACGGTCCGGACGCAACTTGAGGACCAATTCACTCATGTCATCATCTAAGTTCATGGCATTGACAACGGTGTTGAGTTTCATGCGAATTCCGTACCGTACGCACCGGGTCCAAACGACCAGCGAGTCGGCAAGATGTGAGCTCCGCTGTTGACGCAGATCTCGCTTCAATCCTCGGCCAATCTGGGCGTGAAGCACATCATTTGAAGCATCGATTGAAAGACCGATCCAATCAATGCAATGGTGCCAGGATTGGAGAAATTCTTCGGTCAATCCGGTGCCGTTGGAAACGATGCAGGTCGTCAATCCTGCCATCTTTGCTGCCTCAAGGAGTTCACCAAGGTACGGGCAAAGGGTAGGCTCACCTCCAACAAAGGTGATCTTGGTTGCGCCAGCATCTGCCAACATTTGTGGGACAAGGAGCGCATCCTCCTTTGCCAGCCGGTTGCTCTTGTTGATGTCGTCAAAATGAGCAAAGCAGAATGTGCAACCGTAATTGCACCAAGGCCAAAAGTGCCAATTAACACTTGGAGGAAGTTCCTCCAATGAGGGTTGGGTGGTTGTCCACATGGACTGGAGCACTTGCTCCGATAATGGTACCTCCCACGGGTGTAGGATATTTTAATGTTGTTTAAAATTCACTTCCGTCGATTCGCTTACCAGCCGGAGACTATCAGCAGACCAAAAATAGAAAATAATGCACGCAGCATGAAACGACCGTTGGAGAGGTATTCCTGTGCAACGCCTACCTCTGTCCATCGCTGCCGTTGTGTTTGGGGTGATGTACGTCAACGTCGGCGTCCAGCACTTCACCAACACGGCCTGGTTCGAACCGATCGTCCCTGTGGTCCTTGGCGACCCGACGTTGTGGGTGCTCATCACCGGCGTCATGGAGATCGCCATCGGCGTGGGGCTGATTCTTCCGTGGACCCGGCGGTATGCGGCGCTGGGCAGTTTGGTGTTCCTGGTCGGAATCTACTCGGCCAACCTCAACATGTGGGTCAACAACATACCGCTGGACGGCAAGACCTACGCCACCCACTGGCACGTGCTTCGCTTGGTGGCCCAACTCGGCATGTTCGGGCTCTCCTACGCCATTTTGCGCTGGTCCAACGGTCCTGGGCCGTGGGCGTTTAACGACCGAACAACAGCCTGAACTCGGCTGGAATCAGACGGTTTGAGCGTTTCCAAAGGAATAGACCTGCATGCCTTGGTCCTGGTACATTTTCGGCATCTGGCCGTCCTTGGCGTAGCGGTACAAAGCAACCACGGCCACCTGCTCTGCAGCGTTGGTCCACGCAATCAGCAATCCGATGGCGATGGCGCCCACGATCAGGCCAATCGGTCCAGCGACGGCGGTCAGGCCGACGGTCAGAGCGACGATGGGGATGCCGATGAGGAAGGCGACGAGACCGATGCCCAAACCGGAAGTGATGTTTTCACCCCACGTCCCGAAGAAGGTGGTCTTGCTGGACTTGAGCGCATCACCGACGCTTTTGCCTTCCAGGATGAGGTGAGGCAGCATGAAGAACGTCATGACCCACCACGCCAGTCCACCGATGAAGTGGATCACCATCGCAAGGGTTCGCATGGCGTCGTTATCGCTGCTCCGTGCGGCGCCTTCGAGAAACTTGAGGATCAGGCCCACCGTGCCGGCGATGATGCCCCAGACGACGATGATGGGCAGCCGCTTTACGGCGGCGTTAAGACCGTCTCCAAAGGTTGGGTCGCCACCGGTCAGGCGAATGTTGGCGTTGGCGATGATGGCGCAGTTCCAAAAGACCACGATGATGCTGAGCACCATGTAGGCCACGAACGCGAACCCAAGGTAGGCCGACGTGAACGAGCCGTCGGGGTTGACCGCCCACTCCATTTCGAGGTACTGAGGAATGCTCATTCCAACAAGACAGGCCAGGCTCATCACGCCGGCGATGATCATGTAGACCAGCAGCTCAGGGTCCTTTCGAACCACGCTCATGCTCAACTTTGTCATTTCCCAGCCGCGTCCGACGGTCGCAAAAAAACCCATGATTTGAGGTGTGGAACCTTGGTTTAATTCAGTTTCCCAGCGATTGACGCTGCCGAAGGGCTTCCACGGCCAGGACGCTCACGGCGACCTGAAGGTTGTAGGAGGGGACAAACCCGTCCATGGGGAGTTTGACCACGGCGTCCGCAGCGTCGAGCACGAGCTGACTGACGCCTTCCCGTTCGGCTCCAACCACCAGGAGGACATCACCGGTCAAGTCTTCGTCCCACGGTCCTTTTTCGCCCACGTCTTCGGCCACCACCGTTCGGAAACCGTTTGTTTTCGCGGCGGTAAGGATTGCTTCTGTATCGGTGTAAACCACGGGAATAAAGCGGTCAGCACGCATGCTGGCTCGTCGAATGGTGCGTCGCTCTTCGTGCGTTTTCGGGACGTTGAGGAGAACGGCATCGGCACCCGAGACTTCAGCGGTACGGATGGCGAAACCGAGGTTGGTGGAGTATTCCACACCGTCGAACAACCAAACGCAGCCACCCGACTTCATGACGTCTTCGAGGGTCGTGCTTTGGCGGCGGCCAACCAAGGCCAGCGCAACCTGAGCACCGTCCGCCGACATGCGCCAAAGGTCGTTCGCCGATCCCTCTTCCAGGGGAACCTTGGCTGCCTCGCACAGGGCGCGCAGCGCCGACGTGTCGTGGTCTCGGTCAACGAGGACCCGGTCGACCGCCACGCCTTGTTCGAGCGCTTCCATCACGGCGGTCAGGCCCGTGATCTGTCCTGCCATGCTGACGGCTGGGGCGATGTCCTCAAGAGGCTACCTCTTCTCGTGAGGGCATGGCCAAAAAGCACAACCCGAGGTTCCTTGCAATCGTGGAAGCGGCACGAAACGAAATCGCTGAGTGCGAGGCTTCGGACGTGCGCAAAATGATGGACGACGGCGCGCCGTTGGTGGTCGTTGACGTTCGAGAGCGACACGAGTTTGAAGCCGGTCATCTTGAGGGCGCCGTTCACATCGGCAAGGGCGTGATTGAGCGAGACGTGGAGAAGCATGATTTCGCCGACGACGCACGCATCGTGCTGTACTGCGGGGGCGGCTACCGCAGCGCCATCGCCGCAAAATCGCTTCAGGACATGGGATGGACCAACGTCGCCTCCTTGTGGGGTGGATGGCGGGGCATCCTCGCCGAAGGCTTGCCGATTTGGACGCCGTAAGCGTGCTTGAAGCGCGTGGGCAGGCTCATAAAGGGGAGATTGGTCGGCGAGATGCTGAGAAGCGGAGGTGAACACCATGGCGCAAGGTTTGTACCAGCACGTTCGAGACACATGGCGACGTCCAAAGGATGCACTGCCCCACATGTACCGACAGCAGCGCATGGCACAGTGGCGCCGTGAACCCGTCAACTGCCGCATCGAGCGCCCAACCCGTCTCGACGCCGCCCGCCGGATGGGCTACAAAGCCAAGCAAGGCGTCGTTCTCATCCGAACCCGTGTTCGACGTGGTGGCCTTCGCAAGGGTAAAATCCACATGAAGCGCAAACCTTCCAAGGCCGGTATTTCCAAAATCACCATGGCCAAAAACACGCAACGCATCGCTGAAGAGCGNGTNAATCGCCACTTCCCCAACNTGGAAGTCCTCAACTCCTACTGGGTCGGCCAAGATGGCAAGCACAAGTACTACGAAGTCATCCTGATCGATACGCACCACCCNGCCATCGTCAACGACAAGCAACTCGGTGTGTTNTCTCGTGCCAACGGNAAGCGAGCCCACCGTGGACGTGCCTACCGAGGCAAAACCTCTGCCGGCAAGCGCGGGCGCGGCCTGCACAACAAGGGGAAGGGCGCTGANAAGTTGCGACCTTCGCTGCGCTCCAACCTGAACCGCGGCAAGTGAGGCCAACGCACCGGCCCGACATTGTGGCCTTCGTCCAGTGGATGAGCCGTGGCTTTATTGAGTCTCAGCAACAGCGAAGGGCATGGTCCAAGGCGTTGAGGTCATGTCCCACTGGACGGGCCTGGACGTCTACCTGCCCGACGGACGAAGGCTCGGAGTGGTTCACGATGCCGTCATCGACGCTGAATCTCTGCACTGCACGCACCTCTTTGTCAGNGGGACGCCNGAAGTGCTCGTGGAGGGTTCGCTTCCGCTGGCCGTTCCNTGGCGTTGGATACGGGCCATNGACGACATCGTTCTTCTGAGATGGTTCCCACCGACGCCCATCCCGATTCAATCCTGAGGTGAAGGCGCATGGCCATNGACGTGCACGTTTTGGGCACCGCATCCGCCCGACCCACGCCCGACCGTGCCGTCAGCGGCAGCTTGGTCAAAGGGCCCGACGGCATTGCGGTGATCGATGCGGGCGAGGGNTTCCAGACCCGNTATGCTCGGCAACGTCGTCGNCTCAAGAAGCACGCTTCGGGCGAGNCGCTCAAGCCGAGCAGCGTGAACGTGCTGGCGTTCACGCACGGGCACCTCGATCACACATGGGGCGCCCTTCCGTGGCTGCAGTCCATGGATTTGGAACGTCGCCAGCAACCCCTGCTCGTTCTCGGACCCACGTCCGCTGCCGCACTGGATGCCNTNCTTGAGGACACNCCCCTGCCCGAGGCTGTTCCGCCNGCAGANCTCGCTCGCCAGTGGTTGGCGTGGTACGCGCTGGGAGGCAACGGATTGACCTTCCCAATACGCTGGGTGCTGGGCGACGTGAACGCCGACCGGTGGGTCGAGCTGGACCCNCAANCCGGTGGAGCGGTGCTGCTGGAGGGNATGCCTCAACCCGANGGGTGGGCCAACAGCACGCTGGTGCCGGTGGCCACTGATCACACCGTTCCCTCGTGCGGNTGGATGGTTCAACAGCACGCTACGGCNGGGAAATTCGACCGGGCTCGTGCCGACGANCTCGGCTTAACAACGAANGAGCGCGCCCAACTCGCCCGGGGTGAAAACGTCGCTCGCGACAACGGTGANTTGCTTGAAGCCGTGTGGTTTCGNGGTGGCAAGCGAGCACCCGTTAGCGTCCTTATCTCCGGCGACACCGCTTCGCGCCCCACCGCTTGGGACGACGACGTCGCTCCAACCCTGCTCATTCACGAATCCACCTTTCTCAACGAACAGCAAGACAAAGCCGACCAGCATCAACATTCCACCGCAGCGGGTGCGGTTGAATCGGCTCGCGCTGTNGGAGCCTCGTGCCTGGCGTTAACCCACTACTCCAATCGCATCAAATCATCAAAAACAGCGAANGACGAGGCCAGCGACGTGGCCGACGGGTTGCCGGTGGTCGCCCTCAACGACAACGATCGTCTGGTCGTTGACGACCTTGGCAGCGTGCATCACTTGGTTTGGAGCGGNGATGGATGGTCTTCGTTGAACATCAAACCCAATCGTTGAAGACAAGGACGGAGAGGGGGAGAGCATGCGTTGGNCCACGGCGTGGGGTTTGGTCGTACTNCTCCTGCTCGCTCCGCTTTCCGTCCACGCCGACAGNGGACGAGACGCCCCCACCTGTGCATCNNCATCGGCCCAGAGTCTTCCGCCAACCCTCGATGTGGACGACGGTGNGTGCACCACCGTTGACCTCGGGCTTCTGCAACCNGGCGATGTCTACGCCATGAGCATCATCGTGGTGGACGACGCCATCGACGTGCTCTTTTTTGACCAAAACGGGATTCAACCCTACGAGCTGGGGCAGTCCTATCGCTCCTCCATGGCCCAACCCGCGAGCACGGAATCGGCGCTTGGCGCGCTTGAGTTTCACTGGAAAGTACCTCCTTCCATTTCAGCCAAGCGCTGGTACATGGTGCTCGACAACACCGCTCACGACGGCGACGACGGGCAGGGCGACCAGGGGGGTGGAAGCAGCACCGTCTCGGTGAGCCTCGCCCGCCTCAACCAAGCCTACTGGACGCCGTTCAACGACCTCGTTGCGGTGGACCCAGGCGCCTACGAAGTGCTGTTTTCAGGGGATGAACTTCGTCTTGACGCCGGCACCACCGTCGTCCTGTCGGCGTGGGACTTGACGGCCGTTGGCGATGTGTATCTTCAAACAAGGACGCAGCACGACCGCTACCTCAGCGGCGCCATCGGTGTTCAGTACATCGAAGGAGGGGCCCTTCAGGCCGTTGAGACGCCCAAATCCTTGACCTGGCAGGTTCCGACCTCGTTGGACGGTGAGGAACTCATCGTGGTGGTTGACAACACCGACGCACCGCTGGGGGGAGGAAACGGCACCGAGGCGCTTCGAATCACGGTTCGGCTGGAACTTGCACCCCCCATCACGCCCGTCATCACCGATGATGCGATGGGAACCGTCTCGCTGGGTGAATCGCTTTCTCTGGATGCTTCCTCAACACCCAACCGCTTGGGGCAGCAGGGCGCATTTGCATGGGACCTTGACGACGGTGTTGACGCAGACAACGACGGGGTGTTGACCAACGATGTGGACGCCACGGGGTCGCTGGTGGACGCTTCATGGAACCTCCCCGGCGTCAAAACGGTCACCGTTGTCATGACCGCACCGTCCGGAGAAACCGCTTCAACAACCCACACCATCACCGTCGAGGACACGGTCCCACCCGTTGCTCGCATGCAAACCAACGGAACGCTGGTGTCGGGTGGTTGGCGCGTCAACGTCAACGACGAAGTCGAGATGAGATGCGCTCCAAGCACGGACGATCACCTCGTNGCAACGTGCGAATGGACCGTGGACGGCGTCCCGTGGNGCAACGAGACCACCGCCCTNCTCACGNNCGACGAAATTCGAACCTACAANGTGGTGCTGACGGTGACGGANCAGAGNGGAAACGTTGGCANCGTGTCNGGCAGCATCAAATCCGTGGACCCNACGCTTCCCANGTTTGTTCCCTCGTCGGTGGCCAATTTCCCTTCAAAAGCCACCCAAGGCGANACCNTGGNCATTGAGGTGGAGGTCGTGGACCTGTACGATTCACTCACGGACCTTCGAGTCCACTGGGACCTCCAACCCGATCGGGACACAGACAACAACGGAAACGCCAGAGACGACCCCGATCGCGTGGGTCTTAATCCCCAGTTCAACTTTGAACGTGCGGGGATGCAGGACATCGTTGTCACCGTTTTCGACGCCTCCGGCAACACGGACACCTACGCCTTTTCCATCGAGGTTGAACCGGTTCCTGAAACGCCGCCGTATTGGACCGGGGGGGCGTTGCTTCTCGTCGCCCTTACCATGCTGGTCGCCGTCGCCATCGCTGGGTATCGAAGCCTTCAGCGAAATCGCGGTTTCAACATGCTCATCCAGCGCGGTCTGGACGGGGAGGAGGCCCAAGCTCACATGGCCGTGGTCGCCGAGCGCAGTCGCATTGGATGGTTCGCCAAGGCCGAAGTTCATGCAGGGCTGGATGCGGGTGATGTCGTCTCCACCGAAGACCGGCGTGCGGCCGAAAAGCAAGCCGAGATGGAAGCGATTTATGGAGGTTCAAACCAGCCGATGGATCCGAACGCAGGATTTGCGCCGTCCACCTTTTCCCAGGCCCCGCTCTCTCCAGCCAGCCAGTCCGCTGCAGCCGAGGCCGCTGCGTTGCTGAGCGATGAGGGCGATGAGACCATCGATGAATCGCTGGAACATCTCGTTGAGGAAATCGCCGGAGCGGCTGCGGTCTCCATCGATACCGAGGTGGCTGCTTCTGCGTCCGTGGCCATGCCACCGTCGGTTGCGCTTCCCGATGACGAGCCACACCCGGTTCCTGAGCCAGCAGAGGTCTCGCCCGAGAACGAATCGCCGGTCGCGTTGCCCGCTCCGCCCGCTCCGCCCGCTCCGTCCTCCGCACGCCACACCTGCGGTGCGTGCGGCGCCGTGTTTGAGGTCGACGTACCTGCGGGGGTTGCACAGGCCGTCGTGGCCTGTCCTGCGTGCAGCGCCGATCAGACCATCACCGTGGGCGATTGAAACGCTGACTCGAAGGCACTTTTTTTGAGGCAATCCTGCGAATCCTTCTCAAAGGAGAAGCGCCGAGGTCCAAGCATGGATGAGCCTGCGTTGCGCCTCTTGCGAGCAGGCTTGCCCCAAGCCAACCGGCGAGGTCGGGTGGCCGTGCTCCTCGTCGGTGTGATGTTGCTCTCCATGATGCAACCCGTTTCAGGCAACACGACCGTGGCGAGGGACGACTTCGGCGTCCTCGATGCCCTTGCAGAAACGCTTGCTGACCGAACGGCGGAGGACGAGTCGCTCGTGGCAATTCAAGGGGCACAGTCCTCGTTCGCTCTGGTGGACGCCTCGAAGCGCCCCGTCAGGTCGGGCGACGCTCTGGCGGACGCTGAAAACGTCCTCAATCAGGTTGAACTTCGCGACACGTCCCCGTTTGAGGAGGACCACCCGCGCCCCTATGAATTTCTGACCGACGTGGCCACACACCCGGAAGCATGGCCTTACAACCTGTGGGAGACGCTGTTTTCGATCGACAACCTGGGCCTTGACAACCTCCTTGGAATCGGCATCAACACCTACGCCATCTACGTGAATTTTTCATCCCGCAACAACGGACCGTCCTACGAGGCGTGGGACCAAGGCACCTTCACGGGTGAGCTCTTGGTGGGCACGGACCTCGTGTTGTTTGAAAATTACATCGACATTGACGGCGACAACAACGACGACCTTTCGGTGGCTTTGACCTTGGAAGGGTTGACCACACCCGGCGAGGGCTTTGGTGTTGAAACGGGGGACAATCCGGTCCCGGGTGCTCCCGGCTTTCCCACCGAACTTTGGATACGGCCCACCTTCCAGTGGGCGGTCAGCGCACTGAACCTCAACGACCCGTTGTGGAACGAATTGGAGCACTTGGAGGTCTCCCTCATGAAGGGCCTTGCGTTCGACATCACCCTCTCAAACTCCGAATCCTACGCCGTTGTCGTTGACACTCGCTTCACGCAACCCCCGGCGGACGTCACCCTCGGTGTTGGCATCGAGCGCATCTCGTTTGACATCACCAACGCTCTCGCACTTCCTCAGGAATTCATCGCGTCCCTGTTGCTCGGCAACGTCAATTCCAGCGACCTCTCGCTCACGGGCATCACCGCCCCCTACGCGGTTCGCCTCACCAACCCCAACGCACCGGGAAGCAACGACCAAACCGACTGCAGCGAGACGCTGAATTACGACGCTGAAACGGATTACGATGCGTCAAGTCGAGACCACAAATGCGGCATTGGCATCGGGGTTGGCTACGTCCACTTTGGCGAGGTCCAACCCGATCGCTCAATTGAGATCCTCGAATACGCCTACCTCGACGTTGGCTTCCACCCCGAGGAGGGTGGCACCATCATCCCGAGCGAGGTTGACCTCACGTTGCGCAACGACAACCTCGGGGACAACAGTTTCGACACCATCGAAATTTACTCCGACGTCGGGACGGACGTCTACATTCACTACTTTGAGGACCGGTCAAACGTGCCGGAGGGCGACAGCCCCTTCGGCAACGTCACGGACTCGAGGTTGTGGATACGCGGCTTGCCTTCAGGCTCCCTCCATCCCGAGGAAATCGCCGCCATCTTCACGACCATCGGTGAGGCCCCAGGATCACTGAACCTCCCGGGTGAAATCCCCGACCGTTTGTCGCTGATGATCGCCATCAAGAATTTCTCGGCAGACAATTCCAACAACGTCAACGACCCGACCCTGCCGCTGAATCCCGCCCAGCCACCCAACACGCTTCTCCTGATTGCGGGAACCTCTTCCATCAAGGAATTCAACTACGCATCAACCTTCAAGCGAGGTGGGTACGCCGGCGACAGCTCCTCCATGCTCGTGGAGATTGACAACGTCCCACGCGTCATCGTGATTCAGGGAAGTTTCCTGCTCTCATCCACGGGCGTCGCTCGGGTCAATTTTGACAACCCGAACCTCAACACGCTCGCCCAGTTCTTTGACAACGCTCTTCTGACGGTGGTTGAAATCGTGTTGGACATCGGCAGCATTCTCAACGGTTTGCCCAACGCCGTCGTCGGAACCGCCGGATCCACCGGTGGTGTCATCGACATCAAGGGCTTCAATCAGGTCAAGCAAACCTTGCCGGACGGGGAGCGCGAAAGCATGGAAATTGAGCACATGCGTTTCGCTTTGGCGAGCAGCCCGCAGCCGTGGCTCCCGGGCACGGATCACATTCTCCTCTCCGAAGACACCGACATCGCGGTGGTGAACGGCCGCCTCGGACCGGTGGACCCCTTGGTTCCGGTCGCCATGAGCATGTCCATCGGTGGCATTTCCCACGTTCGCCACGACTTTGATCCCGTCAACGAAGTGCGAAACATGCAACTCGACGGATCCGCCTCAGGAGCGCTCCTGATTGGCCATCTCAAGCACGATTCCAGCGACTTGCCCAACGCCACCAAACAGTCCGCCCTCGTCTCCAACCGTCCTGCTCAATTCGACATCCTTCAGCAGGCAGAATCGCTTGAATACCGCGCCAGCGAACCCATCGGAACCATCACCTACGGAGGCCAGTCGGGCGAGCAGCGAAACGCCATACGCCTTTCCGGCCTTCCGGCAGAATTCACCTTGGTGCTCGGTGATACCGTCGGCTACGTCGCCGACGCTCCGATGGAGAGCATACAGATGCAGATGACCAACGCAACCTCGCCGTTGACGATGGACGGCGACCACATGCGTTTCTGGGTCAACGAGGACACGGCCGAGGCCAGCCTGAGCCTGAAACTGTCCGACATCACCGCCATGGAGCGCCTCAGCCCGCTCACTCCCGGTGCAAGCGGCCCGGAGGGCACCTCCGAGGTTCGCCTGGTTCGAAGTTCGTCGTCACCGTTCAGTGTGTCGTTTGAAGACGCCACCGTCCACTCCAACCCCTTCCTCGGACTCAACGGGCAGGTCTACTTCGACCCCTTGCCGGCAAACATCTCGCTGTCCCTCCCGTCGGACGTCGATTCGGACGGGCTCGCACTCCCGACGTTCGGTGAGGAAGAGGGCATCGAAGGGCTGTCGTTCTTCCTCGGTGATTTGGTCGACTTCGGAAGCGTCGTCAACGACTTTGTTCATGCACTGACGGTGAACGTCGGCGGCGACATCGGGGAAAGCGAGAACATGAGTTTGGAGCTGGACTTGTTCACGGGTGAGGCCTTCAACATGACGGTGGACCTGAAAAAAGGCTCCAACGTCGAAGCCGAGCCCGATTGGATGCACGGCATCGGCATGGAGGCGCTCGAGCAGACCCGTGTCGAAACCAACCTCTCGCGCATGCCAACCTTCACCGCCACGGACCGAGGTCCGATGGAAGAAATCCTCAGCGACGGTCGAATCGACGCCTCCGAGCGGGCGAACGCTTTGGCCATTCTCCGCACCGTCAACCTCACCGCAGCGGAACCGTTGGTGGACGCGCTGGAGGACGGACGGGTCTCCTCCGACGAGCTCAAGGGTGTGAACATGACCCTCATGGAGGAGGAAGGCATCACGCTGCGCGACATGCGTGCCTGGCACCTGCGCGCTTGGCTTCCTTCCTTGCCGGCGGGGCAGATCAACATCGTCTACGATTTCCGCATGCTGGAGGGCGTACCAACCTACGAAGTTGAATTGATGATGTCGGAGTGGCAGCCGATGTACCCCCAAATCACCGTGGTGGCCAACGGTCTTGACGGGCAAGACGTTGAGTTGTTCATCGACGGTTTCGACACGGAGCAGCCGCGTGACGTGGAAGTCAACGTCGTGTTCTCCACCCAAGAGAACCTGACCGTCCCCCGCGTGTCCATGGAGATGTCCTACGATGCCGGCGTGCGCTTGAATTCAGCTCACGCCATCTTCATCGACCACGATGCCCTCACTCGGGTGGAGGCTTTGGTGGTCGGTATACCGCGTTCAACCAACCTGACCGCTGTGGTCGGTGACGTGCTCTCGTTGGTGGTGTTCGTCCCCGAGGAATACCGCGACAACGGGCACTCGTCCGATTCGCTGATGATTCAGCAGTCACGGTACGTGGACGGGTTCTGGTACCCCTCAACGGCGTTCATGCGTGATTTGCCCGGTGACATGAACCTGGTCACCGAACCCGACGGTCGGTTTGACATTCGCAAGCAAACAGCGTTCCAGGGGATGAGGACCCTCGACTACTCGTCNAACACCGACGACATGGACCTGTACCTCGAAGCCAAGGGTCGNGCCATCGAAGCCAAGGGCGACGTGCTGATGCTCGCAGAGGATTTGCCGACCCGGTTCGTGCTGGAATTGACCGATGACTTTGGAATGCGCGTCAAATCGTCCGGTTCGGGCGTCAAGAAGGTGTACGTACGCCAGACCGATGTCCCCGCCACGCCCGGCGTGACCATNGACCGCGTCGAAGTGGTGGGTCAAAACCTCAAAGGCGCAACCATCCACATCTATTCGGGTCCGGGAGAATACCCCCTCATCGTGATCGACGACATCACCGACGGTCGTCTGGTCGCTACGGCNCAAGCNTTCGTTCAACCCGGNGTGGTCGAACCGTGGTTGCACCCGGTGTTTGGCGATTTCGAAATGGANGGACGTGCGGTGCTTCTTGACGCTCAGTTCACGGGCATCATTCCAACAGCATCCTCCATGGGCGTAAACGGCATNGTCACGGATTTGTCCCTGGTGGGCAGCTTAACCGGCGAGTTCGTCGAAACGCGCCACGTGATGATCATCGACCCAATCGGGTCAGCGATTGCCAGTGGGTTGGCCATGATTTTCGGGTGATGCATCATGACGGATTTATCGGCCGATCGTCTGCGCCAAGGAGGCTCACCTCCCGAGGNCGAGGAACTCGAGGATTGGGAAGCCGAGCAAGAGGCAGCCAAGTTGTTGCTCACCTTGAAGCGTGAAATCACCCCGTCTCGAGTGGCCATGGCNGGGGCCGTGCTGTTCATGATCATCACCATGACCGTGAGCGGATGGTACTGGCTGCTTCCTCGCGACGCCGTAACCGTGGAAACGCACTACATGCAGCGCGGTGGTCATCTGATGATGAGCGANCTNCACAACGACGGCAGCCGAGCCATNACGGANGTCAAGTTGGAGGTTGAATTCCAATCGGCGGACGGCGAGCTCATCGAGGTCATGTCGCTGGAACTCGATCGATTGGGGAGCCACTCATCGATTTCGGGCGACGACCTCGAAATGATGGTCCTTGGCCACACGGTTTGGGACGACTACACCATCGTCATCGATCTCGAATACCGTGATTACACCGGAAAACTTCGCCAGCCTCCAGCGTTCACCCACCAGGTTGGGGATTGGTCGCAGGAGATTTTCATGGACAAAGCCGACCGTCACGTCTGGCCGTTGGATTGAGGCTTGTAGGGACAAGCAGACCGAACCGATAAAGGACAGGAGCAGGAGGCTACNGNATGGCTGGAGAGTCCAACCGCCTCTCAGCGGGTNTNTTTGTTCTCCTCCTCCTGCTCTCNACGTCGTCCTCNCTTCTGCTCCCAAAAGACGGCGCCAGCGGCGAGGNCGCCACGTTCAATCCGGAATGGGTTCGNTTCGACGTTCGTGAAGACGTGTACCGTGAGGCCCAAGGGTTGTTCGACGAGCGTCTTTCCACCGAAACACGGGCGCCGCTCGCTCAATCCCCGATGGGCGTCTTTGACGTCGGCGGATTGCGCTTGAATCAACCCGTGCCCGAGGCCCTTCTCGAGCCGCGTTTTGACGTCCTTTTGCTCATCGTATCAAACGAACTGCGTCTGCAGGACGTCCGTGGTGGNCTCGGGCAGGTCCCCGGTCTCGCCGTGCGCGANTACATCGCNCCTTCCGGCCTCCTGGTCCAAGGGACGCCTGCCGCTCTTGNNGAGGCCGAACAGCAGCCCGGTGTCATGACCAGTCACGCCGTGCCTCTCGGGTTTTTCCTCGACCAGGATTTGCTGGACATCGTGTTGTTTGAGCAGGGCGAGTCCGCTTTGGAGACCATGCTTCTTCGCCTTGATGGCTGGCGGGACGATGCGGGCCCGATGGACGCTGTTTCTTTGCTGGACCGCACGGGGGTGTCGCTTGAACAGAGCCTCGAAGACGTGGCTCGGGAAGTGTTTGACGACTGGCGAGCATGGGATGAGGGACGGTACGAGGGCACGCTGGCCGGCGCTGATCTTCCCACGCTCCTCCGACAACCGTCGCTGATGCAACTCAGACCGGACCCGGCCTTTGCTGCATTCAACGATCAGTCTCGCGGNCACATGAACGCNAANGCNATGANGACGTATTTCACCACNGACNTGGACGGCTCCGGCCAAACGGTGGCGGTGGCCGATGCGGGCCTGGACGAGGACCACGGCGACTTTGGAACGCGAGTTGTGGGCAACTACGATGTGATCGGAGACGGCTCAACAGCGGATCGGCATTCCGGCCACGGGACCCACGTGGCCTGCACGGTCCTCGGCGATGGATTCCGAGGCGGCTACGGCGGCGTTGCGCAAGCCGCTGAACTTTACTTCCAAGCCATGGAAAACGACAACACGGGCAATTTTCAGTCGCCTTCNNTGAACAACCTGCTCAACACGGCCTACAACGCCGGCGCACGCACCCACACGAATTCCTGGGGGTCCTCTTCCGCCAGTCAGCAATCCAAGTACAACTCAGAGACCGAGGATGTCGACGACCGAGCGAGCTATTACGACCGCTACTACAACGGCCGACAAGGCCTGACGATTCTCTTTGCAGCGGGCAACGACGGACCGAATTCCGGGACCGTTTCCCCGCCCGCTACGGCCAAGAACATCATTTCCGTGGGCAACCACAAGAACCGGTACAGCGGCGCCCCCGACGTCATGATGAGCGGCAGTTCCCGCGGTCCCACCGAAGACGGTCGAATCAAACCCGACCTCGTGGCGCCGGGNGGCTACGTTCGGTCCTGCCGCGCACAGGAGGCGGGCGACACCGGAACGGCNACGTGGAGAAACACGTACTACCTNGAATACACCGGGACGTCGATGGCCACCCCCAACGCCGCCGGCGCAGCGGCGATGGTTCGCGAATACCTCGAAGAAATCGCCCAGCGNCCGTCGCCTCAAGGNGCGCTGGTCAAGGCNNTGCTCGTCCTNGGAGCGCAGGACATCGGGACGAGGGACATCCCCAACAANGACGAGGGTTGGGGCCGAGTGAACCTCCGCAACAGCCTCGCACCTCCAGGCGGGCAAGGAATCTGGGTGGACGATCGCTCCGTCATGTCGGGCACCGGNAACAGCAAGCTGTACTCGTTCAACGTCTCTCAGTCNTCAGGGATGTTCAAAACCGTTCTGACCTGGTCGGACGAACGAGGTTCTCGCTTCTCAACGGCTCAACTGGTCAACGATNTGGACTTGGAGGTCACGGCCCCCGACGGGACGNTGTACAAAGGCAACGANTTTGCCAACGGACGGTCCACCACGGGAGGCAGTCGAGACAGCGTGAACAACCTCGAGGTCGTCNTGATCGACAACGCAGCCCAAGGAACATGGACGGTGAAGGTCAAGGACACTCAACACAGTGGAAGCAGAACCCAGCCCTACGCCATTGCGGTGTTGGGNCACGGCGTCAACGACTTGCGTCCCGACCCNATGGTGGTTTCCGAGGCGTTTGAGATGGACGTTGCCATTCCGCAGGTGGACGACCCCGTACGCCTGACAACGGAGTTCTTCAACTTCGGAAACGTCATGGCGGACACGTTCACCGTTGCGTTTGAGGTGGACGGCACCGAATTGGCACAAACCAGCATCTCGCTGGGGGCAGGGTCGAGCAAAGTGCTGAGTTGGGATTGGACGCCCCAAGCAGCGGGCACCAGTGTTCTCTCGTTCATCATCGATCCGGACGACGACATGGAAGAAATCCGAGAGGACAACAATCGCTTGGACGTTCAGGTCAACGTCACGGCACCGGGGGTGAAGTTGGAGGCCGACGCACGGGTTCGGACCCTCGATTCCAGCAGCATAACNACAACGTCATGGAACATCTCCNTAACGAACACCGCCTTGATTTCCACCAACGCTTCCATGCAGACCGGTCAAGTGATTCACTTGGAGACGGGCCAAGCCATGCCGTGGTACATTGGAAGCACCGAATCAAACTTCACGATGGACGGACAAGCGTCTGAATTGATCACCGTGACGCTGGTCCACCCCGCACCACCAGCACCGGGCACCTATCGCATCGACCTGCTGGCCTTGGACGTTGACAACGGGGTGGATTACCCGCTTGACGTCGACATGCTGGTGAAGGAAATTTCGGACCCCGCCGTTGAATTCGACTATCAGGTCGTCCCTGTGCATCCGTCGGACCCCACGAACATGACCGTCCGATTTTTCAACCGCGGAAACGCNCCCATCGGCTACGACTTGTTTTTGGAAGCGCCCACCGGGTGGCAGGCCGGTTTCATCAATTTGGGAAGCGAAGCCGGTGCTGCGTCCGGTTCCACGGGTTTGATCGACGACGAGGCGTTCCGCTCGGTCGAGTTGACGTTCACACCGCCGCAGGTCATGACGGCGGCCGGGGCCGAACGGGTTGTGAAACTTACAGCNGTGAGTCAGACCGAGCAGCAAGAACTGCNGGTGTTTGAAATCCCCATTCAAGTGAAAGCAATCCGTGAGCTCACCGTCGATTTGGAATCGAACATCGGTACGCTGCGCCCGGATTCCACCNTCGCCCTTCGCTACTCGCTGGAAAACAACGGGAACGTTGATCTCGGCCTGACCCCTTCCTTTGAATTGCCCAGCGGGTGGACCGTCACCACGAACCTGGAGAGCTTTGATCTNCCTTGGACCAGCAGCAAGAACCTTCTCTACACGCTGGAGGCGGGCCCAAACGCCCGCACGGGCACGGTGAAACTGAANCTCGACAACGGCTCCGACCGATTCACGTGGCAGGACACGCTGACCGTGGAAGTCCTTCCCGAGCCNACGCTGACCTTCCTCAGCCTTGAACTCGAAGACGGCACCGTTTACGACGTTCCCTTTGGTGCAGGCACCCANCCGTCNGGCGAGAACCTGAAATTCACGTGGCTGCTTGAAAACGAAGCAGAGACGGCTTGGAGTCCGAGCGCCATGCTTCAACTCGGNGACGGGTTGTTNGGAGANTGCACACCNGTTGCAACCGTCGCNAAGGGCGATGTNTCGCCGGTTGTCTGCAACGTTCTCATCGCCGGTGACATGGCGCCGATGAGCGAACCATCGTTCACGTTGGTGTTGACCGACCAGGGCGTTGAACGGACCACCACCGTCGGACTTCTCGTGGCGGTCAACGAGCAGGTTTCGTGGAACATNGGCCCCGTTCCGATGTTCACCACGGGTGAAGAACGGCAGATCCAGGTGGAACTCACCAACACCGGCAACACCCCACTNCAGCGTCAACTCACGGTCAGCGGTCCGTCGGATTGGACGGTCGGCTTGAACGGTGATGACCTTGTCAAGCTCGAGATCGGTCAATCGGTGGTCGTTCGTCTGAACGTTCGTGCGGATTCACCCGGTACCGCCAACGTTGTTCTTCAACTGGTTCAAAGCACGGCCTCCGAGCCCGTTTTCTCCTTCTCCGCAACCTCCACGGGCGAACCCATCGGGACCTCGGGTGAAAGCGGCCTCAGCTCGGGTTTGACGTTGGTGCTTCTGGGCGCTGTGGTCCTCGCGNTCGTTGCAGCCTNTGGATTCCAGGCAACCCGCCAACGTCGTGCGCCANCTGAGGCGTCAACCGGCGTCCTCCCGCTGCCCGCCCACGGCCTCNCCGTGCCGGCTCAAGGCAGCGTTGCGCAAACAACGGCTCCCGCCCCTGTTGCTGCCCNACCGGCTGTTGCGCCGCCGACCTGTTGGACGTGCCGNGAACCCATCACCACNGCGATGGTTGGATGTCCCACGTGCGGCGCACGGTACCATGCAGACGGACACAACGGATGCGAGGCGCACAAGGCCACGACTTGCGTCAATTGCGGCGCTCCAGCCTCCACCTTCCAAAAGGCATGACTGAAGGCGTCCGCTGATGCACCACCGGCATAGGGTTTTGATAGGAGAACGCTGAGCGCAGTGCATGGTGCCTACGGCAAGTGCGTCGAAGACCACGCGCCGTGCGGCCGTCTTCATGGTGCTGGTCATGTGCAGCGCCCTNCTGCCGCTNACCGCTCCGGTCGTTTCNGCCGAAGGTCGNGACGCATCGATCATGGTCACCGCCATCCCCAACGCGCTGGAGGTCAACCCCGGCGAATCCGGTGAGTACACCATCCGAGTTCGAAACACCGGCTCCAACCCGGTCACGGTGTCGCTCTCAACCAACGAAGAAGCAACGCAAGAATGCAACGCGTACACCTCAACCATCACCCAAATCACCGGGCCCATCGATGCCGGATCCTACGAAGAAGCATCGATGAACATCACGCTCACTCAGGCCGCTGAGGGGTCCTGCGACACCACGGTCACCGTTTCCGCCACCGAACANGCCACGCCGCCCGACCAACCCGGTGCCCCCGCCCAGGAATCCGTGACCGTCACGACGACGGCCGGCGACGGCTCCGGCAGCACGCTGTTTGCCGTTGATGTCATCATTGACGAACGGGTGGGCAGCGCCGACAACAAGGAACAGGATTGGAACGGTGANGAGGAGCTCGACTATCGCATCGAAGTTGAAAACACCGGCCAATCCGAGGCCAGCGTCAACCTCACGCTCGCCGAGGGTTCCGGTCCCGGCTGCGAGCCAGCCTCTTCCTTCACGGTCGAGTTGGACCAAACGTCGTTCAACCTNGGNGCTGANGACTCTGAGATCGTGTTCGCAACCGTTGAGGTCCCTGAAGGCGCTGCTGACGGAAAGTACTGCTGGGAGGTCACCGCCAACGTCGGAAACGACCCCACGCAGGAGGCAAGCGANACCGAAGAATTCGTGCTCAACGTNCCAGANTTGCGGAAGTGCGAGGTCTCGCTGAGCAAGACATCGGTGAGCGTCAATCCCGATGCAGAAACAAAAATTACGGCGACCTACACCAACGTTGGGAACACCGACTGGACGGTTCGTGCCGTGGTTGANGGCAGCAAGAGCGCTTGGGTCCAGGTTGACGGCGCCGCTTCTGGCCTGCTTCCNTACGACAACGGAAACGGGGAACGGGCGTTCGATTTCATCGTCTCCCCTGACGATTCGGTTTCTGCGGGATCCGAAGTCGTCGTGAACATCGGCGGCAAAGACGGCAACGCCCCGGTTGAGGACGATTGCAGAGCCGAACTCCGAATCACGGTTGGGCAATCCCGTGGGGCCAGCATCTCAGCGGCCAACGCCGTTCTGTCCAACATCGAACCGGGCAGCAACAAATCAACCACGCTGACGATCACCAACCAAGGTAACGGACAAGACAACCTTCGAGTGGCGTCTTCCATCGCTCCGACGGGTTGGGCCGTGCAACTCGAAACGTCGAGNGTTTCGGTCGGTTCCCGCCACGGCAACGAAAAGACCGCCAACGTTGGCGTCACGGTCCGCGTTCCCGCCGATGCACTCGCAACCGAAGAGATNGAACTCGTGTTCAGCGTTCTTCCCTCCTCGGGAGGAACAGCCTACGACACGGTCTCGGTGCGCGTCACCGTCGCTGCCGTTCACGCCCTTGAAATCGACACACCAGCCACCGACCAAACCGGACGGTCGGGNACGGAAGTTCGCTTCCCCATCGACCTCATCAACGAAGGCAACGTACGAGACACCGTCGGCCTTTCGGTGGTCTCTCAGACGGCCAGCCCACGCTGGGGGACGTCCTTCGAGACGGAGGANGGCATGCCGATGACCGAAATCGACGTCGACCCACAGACCACCACCACCGTCTACCTGGTTGTCAGCATTGACGGCGAGGAGGAACTTGAGAATTCAAGGGTCACCGTTCGNGTGCGGAACAAAGACGACCCCAACGGGCAGGACAGAGACGGCGACGGCATCCCCGACAATCAGCGCCANGGCACGTTCTTGGCCGTGCTGTCCGACCGNAATTTCTCAATGGATCTGCGCTTGGAAAACACCGANACAGCGACCACAGGGTCCATCATCCTGCCACCCAGCGGACAACAAACCGTGGGNATGTGGGTGAAGAACACCGGTGACGGCAACGACGATGCCGTGTTTACACTGGGTGGCCTTGAGGGCATCGCCACACGTTCAATGTTGGCCGACGGGTTGCCGGTTACCGACGCCCTGTTCGTTCCAAAAGGGTACGGCATTTGGAGCAACTTAACCGAATCCTTCGTGCTGGACAACGAGACGCAGGAACCGCTTATCGAGACGACCTACGAAGGTGCCGATAACCTGCGATACACCCGGTCGCTCGTGGACAATCACATGGTTCGCGAGTTCGAGATCTACGTTGAACTCACCCTCAGCGTCAACCCTGGGGCTGAAACGGGCCAGGGGGGCCTGCTGGAAATCCTCGTGACGAGCGAGTCCAACGCAGCCGACCGGTCCGGATTGGTGACCATCTCGCTCGAGGTTAGCATCGTGCACGAACTGGCGTTCATGGAAGCCGGTGAGCGTCAGGAACTCGACATCGTCTACGGTCAGCCTGCCGTCACCCAGGAGATCAGCATCGTCAACACCGGCAACATTCGCAGCGAGATTCGAGTGTTTGCCTCAGAAAACCTTCGAGGCTGGTCCGTTATCCTCGACAGCGACAACCCCGATTGCCGACCAGAAAACAACGACCTCATCTGCATGGTCAACGAGGGCGAAACGCTGTACGTCAACGTCACCGTACGAGCACCCTACGGAGCAGAAATGGAGGACACGTACAAGTTTACGGTTTCAGCGGAGCCGACCGAAACCGGTGTGCTTGATCGCCAGAACATCGAATTTGCGGCCCAAGGAACGCCTCCAGAGGGCGTGTTTGGCCTCTCTCAAACCATGGTCGCTCAAGTCGCAGGCCTCGTGCTCGTGGCGCTCTTCATCGCCGCTCTTCTGAACCGCCGAAGATGACCCTGAACTCGTCCTCGGGCAGGCCGTAAAATCGAGGGCCTGCGCCCATGAAGGTCCACGCCGTTCACCCCCTCAGTGAACGAGGCGACTGACAACGCTTATGGAGGGGCCTCGGGTGGGAAAGAACAGAGAGCGTCAGCGCTCTCTGCGGGGGTGAACCAATGTCGGGACTTGAATCCGTTCCAAGTGCCTATCTTTCCATCGGGTTTCTCACGGTGGTCGGCATCATCATGCCCCTTACGAACTTCCTCATCACGTGGGTGGTCCGACCCAAGGTTGACCCGGCTCGCCCCCACATCACACGCTCGTACCTTCTGGAAGGCTACGAACGCGATCACAGCCTCTACCCTCGCCGGCTGACCACCTTTGAATGCGGAAGCGAACCCGTGGGAGAGGCCATGATTCAATTCCACTTCCAGTACTACTGGTACGCCATCATTTTCCTGGTCTTTGACGTCGCGTTCATGTTCCTCGTCCTGGGTGGCATGGTGGCCTCCGACGCCACCGCAGAGGGCGTTGTCGACCGTGACGGCGCCGTCGCCCGAGCCACCGATGCCCTGACGATTCTGGGGATCTTCTTTGCCACCATGTCGCTTGGCGTGTGGTACGTGTTCCGCAAGCGAGGTCGCATTTACATTTGAGGTGAAGCATCATGGCAGGACAGGACGAAAATTACGCAGCGTTCAACAGCCGCGCGCTCGTCGAAATGGTTGGAGACGTGACCGACGAAGCCCTGAAGGCGACGAAAATCAAGCAGTTCCTCAGCGTCTTGGCCGGGCGTTACTTCAATTGGGCGGGACGAAAGTCGCTGTTCACGTTGCACTTGGGCATCAAGTGCTGTGCCATCGAAATGGCTGCGGCCGCAACCCCTCGCTTCGACGGCGACCGCTTCGGCGTGCTGTTTCGTTCTTCTCCACGCCAGTCCGATGTTCTGCTCGTCAACGGNCCCATCAGCAAGAAATTNGCCGACAAAATCGTTCGCCTTTGGGAACAGATGCCCGAACCCAAGTACTGCATCGCCATGGGTGAATGCGCCATTTCAGGTGGTCCGTACTTCCAATCCTACAACATCCTTGAAGGCGTGGACACGGTGATTCCCGTTGACGTTTACATCCCCGGATGTCCGCCACGACCTGAAGCTCTGATCGACGGGTTTGGACTGCTGCGTGAAAAGATCATCCGCATCGGCGCCGCCCCGAGCAGCGGCCGNAAGGGNGACAAACCCATCATCGTCGGGGAGGACTGANCATGGGCATGCGCATCACCAACGCACAGGCCGATGCNGCGGCCGAGCACGCCGTTGANAGCGTCAANGCTCGCTTCGGCGGTTCAGACGTCGTGGCCACCGTTGAGCACCATGCNAACGCCCTGAAGATGGCGTTTGTTCGCATCGTCGCACCACCGCAGCACTGGACGGCGGTGGCCAAGCACCTCAAGTTTGACCTCGGCACCAACTACTGCTCGATGGTCACGGGAACCCACCACCCCGAAGGCGGTGCTGAGCGCGGCTGGGAAGTGGTCTACCACCTCATGCGCCAACCCATCGTCAACCAAGCACCTCACACCAACACCGTTCACGTGGCTGAGGAGCTTCAAGGCATGGACGTCCCCCTCGAANTTGAGGTCNTCCTCACGCTCCCTCAGGGTCAGACGCCGTCGGTGCCCAGCGTCCAATCCCTGTGGGTTGGCGCCGACTGGAACGAGAAGGAAACGTGGGACCTCGTCGGAATCCAGTTTGAAGGCCACGAGAACATGCANCGCGTCCTCAATCCCCACGACAGCCCGGAAGGGTTCCACCCGTTGCAGAAGCAACACAAAATCCGCTACCACGACTTCAACGAAATGTACGACGATGCCCAGGGCTTCGGTCGAAAACCAACCGACGAGGGTCGTGTAAAGTGAGGTGAGATCATGGCGCAAATGTGGATCACGATGGGCCCNCAGCANCCGATGACGCACGGTCTGTGGACCCTTCGCGTCAAGGTTGACGGTGAAACGGTGGTGGACACCGATGCCGAACTAGGCTACATCCATCGCGGCGTTGAGAAGATTGCCGAAGCGAGGGACTTCACTCAAATCACCCCGTACTGCGACCGACTCTGCTACGTCAGCGCAATGACGTGGGCCAACTCCTACATCTACGCTGCAGAGGACCTTTTGGAGGTCGAAGTCCCNGANCGAGCCGAATACATTCGCCTCATCGCTGCAGAGTGCCAACGTCTTGCTTCTCACTTGATGTGGCTGGGTGCCTACGGCCCCGACATCGGCAGCTTGACCCTCATGACCTGGTGCATGAGGGACCGCGAGATGTTCCTCGACCTGCTTCAAGAGCTCGGCGGGTCCCGCATGCACTACAACTACCCGCGAGTCGGCGGNGTCAAGCGAGACATGCCGGTCGGGTTNGCCGACCGCCTCGTCGCCAAGGTGAAACTGTTTGAGCATCGAATCGACGAATACGAGATGATGCTCGACGAGTCCACCATCTGGTTGGTCCGCCTCCAAGGCGTGGGCTACGCCAAGGCCGAGGAAATGGTGAACGCCGGGGTTTCCGGCCCCAACATCCGAGCGGCCGGTGTNAACTACGACGTTCGCTGGGCCCACCCGTATTCGGTGTACGATCAGGTCGATTGGGAGCCAGCGGTTGAGAAGCCCACGTCGGTCAANGGTGCCGACTGCTACGACCGGTACCGCGTTCGAATGGAAGAAATGCGTCAGTCGTGCCGCATGATGCTCGACGCCATCGAAAAGATTCCNGGCGGAAAGAACACCAACTACGCCAACGGCGACGAGATGATNCTCGCCAAGGCTCCCACCCGTGCACCCGAGGGCGCCACCGGCTTCTCGCACTACGAATGCACCCGAGGCGCCTCCCAGTTCTACATCCAAGGCGGNGGCGACGGGCGCGGGAAGAACCCGTACCGCCTCTCCATCCGCTCGCCGATGTTCATCACCATTCCTTTCGTTGCTAAGACGATGATNGGCTACAAAGTCGCCGACATTCCGGCCATCATGGGCAGTTTTGACCCGTGCATTGGAGAGACCGACCGCTGAGGTGAACGCATGAAGGACAATTACGATCTGGTNGGTTTTTTCCTCAGCAAGGACGGCCTGCTTCGCTCCGGCATCATCGGTGTCCTCGAGGGCACGCCGCTTGAGGAGAGCGCCAGCAGCCTCTCGTTCGCCGTCGCCACCTTTGCGGTGGTCAACGTCGTGTTCTTGCTGCTGTTCTTTTCCCAGTTCGCCATCCTCTGGATCGAGCGCAAAGCAGTGGCTCGCATGCAAGACCGATACGGTGCAACCACCGCNCTTCGTTCCCTTTGGGTGGGCGAAAACGGNGTCACTGCAGGTGAGTGGTGGAACATGCTTCCGTTTGGCTTGGGNAAGCCGCTGGGTGCGGTCAACAAGTACCTCAACAAGAACTTCGGCAATCGCGACGAGAAGTTCGCCACGGTGGATCGGGTCAACAACCGGTCGTGGATGGGGAAAACCATCGTTCCAGGGTTTTTCCAGAACGTGGCTGACGGCATGAAGTTCCTGGTCAAGGAACACATGGTCCCGCAACGAGCCGATCGCCTCATCTTCGAGGTGTCGCCCTTCCTGATCGTTTCGTCCACCCTGCTGATTCTGGGCATGATTCCCCTTTCAAGCGGCATATACGCCACCAACCCCGACCTGTCCATTCTCTACGCCATCGCCATCTTCGGAATTGCGCCCATCGGCGTGTTCTTTGCCGGTTGGTCCTCCAACAACAAATACACCCTCATCGGAGGCATCCGCTCGGCAGCGCAGCTAACGGCNTACGAGATTCCANTGCTCTTGACGCTGCTGTCCGTGGCCATCCTTTCGGGCACGTTCAACATCATTGACAGCATTCACTTCCAGCATTCAGCCGGTGCGTGGAACCTCTTNTTGATGCCCTTGGGGGCCGTGNTGTTCCTCNTCACGATGATTGCCGANGTGGAACGTGTTCCGTTTGACATGCCCGAAGCCGAGGCCGAACTGGTCGAAGGCTGGTGGACCGAATACGGCGGCATGCGATTCGGTATGCTGTTCATGGCTGAATACATCCGNACCTACGCCGCCTGTTTCCTCTTCACGCACTTTTTCCTGGGCGGCTGGCACCTGCCCTTCCAAGGAACGCTCGCCGCTCTGCTGGGCGATTCCCTCAACGGAACCATNGAGTTCTTCCCAGGTGCCATCATGACCCTGGTGAAGTCNTGGCTGGTCTTCCTCGTCGTCTTCGTTTGGGCGCGCTTTTCACTGGCTCGCATCCGAACCGACCAGATNCTTGAATTCGGCTGGCGCATGCTCTTGCCGCTGGCCGTGCTGCAGGTGGTCTTGGCGCTCGTCTATCGCCTCTACTTGTTCAATCCCGACGGCATGTCGGGTCAAAACGACCCCGTCGGCGGCGCAGCATGGGACGCCTTTGGCATCCCTTCCTTTGTCCCCATCGTCACGACCGTCTTCTGGCTTGCCGTGTTCTTCGTCTACCTCAACGACGAGGACAAATCGGTCAATCAGGAGCGTATGTTCCACGTCCACACGGACAAACCTGCGGGGACGGTTTCCCCGGGGAAAGAGTGAGGTGATACCATGCCCATGCATCCACACGCACAGCCCAACTTTCGAAATCTGTTTTGGTACCCGTTCAAGATCACGCTGATCACGGCCCTGCGAACCTTCCCGTTCATCGGGAAGCGGTTCGGCAAGCGCCTCGGTGCGTACCACAACACGTCCCACCCCGAGTTCCTCGATGACGGAAGTCGAGCGAGGGCCGCCTCATCAGCGGTCATGAACGACATCGGACGTCAGGAATTTGCCCCCGACCGTGTTACTTCAGACCTGAAGCCAACGCTCTGGAAGCCCCAAACCGTCCAGTACCCGTACGAGCGCCTCGAGGACATGGAGCCCTGGCTTTTCGTTCCGGGGAACTACAACGGACGCATCGGTGTGATCTGGGAGACGTGCACGGCGTGCAAGATGTGCGTCAACATCTGCCCCAACGACTGTCTTCACATGACCACCGAGCTGCGGGTGGACGTCCTCGACAACGCCGAAGGTGAAAACGCAGGGTTGGGCATGGAACTCGAAGTGGGTAAGTTTGCAGCGGTCGAGGTGCCCGAAGTGGTGGCCGAACTCGACAGTTTCAACCACGTCACGGCTCACACGGCACCGCCCGAGGAATGGCGATTCGCTGAGGTCCTCGATCTCTCGGGCGACAACGCCACCGTCCGATGGAACGACTCAGGCGAAGAGGCGATGATCGCCACCTCTGAACTCTACCCCGCCGACGACCAGATCGTCTCCGGGCGCATCGACTTGGGCCGATGCATGTTCTGCGGCCTGTGCATGGAAGCCTGCGGATTCACGTCGTTCTTCATGACCAACGAATACGACGGCATGTCCGGCTTCACCCGNCAGGATTTGTGGTTCGATGCTTCCCGAACGCGAGTTCTTCCCGGCGTTCACCAAGAAGCGGTGGATGCTGAGCTCGCCAAGCGTGCTTCCAAAGAGCGGGACAAGCGTGCCAGAAAGGCCGCNAAAGCCGCCGCTGAAGCCGCGAAGGGGGACGCTTGAGATGGATGTGGCCAGCGCAGCCGAGACCGGTGTGTTCTTTCTNTTTGCAGCGATCACACTCGGAGGGGCCTTGGGGCTCATCTTCGCTCAGCGCGTGGCNCACTCCATGCTCTCCCTCATCTTCTGCTTCATGGCGGTCTCGGGNATTTTCATCTTGCTCGGTGCTGAATTTCTTGCNGCCATTCAGATTTTGGTCTACCTCGCCAGCGTCGGCTTGGTGGTGCTGTTCGGCATCATGCTGACTCGGCGCCAAATCCTTGAGGAGGACTTCGAATGAANTTCACCTCGCTGTTCACTCGACTCGGTCTCCTCGCGCTCGGCTTCATCCTCGTCGCTGTCCTCAACGACGACACGGTCTGGGCCAGTCCCAGCGACACCACGCCCACCACCTCCGGTTTGGCCGACTCGCTGCTCAGCGAGTGGGGCTTCGCCCTTCTTGTGCTCGGGTTGTTGATGGCCATGGCCATGATGGGGGCTGCCTACCTCGTTCGCGACGAGCGGATGGAGAATCTTCTGTGGGAGTTCGGAGGTGAAGAGGAATGATCGACCCGGCGTGGGTTTCGGGCCTGTCGGCCCTCCTCTTTGTCATCGGTCTNGCCGGAGCGTTCACNCGAAAGAATGCGATCATCGTCCTCATGTGCATTGAATTGATGCTCAACGCAGCCAACATGCAGTTTGCGGCCGCTGCTGTCCATCACGGCGACACCACCGGGTGGGTTTACACCATTTTCGCCATCGCCATCGCTGCAAGCGAGGTCGCCATCGGNTTGGCCATCTTCCTNGCCATGTACGGACAACACGANTCGATCACGCTGGACGACGTTAACGTCCTGAGGAACTGAGGTGGTACAATGGCAGGGTCAGATGCTATGGAAACAATTGCAACCACACCGGCGTTGGAGTTCGCTCCGTACATCATTCTCTTGCCCATGCTGGCCTTTCCCGTGATTTTGTTCCTCGGGAAAATCTTCAACGGCAACAAAATGTGGAAGGACGGACTCAAGGAAGGGGGCCTCATCGCNCTNCCCGTCATGGCGGCGAGCCTGCTGCTCGCGTTGTGGCTGGTGACGGATTTCGTCGGGGGGGCCGGTCGTGCCGACACGAGCGGATGGACGTGGTTCACCTCCGGCATGTGGGATTCCGGTCAAACCACCGTTTCCGAAATCAACCTCGGATTCGGCATTTACGTTGACCACATCACGGTGATGCTCCTCTTCATCGCCTCGTTCCTCTGCCTCCTNATCAACACCTTTGCCGTCGGATACATGAACACCGACCCCATCAACGACAACCGAAATCATCGGTTTTACGCAGAATTCGTCCTGTTCTGCTCCGGTATGCTGGGGATGGTGCTGGCCGACTCGTTCCTGTGGCTCTTCATTTTCTGGGAGTTGATGGGTCTCTGTTCGTACCTGCTCATCGGGTTCTACTACGAGCGNCCCAGCGCCGCTTACGCTGCCAAGAAAGCCTTCCTCACCACCCGCGTNGGGGACGTGTTCCTGATGGTCGGCCTCGCCATGCTGTGGTCGCTGTTCCATCCACACGCTGGTGCTGGTCAGGGNGCCCTCGATTACGCCGTGGTCTTTGACGATCAGAACATCAAGGCNGTCGCAGAGACGGGGTCCAGCACGTTGGCGTGGGCGCTCGGCCTGATGTTCATCGGTGCGGTTGGTAAGTCCGCTCAATTCCCGCTGCACGTTTGGCTGCCCGATGCGATGGAAGGACCGACGCCCGTTTCGGCCCTCATCCACGCCGCCACCATGGTCAACGCAGGCCTCTACCTCGTGGCCCGGATGTTCCCGTTCTTCGGCTCGGATTACCTCTACAACGACCTCGCTGACCTGGCGTTCATCATCGCCGCNATCGGTGGGACGACCGCTGTCATGGCCGCAGCCATTGCGTTTGTCCAACACGACCTCAAGAAGGTCCTGGCGTATTCCACCATGTCCCAACTCGCCTACATTTTCACCGGTTTGGGCGCTGCACTCTACCTCGCCAACACCCTGCACTGGCACGAATACCTGCCCGACGGAACCAAGAACCCGGAGTATTACACCAACCACGGCATCGTCATCGTGGCGTTCGGTGCAGCCCTGTTCCATCTGTTCAACCACGCCATGGCCAAGGGCATGCTCTTCATGGCCAGCGGGGCCGTGATCCACGAGGTGCATCACGCTCATCACCACCTCCACCCGCACGACGACCACCACGAGGAACACCCCGAAGAACTCCTCATGCTCGCCAACTACCTTCACGACACCGACCAGTCCGTGTTTGGCTTCTTCAATTCCATCGACCTCGACCAGTCCGGTGACGTCGACACGTACGAATTCCAAAAAGCCCTGAAGGATGCAGACATCGCTGACCTACCGCCCTGGGAGATGCAACCGCTGATGCAAGCGTTGGACATGGACGGCAACGGGCGCATCGACATACCGGAACTTGAGTTGACCCTCGGTCGCATCCACCTCGCATCGTTGTCGGGCGGCGACGGCCACCACGACGACCATCACGACGAGTTTGACGCACAGTCCATGGAAAACATGGGTGGCCTGGCCTCAAAAATGCCGCTCACCGCCACCGCCATGCTCGTCGGCTCGCTCTCCATCATGGGTTTCCCGCTCATCGGTGGTTTCTGGTCGAAAGAGGGCATCATTGCCAACACCTGGCGAGTTGTGCTTGACGACCCGCGTTTCATCTACCCTGCGATGTGCGTTCTTCTGGGCGCAGCCATGACCGGGTTCTACATGTCCCGCATGTGGCTGAAAACATTCGCAGGGTCGCCAAAAACGGAGGTTGCTGCGCACGTCCATCCGACCAACACGTGGATCAAAATTCCGCTGTTCGTTCTGACCTTCATGAGTCTGGGCGCGATCGTCCTTGCCAGCATGGGCTTCACGCATTGGGCCCCAGACGAGTCCTACGCACCGTTCTTTGACGGAAAGAAATCGTTTGTCGAGGGCTTGGTTTACGAGATGAACCACGCCTTTGCCAACAGCGAGCTGTTTTTCCTTGTCCTGACCTACATCGCCATT
>NZMN01000023.1 GCA_002694525.1 Methanobacteriota archaeon
CTTTGTCCTTCAGAATTATCTCGATCCCAACCAATTCAACGCCACGCTGACCTATCCAAACCTGAATCTGTTCGAGAGCACTTCTTACGGTGATGTTGATTTTTACATGTCCGTTTGCAAAGCGAACGACTGTCCATTTGCTCCAACCTGGGAAGTTCCGTACAACGGTCATAGCATAAATCAAATTCTCCCGCATTATCTGATGGGAGGTGACGTCGTTCCCGTGACCGTTGTTGGTGAACTCCCGTGTACGCTCGGGTTCGTGGCCGGTGCCGGAGGTTCTTGTCAACCACCGGCCTGCACCGATGTCGTCCACGGTGTTGGAAGCGGCACCTATGCCCTGGATTGCGAGTCCGTTCTCGTTCATGAGGCAGATTCGAAGACAACGGTTCACACAATGATGAGTGCTTCGTCCATCTTTTACGACCAAGGGTTCGATGGTGACTCGGTGATTTACGTTTGCGATTCCAGTGCGGATGCGTACTTCAAGACCGGCACGTATGGGACCATGGATGTCCACATCCTGGGCCTTGGTGCCTCCAACGAACACGAAGTTGCTTGGTCGTCGGGCAGTTCAAACAAGGGTTCCATCACCACAACCTCGGGTGGAACCTTCGCTTGGGGTGGATCAGCGTTCTTGGACACTCTCGAATACAATTCGGACATTGCGTTTTTGCACTGGACGGATCCTCAAGGCGTGTGTTGATTGTGCAACCGCAGCCGTCGATTGTGCATGCCGCATTCGAGGCCTCAATCTCAGCAGCACCCCAAGAAAACGACCTGTGCGGGCCTCAGGGGGTGTCGTCGAGTTCGGCCACCAACACGGCGTCTTCAACATCGTCTTCGGTCTGAAGTCGCACGGCGTAGCCGGCGGTCCCTGCAACCCCGATGAGCATCAGGAGAGAGAAGATGACGGCAAAGGGGTGGTCGGCAATGATTCCGCCCAACGTCGAGAAGAACCCGTCGCTGGCGACCGTTCCGCCGCCCGTGTTCTTCGGCTGAATGAGCCCGACAACGGTGGCCTGGTCGTACGCCGGGCGAGTAAAGGTGAGCATGCCGTCCATCGATTCGTCGTACTCATCGGAGGGCGTGGTCGGGTTGAGGTCGGAGTAGAAGTCCGGGCGTTGCTCAAACTGAACGTTCACCGGTTGAGAGAGGTCCATCGTCAGCATCACGTCCACGGTGTAGGGGACTCGAGATTCAAAGAACTCGATGTCGTTGAGGAAACCCCACAGCGTCACGGCGGACCCAGAGACGTCGAAGTGAGCCCACTTGCCCCACGCCGACTCGTCGACGGGGAGGTCGTAGTACCACGAATCGGCGAGACGGTTGCCCTGTCCCTGAGCGTCGTCGCTGCCGTCCTCGCCGAGGTCAATGGCGAGTTGGAGGGCGCCGGCTTGTCCGGTGTCGATGTCCACCTCCGTGGCGGAGAAGGTCGCCTCAAGGCGGACGGTGCCGTTTGGAATCCACACGTAGTGCGAATCCTCGGTGTAGTAGACGGCGCCCGTTTGCCCGTTGTTGAAGTGGTTCCAGTCACCCTTCCAAGCGTGCCGAATGCGGTCGGTGTTGGCAGGGATGGAAACGGTGGTCATCATGCTCTCGTAGATGTCAAACGCATCAAACACGGTGTATTCGGGGTGGTCCACGATGCCGTCGGCGTCCTGGTCACGCATCAGCTGCAAGGTCCGTGCGAGGGCTACGGCCGCATCGACGTCGGTCAGTCCGTGACCGACGCGCCAGTCGTGGCACTGACCCGTGGAGCTTCGGTAGCATTCCTCGGGGATGTCGTTGCACGAGTCGTCGCTGTTCCCGTCCTCGCACGAGTTGTCCATGCCTTCGTAGCGGGCCGTCAGTTCCAGAATCAGCTCAACCTCGTGGACTCGGCTATTGTTGCGCTCGTCCCAGTCCTCGAATTGCTGGTAGGCCGCCGTGCCTTCACCGCCAACCAAACTGTCGCCAAAGTCATGGTCGTCTCGGTGGTAGTCAGCGGCCCCGAGGGACGGTGCGACGTCGATCAGAATGCCCGCCATGCCACCGACGTGGGGCGTGGCCATGGACGTACCGGAGATGGCCATGTAGTAGAGGTCGCCCTGTGTTCGGGTGGAGGCGTCGATGGCCGTGCCGCGTGGTGCTGTGGCCCAAATGTCTCGGCCTGGGGCCCCAACGTCCGGCCAGGTGTGCTGCTGGTTCATGCAACCTCGGGAGGAAAACGACGTCACGGCCGTGCCGTCGTGCGTGAGGGCGGCCACCGAGATGGCCGAGGGTGTGTTGGCGTAAACGTTGGTGCGCAGGTCGCCCGAACACTCCGCACCCGAACCGCCCGAGTTGGAGGCTGCGAAAATGACGGCAACGCCGTTCTCGTAGGTCAGACGGTCGGTGAGTTGCGTGATGGCCCCTTCGGGGTTGTAATCGCCGTCGCTGCCCCACGAATTGGAGACGACGCGGATGTGGTACGGGTTCTGCCCGGGTATGGAGTGGGCGTAGGTCCATTCCAGACCCTGGACGCCTGCGAAAATTGAGGCACCGTCGCCCGCACCCAAAGCGATGAGTTGTCCTCCTTTGGCCACGCCGGCTCGTCGCCCGGCGGAGGCATCACCGTTGCCCGCAATGGTGCCACCCACGTGCGTGCCGTGTCCTGAGGACGTGTCCGAATTTCGTGTCTCCACCCAATCGTTGTCCGCTGGCGTCCACTTGGCGGAATACAGCGTCTTCTCACCGGTCCAGGGCTCGAGGTAGTCGTAGTCGGGATGGCCGGCGTCCACGCCCGTGTCAAGGTCAACGATGGCCGTACCGTCTCCGTCCCACTCGGTGAACGAGAGGTCGGTTTCTCGCAAAATTTCACCGCTCGGTGCGACGATGACCCGGTCCCAGGCGTCCGTTGCTCGGACGACGTGGGTCGTCTCGTGCATCATGATGCCGGGCTCCGGCTGGCCACCCCACTCTGAGGGGAGATAGAAGAATTCCAGGGGCCTGTCGAGCTCCAAGTACTCAACACGGTCCCACGTCGAGAGGCGTCGGACATCGACGGCTGCACCCTCGACGAGCCCTCCGTCGATGAGTACGGCGTGGCCGAGCACGTCCAGACCGAGGTCCTGCATGTAGGCTTCATCGTGGGCGGTGACGGGGGAGTGAAGTTGGAAGATGACGGGGAGCCTCTCCACGTCGCTGACCTCGTCCAGTCGCTCGACGAGGGCGCTGTCCATCTTCGCTGCGTCGCCCATGGGGTTGATGTCGTCAGCCAAGGGCGATGCGGCGGCCCCAACCATCAACAACTGGAGGGCCAATGCGGACAAAATCAGGGCACGCCGAGGGGTTGCCATGGTGCAATTTCATCGTCCTCGCATTATAACGCTGATGGTTTTTCGGGCAACCGACCACCACCGATGCAGGATGCACACCGGCTTCCTTGCAACCCTCACGCCGGGAACAGAAAGCAGCTCGGCAACCCCTGAACTTCGTTGTTGGCTGGGAAGGCCTAATGGCGGGGAGGCGTTGGGCGTTTCAACGATGCCGAAAATTCGACTCCACCAGTTTTTGTCAAAGACAGGGCGCTTTCCGTCCAAGCGGGCGGTGAAGGACGCTGTTTGGCGCGGTGAGGTTTCGGTCGACGGGTCCATCGTCAAGGACATCGCCTTCCAATTCAACCCCAACACAAAACAGGTTGAATGGAACGGACAGCGGCTTGGTCTTCCCGTGAAGCAGTTTACCTTCGTGCTGAACAAGCCCTACGGCATGATTTGCTCACGGCTCAACAAGCAGGAGCGTCGCCTCGGCAAGCAATCGGTGTTTGAACTGATCAAAGACCGCGTCGATGCGTCCGTTTTTGACCGCTTTGTGTCCGTCGGTCGGCTTGACGAGGCCACCACGGGCTTGTTGATTCTCACCACCGACGGGGGGCTCGTTCACTCGCTCGCATCACCTCAAGCCAAGGTGCCCAAGCGGTACGAGGTGACCACCGACCGNCTCCTGGACGANGCAGCCGTCCAACGACTGCGTGAGGGTGTNGAGATNGAACTGGAAACCAACGGTGCGATNGAAACNTACACCACGGCGCCCGCANATGCGGTCGTGGAAAGTGACGGACGTCTCTGCATCGTCATCAGCGAAGGCAAAAAGCGGCAGATTCGCCGAATGGTCGCTGCCGTTGGGGGCGAGGTTGTCGCCCTCCATCGGCGAGCCATCGGACGCCTCGACCTTCGCGACCACGGCTTGAACCTCGGTGACGTGCTCAANATCAGCGAGAGGGACGTTTTGGCCATGGTGGGCGTGGACGACGAAGACAAAAGACCTTGAACGAGCGGNGGCTGGNNAAANNGAGGTCCCCACGATGCCCGGTGATATGTCNTGGATGAAGGCTCGCTTTGACGAACTCAACGACCAATCCTTGTTGTGGGAGCCACCCACGCTCGAAGGCCCCAACGTCCCCCGCTGCCAAATGGACGGGAAGCCCACCATCATGCTCTCGGCCAACAACTACCTCAACCTCACAACCCACCCGAAAGTGGTGGCGGCCATGCAGGATGCCACCGCCAAGTACGGGGCNGGCAGCGGATCCGTGCGAGCCATNGCCGGTACGATGGACATCCATCTCGAAGCCGAGAAGAAAGTCGCNGAATTCAAGGGCGTCGAAGCATCGCTGATNTACAGCGCTGGCTACACCGTGAACGTCGGGTTGATCCCGTCGCTGGTCGCCGGCCCCCAAGACGTCATCATTTCCGACGAACTCAATCACGGCTCCATCATCGACGGTGTTCGTTTGACCAAGGCGTCCCGTGCGGTCTACGCCCACAACGACATGGGCGAGTTGGAAGCGGTGTTGAAGTCGCACGAAAACGCCGACCGCAAACTCATCATCACGGACGGTGTCTTCTCCATGGACGGGGACATCGCACCTCTGGACGAAGTTACGGCTCTCGCTGCAGAGTACGGCGCCATGGTGTACGTCGATGACTGTCACGGNGAGGGGGTTCTGGGCGAAGGCGGTGCCGGCATCGTCGACCACTTCAAGCTCCAAGGACAGGTTGACTTCGAGACCGGTTCCTTTTCCAAAGCGCTCGGGGTNCAGGGCGGCATCCTCGCAGGNACCGAAATGACCCGCACGCACGCACTGAACCACTCTCGTTCGTGGCTCCTCTCCGGTTCNCAACCCCCCGGCGTGGCTGCGGCTCAGAAGGCTGCCATCGAGGTTCTGATGTCCGAACCGGAGCACCACGCCCGTCTCTGGGAGAACACCAACTACTTCCGAAAGGAACTCCAATCCATGGGCTTCGACACGGGGGATTCCGTGACCCCCATCATACCGGTCATGTGCGGTGAATCTTCCACGGCNAAAGCCATGACGCACGCTCTGGGCGATGAAGGCGTNATGGCGGGTGCCATNGTGTTCCCCATGGTGGCCCGGGACAAGGCCCGCATCCGCACGCAAATGTCGGCCGGCCTGACCCGCNACGATTTGGACGCCGTGCTCAGGTGTTTTGAGAAGGTTGGACCGCAGGTCGGTGTGATTTGAGATCACTCGGACTCAAATGCGTCAACGACTTCGAGCATCTCCGTGTCTTCACCGACCATCTCCTCGGCTTCAACGGTCTCCTCGGCTTTCGTNTGCAACCCGATGAAGGGGTCTTTTCCGTCTTCGATCATGCACAACAGCCGCCACCTTGGAGCCCACGACAAATGGACGTACACGGGTCCTGGAAGCAGCAACAGCGCCCACACCAGCATGGCGGGAACGCCCACCAGACCCACGCGGTCAACCGTTAACAATGCAAGACCGACGAAGGGCATCGGGTAGAGGATTTGGCGAGGTGGTGCAACCGGATGCCGTTTGGAGATGGACACCATGATCAGCGAAACAAAGCCGCTGATGCCGCAGGCCACGAGGAGCAAGGAGGTGTGGTAAATCCACTGCACGCCCCAAACCTCGTTGTTCTGATCGCCAAAGGCGTACGGAAGCAACAACGCAAGTGCGACCAGCAACCCGTAGAAGCCACCGATGTTGGCGGGGTGCCCAAGCCACAGAGGAAGTCGTGCAAACCGCCTTGAGAGGGACGTTCCGAGCAGCGTTTCCTGCTCTGCAGGCGCCAACGCCTCCACTTTTGACGTCCACGTCTCGTTGCTTGGCACAACGCCCGGTTTGTGGAATCTGTTTTGAAAGTAGGGGTGGATTCAGGAAAAAAGCCTCATTCTTTTCCCCTGAAAAACGACACCAGCGGGCTTTCCACCTCGACGTCTGCTTCGTCNTCAAGCCACGACCGATCCAGCAATCCAGTTTCCATGGCCTCCCGCTCTCGGGCGTCTTCGATGGGATCTGGAACGTCGTTCACGGCGTCGCGCAGTGCAATGGCCTGGTTGATCAGCGAAAGGTGTCGAGAAAGCGCACCGGATGCGTCGTTTTTTTCGGTGAAATGGCCCAAAACGGGGTAGTCGTCGGTGTCTTGAACCAAATTATGGCCGCCCAACAGTTCCTCGGGAACGGCGCGAACGCGGTGCATACCGGGGTCGATCCACTGGCCGTTCGACATCCGAACCATGACCTTCGCTTCGCCCATGGGGTCGTCGTCAACGAAGGGGTGATTCATGTTCACGGCCAGCGGTGTCGATGCGTGTGCAATGAATCGCAACATCACGACGCTGACGTTGAGTCCCAGCGTGGAAACCGCAATGATGCCCGCCAGCGATGTGCTCAAGGCAACCGCTCTGAGCACGGCGAAGAGGACCAAGGCCAGTGCAACGCTGCCGAGCAGCGCTGTGTTGCGACCGCTTACGAGTGGTTTTGCAACGGGTGTTTGGATGAACAGAAGCATGTCGGGCGGCGCCCCGGTTGCGTTCGTGTCCATGCAATCTTCACCTCTTGGTTTGATTTGAACCTCACGCCCTTGGCAAGCGATGTTCGTTGGCGATGAGGTTCCATTCCCCAGCGTCGGCGGCATAGGTCTGTATCACCTCAACGTGCTGAGCAATGTCCAAACCCCAAGCAATTGCCCATCCGTCGAGCTTGGGTTGCAACTTGGCCCACTGCTTGCGGACGCCGACCTCGTTTTTTCGCTCGTGATGGAGCAGCATGGCAGCGGTTTGAATCAGGCCTTGAACCAGAAGAATCTCCTTGTCGGGCGCCGTTCGCCGTTTCAGGTCGTTCCACAGGTCCTCCCACGATTCATGTGCGTGCCAGAACCTTCCGTCGTCAAACAGGCCTGCGCCCTCTTCAAGCAGCATCGCCTCTTCCTCCGAGAGGGGCTGGGCGGTGTTGGAGGGCATGGTCGGCTCGTGTCCATCATCACTTGAAACGGTTCGCCTTTCCCCAAACCCGCCGCACTCTTCAAGAGGGGAGGTGCGAAACGTGGTTCCACAGGGTGCGACTGCATGGTTACAATTGAGCACGGCGACTTGATTGAGCAGCGACGCGGAGGCGTCGATGTTCTTCGTGTGTTGGTGCGTAATCTCGCCGTTCACGAACAGTCAGGGGCCGTGTTGATTCGTTCATCAAGCGGTGGTGCTTCAACCGGTTGGCTTCTCTTCCGGCTCGGACAACCCGTCATGGCGTTTTATTCGGGCGTGGACGACCGGATGGGTCTCGAGGCACTGTTGTCCATTGAACACGATGCGTTGGCGGTGGAAAACGAGCTTTTGCTCTACGAGTTAAGCATGAACGCTCTGAGAGAAACGATGAGCAAACACCCGTCCAGTGTCCTGCATCTCGAGCATCAAGAGCAGCGAGCAGACAGTGAATCGTGGTGGTCCAGCGTACGCCTGCCTTCATCATCGTGGCGCCGTGCAGCGCGTCTTGAAGACATTGAAGCGATGGCGCTCGAGACGGAGGAACGGCAGCGGTCAATCCCCGGCACGTCTGCGGTTCACCCGGTGCTCGAGCCAGGGTGCGTCTACCTCCTCGACTCGCCCGACCCGCACCCGATGATTCAGCTGGGCGTTGAGCTCGCCGAGCGCGGCATGCCGTTGATGGGCCTGTTCGGTCTTCCACACGCCCAGACCGAGCACACCTCAAGGCTCCCTCAACCGCATTGCTACGCTTTGTTGTCGCCTCACGGGGGCTACAACGTTCTTGATGACCGGGCGGCCTTGGACACGGTGGTCAACGCCTTTCAGTGGGGCAACGAACGCTCCGTGATTCTTCTCGACGGTCTCGACCGAATTGGAAACGCCTTTGGAGAGGGCACGATGGTCGACGTGGTGCGTTCGGTGTGCGACGGCGTTCGCTTCAACGACCACATCGCGCTCATCACCACGGACCTCGAACTCTTCGAAACCACCGTTCAGCGCCGTCTCCTTTCCGAAACAACGCAACTTCGACCGCACCTGCTTGAGGCTTGGAACTTGGAACCGGATGCGCTGTGGGANCACCCAATCNTGTTGGCNCCCGATGAGGAGGAGGAACAATGGCTGGCGGCNCAAATTCAACATCAGGGGGCCAAGGTCGGGGCCGTCACCCACGATNAGCCCAACCAACTTGAGGGCGGAAGTTACGAGCCCGACGCAGAAGAGCGTGCCCGAGCGGTCCGAGCCCTATCGGACGTTGTCGAGGCTTGGCCCGAAACCGAATCGACCGAGGAGCAAGCATCGGAACCGCCCANGGTTCCTGTTTCCGTGGGTGAGCAACCTTGGCGCCCCGTTCAGACGCCGACCGTCAACCCGGGGCGCTTCGTCAGCGACTCACCGAGAGCGCCGNCNGANGAGGCGNCCCCTCCTCAACCCTANCTTCGCGTTCGTGCTCGGCGTAAACCGACTCCCGTCACGGTCCTTCCGAAGCCTCGACCAGCCCAGCGCATGGCCCGGCGAAAGCCCGAACCAGCCCTCCCAACCATNGCGCCGGGCCTGACGCCATCGCGCTCAGCCGCCGTGACCGACAGCGCACCNGACTTGCCCGACTGGCCGACGAAATCCAAGGCAAAACAAGCGTATCGGAGGGAAAACATGGAGGTGTTCGCACAAAAACAGACCCTCGCCCAACAGCGCCAAAGCGTCATCTCAGCGCCCGTGCAAACCAAGGCTCTGAAAGACAGCGCTGCCCGCTCTCCAAACCTTGAGGGCGCTGCTCTACCCGAACCAACCGTGCCTCANACGGTGAATCTCCCTTCNANCTCAACCGATGAACCGTTGACCAACAGCCTGCGACCCGTNCCGTCNACGTCCAAACCCGCTCGTGAAGCGGCTCAAAAGACCCAACGAAACGTGGACATGGAAGACATCTACGANCGGTGGTCGACCTTTGANGATTCGGAAGGCATGGATTCAACCGCCCTGTACGACGAACTCGGTGAAGCGCTCCAACGGTACAAAGGTGATGAGCCTTGACGGCCCAACCCACCAAACTTCGATCGGAGTTGGATGAAGCCAAACGCCACTTGCGTTCACTCATCGCCTCGGCCGGTGAATCGACGACCTCCGCCGAACCTGTTGAGGAACNAACGACNCACGACCGTCGGCCGGCGCTGTCGAAACTCAACACGCTCTTGGGTACGACCACGGTTCCTCGGCGGTCACTGGCGTTGTTTCAGACGGTGGGTGTAGCCCAGCGCCCCACGTACGATCTCATCGCTGAGCGCGTGCTCGGGCCCGAGGTGGGTGAACCAACCTCCTTTCTCACCTCGGATGTGAACTACGCCAACCACGTCGCTGAACGCCTTGTTGAACTCCAGCGGCGAATGGACCAATCGCCACCTCCATCGGACAACGATGAGGGGTTGTACGTCGGTGTTGAGGACGACGGAACCCCGGTGTGGAGCCAAGTCCTCAACCAGCAACGAGGCCGCATCTCAAACCAACTCACCTCGGCACTTGCTCCACCCGATGAGGGTGAATTGCATCATCCTGCCCAGGTGTTGAACCTCGANTCCGTTTGGCCNAAACGCATGGTGTGGTCCACCTCATCGACGTTCAAGCAGTGGTTTGTCACGGATGAGAATGCGCAGGCCACTCGATTTTGCGAGCGGGTCGTTGACCGTCCGGGGAGCAGTCTGAACCCGTTGTTCATTCACGCTGCGCCGCAGGCCGGATGTTCCCANCTCATTCACGCCACCGGGCAGGCTNTGTTGCGTCGTGAGGAAGGCCATGTCTTGCACATCACGGCAGCCGATGCGACGCTGCAACCGCTCGAAACGGCGTGGGGGGACGCCCTACCCGGTGCAACCGCCCTGATGGTCGACGACGTGCACGACTTCGCCCACCGAGAAACATGGAGCCACCAACTTGGGGTGCTGTTGGACCAGGCCCTGAACCACGGGCTGCAGGTGGTGGTTGGAAGCAGAGATGCGCCGGATGACCTTCCGCCTTCTCGACTGAANGACGTGCTGAGAGCATCCTCGGTCGTCAACCTCAGGCCTCCTCAACCCGGCTCCCTGTTGGCGTTTGGTCGGTGGCGGTGCGCGCAGAAAAACCTCCTCGTATCGGACCAACACCTCGCTCAAATCAGCCGCATGGAGCCGTCGGGTTGGAGGGCCATGGAAAGCCGACTCGAACGTCTTTCATTGGCGTTCGAGGACGGCGCTGTGCTGCTCGANGGCGACGATGCGACCGAGCTTTTGGAAGGTCATCGGCCACAGCCATCAGCAGGTGAGCAACAGCGGGTGGACGATCTCGCCGCTCAACTNGTTGGCGATGCGATCGACGCTGTNTATTCCTCCGTGGTCCCCGGCGGCGTGGACCTGCACGCGCCACTTCAGGCGTGGGAAGAGGACGATTATGTTCCACCGNAGTGGGACGGCGAGGNCCTCGGGCGAGATGCGAAGGTGCTCGAGCAAAGGCTCAGGGACGAGGTGGACCCCATCGANCCNGGTCGTCCTTCCGTGCTTGATGTCAACGAGCGTGAGAAATACATCGTGCGGGCCAACGACGCGCTCACCGGTCGCGACGCTGACCGNGCGGTCGAGGTTCTGGTCGACATCGATGCGTCCGTGGACGAACGGATGAACGCCACNACGTCCGCCGTGGTTTCATCCACGCTGGAAATGCAGCAGCTCGAGGAGCGGATGGTGACCTTGGCCCGACGCGCCGTTGAGGCGGACATTGAGGAACTCATCGNCATCGCTGATGAGTTGCGGGTCATCGAAGAGCGTTTGGTTGAACTCGACCCGGATCGACAACCTTTGCCTCCTTTCGANACCGATGAAGCGACGTTGAGCGACGATGGAGCCACGTTGGATGAGTACGAACCGGAAGGCGAGTGGAACATCGACGGAACCGGCGTTGAGCCCGAGGAGTTGCTGGAGGATTCAGCGGAAAAAACCGTGGTCCATCTCTCCCGTATTCGACCGCGAAGCGTGTTGGTGGGTGAAGAGGAGTGAGAGCCCCCTGGTGGATGGACGGTGTCCGCTTTTCGTGCCAGAGCAACTGCGGGAAATGNTGCGATGAACCGGGTGGCATCGTGTACCTCTCGCCCGACGATGCACGGCGGCTCGCAGACCACGCCGGTCTATCGGTTGCGGCGTGGTTGGAGCGCGACACTCGCCAAACCTACGACGGTCGATTCATTCTGAAAAGTCGCGAGGAGGACGGAGTGTGCATTCATCTCAATGAGCATCAACAGTGCGACGTCTACGACGTTCGTCCGTCGCAGTGCAAGGCCTTTCCNTGGTGGGGTGAAAACCTCGCNACCGCTTCGGCGTGGAAGAACGTAAAGTCCATGTGTCCTGGCATTGATGCGGAAGATGCCATTCTTGTGGACGGCCAAACCATCCGGCTGAACATCTTCGCCGACCGAACGTCCACCAAAGGGTTCAGAACGTGGCCTCCATCAAATCAACCCTGAAAACGATGGACTGAACAGGTGTGTTTTGCAACACCAATTTACGCTCCGGTTGCNAACAGGAGCCGACTTTATACCGAACATGGATGTCGGAGGGTGCGAGGCCCTCGAGATGACATCGGACGAACCCATGTTCACGGTCCACACGTCTCACCTCAACACCGGACTTCGTGGTGTACCGGTCGGCACCTGCCGTACGTCGTTCGTCACGCCCACCGAGGGCGTTCACTACTGCGGATACCCCATCGCTGAGTTGGCCCATCACCCACCGGAAGACATCGTGTATCTGCTCTTCAACAAGGAACTGCCCACCGCAGAACAGTCGGCTGCGTTCAAGGCAAATCTTGCGNGTCGAGGACACGTCCCCGAGACACTCGCCGCNGTGTTTCACACCNTGCCCCGCGACGGCCATCCAATGGACTGGCTCAGCGTCGGTATCCACACGCTGGGCATGATGAACACGACGGGCGACTGGAAGGAGGACGCCCTCAACCTCATCGCTCGGATGCCCCGCATGATGGGCCTTTTGTTCCGCATTCGTGAAGGTCGTGGCGATGACATCCCGGACGANGATCTCACCCTGAACATGGTGCAGCGCTTCGTGCGAACCCTCGANATGGAGGGTGTGGACGATGAATTGATGGAGCAGATTCTATCCACCTACCTTGTTCTTCACATGGACCACGGCGGCGGCAACCTTTCGACCTTCACGGGCAAAGCCATTGCGTCCGGTCATGCAACCGTCTATGCATCCATGGCAGGTGCCATGAACGCACTCTCCGGGCCGCTTCACGGTCGAGCGAACCAATCCTGCCTTGAATTCGTTTTGAGAATCGGAACCAGCGACCCCGACGAGGTTGAAGCCTTTGTTCGAAACGAGCTCGCTGAACGGCGGCCTGTGTTTGGGTTTGGGCACGCTGTGCTCAGGGCCGANGATCCGAGGGCAACCGTCCAGTTTGCCCTTGGTGAGCGTCTTTGTCCGGANGACGAGAATTTCAAAATCATTCGCACCCTTCGAGAAGTCGCTCCGCGCGTCCTGGCCGAGAACAAAAAAATCTCCAACCCCAACGCNAACGTCGACATCGCCAGCGGTGCGTTGCTGCATCACGTTGGGTTCCGCGACCCGACCTACTACACCACGTTCTTCGGGTGGGCTCGCGTGTCGGGAATCGGTGCACANATCATCGACGAACGCNGCGTGATGCGAGGCGGTAAGGGAACGCCGATCTACCGGCCGAAGTACATCGCAGAAGACCAAGATCTTCGTCACGTGGACTGAAGGTTCAGGACCGGCCTGCTGGTCTTCCCAGAACCTCGATGGCCAATCATTCGAGGTGCCTGACTCGGCGGTGTGGCTCCTCCAAATCGNTCAAGCAAATCCTCGGTGGAAGTCGCCCACCGCCAGCGCTTCCGCCACTGAGCAACGAGNTCGGTTCGTCGAGAACGNTCGCACTCGCTCCACAGTGGGGTTTCCGATTCCAGTTCTNCGATTCGTTCACGATGATTCGCTTCNGTGGCGCCCTCCAAGGCANCCCANTCTTCATCCAGCAAAGGCCGCACCCCCGGCTGTCGCCAACGGGCATGACCNGACGGCAACCAGGTTAATCCGGGGTCTGCATGGTCGGTGAGGGCGGTCAATCCTGCCCGAAGTAAATCGTGCTCAACGGTTGGCTTGGTCGGCCAAACGTAGGTCGGCATGCCTCTCCTTGCACGAGTGAGCCGTTCCAGAGCAGCGCCCGTGAATCCAACATGGCGTCCAAGGGGAAGGTTCCGCGTGGAGGGTTGNAAGTATTCAATGGCGCACGGCAGCATTGAACTGCCTTGAGCCCNGTGTTGATTTGCGAGNCTTTGAAACGAGGTGGTGATGAACCGTGGAAAGACCTGCATCCGTTGCGTTGTGCGGTTTCCGTACGGGGGAATGTAGGGAATCAGCGCCGCCCAAGGTCGCTTGGTGTTGGACTGTTTTGCGGAAGCGGGCATGCCTCGGTGGAAGGCGTAAAAGACGGTGTTTTCTCTTGGAATTTCGCGTTCGTCAAGCGCCGCTTCAGCCAGTTCCATGGCTCGGGCAACGTGTTGAACGTGGTGTTTCCTGCCCAGAAAACCTCCACCGGAGCGGCACCGTGGGTGGGGTCGNTTGATTTCCACACAGCCCATTTTACCTTCATCTCTCCACGCTCGAACCACGTCAGAATCGTCCAAAAACGCATCGAAACTCAGGAAACCGAGGTCGACGAGGTCGTCGTGATGCCACTCCTCCAGCCATTTCGATTCACCCTCCAATGCCGATGAGGGCACCGACACGGTGCGATCGTGATGGACGATGAGCCGGTCGTCNGCTGTGATGCGTACATCAAACTCCACGCCGTCAAACATTTCCATCCCGTGCTTGAGGCTTTCAAGCGTGTTTTCAGGGGCCGGTTTCCAATTCAGCCCCTGCTTCATGAAACNCCCTCGGTGCGACCCNCCTCAAAGGTTACCACGGCGAGCACCCTGAATGGCCTTCACNNGACGGAGATTTGTCCGAAGGCATAAAACCGGAATCCATGCCCACAAAACATGGACCCATACGAAATCATGATGGGGATGATTTTGGTCCTAACACCAATCATCTGTTGGTTTTTCACCCGCAGTCAAACCGGTCATCGCATTCCTGTGAGGAAGTGGGCGGAGGAGTTTCACAACAAACGGTATTACCTCCACGCCATCGGCTACATCGTCATCATTCGCTGGAAATCCATCACGGACAAACTCAACGAACCCATGAAAGGTCGAACCGGGCACTGGACCGATTGGGTGTACGGCGTTGAAGGTGAATTCACNAAGTGGGTGCAGGATGCGTTTCGCAACGATGCGTTNACCGAATTTCTCAATTTTCACTACCTCTTCGTCTACCTGTTTTTGATCTACGTGACGACCGTCTACTTCGCCTACTCGGGNGACCGAGACATGACCGACAAGGTGACGCTGAACTATCTGCTCATTTATGCCCTCGCTGTCCCCTATTACTTGTTTTTCAACGTGGAAGTCACGTCGTCGTGGATTCCGGGCATGGACGCCCTGCTGTACCACGAGGGTTGGTACACGGTCTTCTACGCCCTCCACGACCCACTCGACAACGCNGTTCCGAGCCTTCACGTTGCGATTCCGTTTGGCATCATGATGCTCAACTATCTCCACGTCAAGGAAAAGGGCGGAACGCTGCGAGAATGGCGGCACTGGCACTATCATGTGTTCGTNACCGTCAACACNATTCTGTTCGTCTTCACCATCCTCTACCTCGGTATTCATTGGTTCATTGACATNCCATTGGGTCTCNTGATCGGGAGCATCGGGGCGCTGTTTATTCATCACCTCCAGCCGAGATTGCGCAACGATTACGGTCCAGTTTTCAAGGGGATTGGACGGGAAAAAGTCCGAAGGCACATTCTCGTTGAGGGCGTGGTGATGCTGATTCTTTTGACCTGCATGCTCATGGCGGTGAACTACCAGGAGGAAACCGTCGACGAACGCGTATCCTTCCGTCTTGGTGAGGGCGACAGCACGTTTGAGATCATCCAGAAATTTGACCCGGGGGATGCGGTTCAATCCAACATCACAAATCTGAATCAACGTTCAGACCTNGAAGTTGTGCTGGTCATGGTGGAAACGAGCGTTCCTGCCATGGAGACGGGTGAAATCGACTGGTCGGTCATGAGAACACTNGGTGAGCACCACGTCGTTGCGCCTCAAACCACGTTGCCCTTGAACATCACCTCTCCGAAAATCTATCATTTCGTGGTCATGCATTACGCAGAGGCGTCCGATGACGAACCCGTTATGGAGGTTCGAATCATCAACGATTACGGCGATGANAAGATGGGCCAGGCCATGTTCCTGAGCCTACCATCGTTGTGGATGACNGGGTTCGTTGTTTACCGGCTTTACCGGTTGAAGAAAGAGGGACGGAGTTGGCTCGATTCTACACCCTCTTATGTGTGGGCCTCGTCCCCGTCGTTGGACGAAGAGGCGTAATCGCATGGCCCGTGAACCCATCCAGCAAACCGTTGAGCGTTTGGCTCACACCTCGGGCGGCCGGATTTTGGCCTCCGCACGAGACGGATTGCGGCGCTCGCTGAAGTACTACGTGGCGCTGTTTCTGGTCGGGTTTATGCTCGCCTTTCCCCTCTCGAGCGAGTTCATCAAGTGGCTTATCCGCGACTCCCGCCTCCCCGCAGAGGTCCAAATCATCGTTATTTCACCGGTGGAATTTCTTCTCCTTCAACTTCGAATCGCAGGTTACACTGGCCTCATCCTCGTTTCCTTGATGCTCGTCGTACAGGTTGCACGACACGGGCTGAATCACGATGCGGTGAAGCAGCGCATCAACGAGCTTGACGTCAGGCTTCCCAAACCTGGACCTCGTCTGGTCGCAGCGTTCGTTGCTTCGCTCGGATTGATGGTCATTGGCGTCATGTACGCTTGGTACGGGTTGATCCCACTGTTGCTGGACTACCTGACCACGGACGTTCAGGAGGTCGGAATAGGCACCGAATGGCGTCTTTCCAGCTACGCTGGGTTCATTCTCAACCTNCTNTCCGCCTCCGCCATTGGATTTCAAGCACCGCTCATCACAACGCTGATTTTGCGTTCAGGGGCCGTTTCACGCCAACAAATGGTTGCGTCCAGACGAATCGTGTGGTTTGGCGCATTTGTGCTGGGCGCGTTGATGTCGCCACCGGACCCGCTCTCGCTGTTCCTTGTCGCCATGCCCGTCCTCGTTCTGTTTGAGGCAGCGTTGGCTTTTGACGGCATCACACGTCCGACAGACGCTCGATGAGCGTCGCAGTTTGCACGGGCATGTTGCCCGGTCGTGCCTGCCACGAAAGTCCGTGGAAATCCGACCCGACGCTGACCGCCAAGCCNTGGCGCGTGGCCGCTTCGGTCAATTCGTGGCGATAAGCGTCGCTGTGACTTCGATGGACCGCTTCNACNGCATCCACGCCGAGGTGNGCGAGGCGTTCGATGAGCGCTTCNGTGGGCACGCCGTAATACAGCGGGTGAGCGAGCGAAGTNACACCTCCGGCGGCNTGAACAACTCGAACCGCTTCTTCCACCGATGGTTTGGTGTGGGGCACAAATGCGGGTAATCCGTCCCCAATCCATGTTTCGAAGGCCTCGAGTTTGCTCGTGACGTAGCCGAGTTCAACCATTCGTTCTGCAAGATGAGGACGCCCGACCGACCCGCTGGCCTTGGCGCAGACCGTTTCGATGTCCACGGGCATGCCCAGCGCCTCCAAGCGGCGACACATTGCTTCCATTCGAGGAAGACGATCGTTTTGCCGAGGTGCAAGCCAGGCTTTGAACGCATCCGTTTGTTCATCCTCGGTCCCGGGTTTGTGGTCGGGAAAGTACGCCAAGAGGTGCCAAGAAGCGGATGCTCGCTCCCTTCCGATGCGGGCGAGATGGGCCTCATCAAACGCAAGGGCGGGCTCGCACGTGATCTCCACGCCGGGTACAAATCGAATGCCGAACTGAGCGGCAGCCGTGGCGGCCTCAAGCCACCCCGATGCGGTATCGTGGTCGGTCAGGGACCAGGTTTGAACGCCCTCAGCATGCATCAACTCGGCGACCATCTCAACCGGGTGCTCACCGTCGCTGTGAAGCGAGTGTGAATGGAGGTCGTGATGNTGCGTCCACATGGTTGTNCCTCGGGCGGGGTCAATTTCAATCCTCGGATTCAAAACAGGTCGTCCAAATCCGGAAGTTCGGGCGGTTCTGTGTTNATCCGTTGGGGTGCGGTTTCGAGGTTCGGTTGGTGCGGTGGGTTGGACGATGACGGCGTCGAGGCNNNGGGTGTNGTGGACAGCAAATCGTCCAAATCGGGCATTTCAGGGAGTTCGAGAACCGCNTCCACGGCAGGCAGGTCAGGGAGGGGAACGCTTGGTGCNCCCTCGGTCACAAACACCCGATTGGGCTCAAGACCGGGCAGGGTGGCCGGGTCNACCANAGCCTTGTCTTCTCGCCCGGGGAGCGGTACCGGTTGAACGTGAACCCGTTCGAAGGTCGTTGCAGCCTGCTCTTCGACAGAATCGTCGTTGATTTGGATGCTGTTTTGCTGGTTGGCGATGGTGATGGCGTCCATTGTTCTCTGAACGTTGTCTCCGAACGCACCGCTCGACAGCGTGTCGATGGCCGAATTCACCTGTNCNGTCGACGTGCTCCGTTGCTCGCCCAGAATGCTGGACAAAATTGAGGCCGTGGTGGGGTTCACCTCGCCTTGGAGGTTGGTCCGTTCGAGCGGGACGGTCGATTCNAAGGTCTCCTCGTCGCTTCTCGGCTGCAACGTTGCGAGCGTAGGGACTTCGGCCTGTCTGTTGGCCAACCACGCAACCACGAGCAAGACACCAACGACACCGANGGCCAAGCCCTCTTCAANCGAGAACCCAGCCGTTCCNACGATGTNNAGCNNGAGGTTAACCGCNGTGAGCAGCACGACAACGGCTGCACCAAGCGTGGAGGTCGCCGCAAGACGGGGGGCACGTGGATCGTGGACCACGTTTNNNCTTGAGGAGGCAGGTCTCTTAGGTATTCTCATGCATCGTGCAGCGTGGATTCGGCCGCTGCGACGGTGTTCTCCATCAGCATGGCGATGGTCATCGGTCCCACACCTCCGGGAACAGGCGAGAGCCAGCCGGCCACNTCTGCAACGTCCGGGTGGACGTCGCCGACCAGCNTCCANCCACGTTCACGGGTGGCGTCGTCCACACGGTTGATGCCCACATCGATCACGATGGCACCGGGTTTCACCCACGCAGGCTTCACCATCTCAGGTCGACCCACGGCAGCGATGATGACATCGGCTTCTCGGCACANCTCGTCGACGTTTTCCGAGCGGGAATGAACAACCGTCACCGTTGCGTCTGCGCCTTTCGCNGCGAGCAAAAGCGCTGCCGGCATACCAACGATACGGGAGCGGCCAAGCACAACGGCTCGCTTTCCTTGAACGTCCACGTTGGCCCAATCGAGCAGCCGCATCACGCCGCTGGGTGTGCAGGGCAGCAAACCATCGGTGCGTCCTTGAACCAGACGCCCCAGGTTTTGTGGATGGAACCCATCCACGTCCTTTGAAGGTGAAATCAGGTCCGTAAGGGCCTCTTCGTTCATGTGNTCGGGCAGCGGCGACTGGACCAAAATTCCGTGCAGGTCCGCNCGTGCGTTGAAATCAAGAATGTGCTGACGGACGACGTTCTCGTCGCTGTGGGCTGGGAGGGCGATGTGCGTCGAGCGAATCCCAAGACGAGCGCAGGTTTTGATTTTGGANTTGACGTAGACGTGCGATGCCGGGTCGTCGCCGACGATGATGACCGCCAGGTGGGGNTCAATCCCCGCTTCGGTCAGGTCAGCCACACGCTGGAGCAGTTCGGTTTCAACGGCGTNTGCGCACGCTTTGCCGTCGATTCGATTCGCTGCCACGTGCTGGCGAACGGAAGGGTTGATTTGAGGATTGGGATGCAGACCGCCTTATCACAGCGGCGTTTTGAAACCCAGTGCACGCACAATGCACCATCCTGCTCGGGCCTCCCAAATGGCAAAGGCTCCGCCAAACACGGCGCCGAGGACGGCGTACCACCCGAATCCAAACGTGACGGTTCCTGTGGCAAGAAGCCCGGCAAGAACCAGGGCCCCGAGGATGCTGGCCAGTCCACCAAGGAATCGGGCAGCCTGCCCTTTACCGTCGATGTTGCACTCCAGCATGGCCAGAGGTGGGTATTTCCCTATATGAAGCGGTGTTTCCCTGGTTGGGTGGAGCCAACGGAGGGACTCGAACCCCCGACCGTCTGATTACAAATCAGACGCACTACCAGCTGTGCTACGTTGGCGATGGCCGGTGGTGTCAGCCCTCATTCATGAATCAAACGGATGCGGGCAGCGAAAAAGACGGACGGTCAAAGCAAAAAGTGGATGGGTGCTCCCACCGGCATGGTCGAGGAAGCGACTGCTATGCAGTACCTCGCCACGCACGGCCAGGGGAAAGCCGGAAACGATGTNATTTTCGGATGGTTTGCTCGCTATCAAAACGCAGCAGCGGCGGGTGCCGACGCCGTCAACGGAACGGTCGGCGCTTTGCTNGAAGACGATGGGAACCTTGCCATCAACACCGTTGTTGACGCTGCTTTGCGNCAAGCACCACCGCAGGAATTCGCAGCGTATGCCCCGCTCAAAGGATTGCCTTCGTTTCTCGACCTTTCGGTGTCCTTGGCCCTGGGNGAGCACCGCTCGACGTTGGAGTCGCTCGGCGTCCATGCCGGCGCAACCGCAACACCGGGCGGNTCAGGTGCCCTGTTCTTGGCGGCNGCAAACTTTGCCGANCGAGGCGATGCNGTTTTGCTGCGCGATCGCTATTGGGGGCCGTACACCGGTTTCCTGAAAGGATGCGGCCTGGAGGTCGCCACCTACCCGTTGCTGCCCTCCTCGGCAGGGGAAACGCCGTTTCTTGATTTGGAAGCCTTCGCTCAGGCGCTCGAACAGCTGGTTGACCGGCAGGACTCCGTGATGACCTGGCTCAACGACCCGGCTCACAACCCGACGGGGCTGTCGCTCCCACCTGAAAGTCGGTATGCCTTGCTGACCACGTTCATGGACAGCGCTCTGCGAAACGAACACACGGGTCACACGCTTCTNATCGACGCTGCCTACCACCTCTACGCCGACGAGCCGCACGGTTGGGGCGCCACCGTCGCCGAGGCGCTGGATGCAGGTTTACCGTGGCCGGAGAACCTCCTTGTCTGCTTTGCCCTTTCCATGTCCAAATCGCACACCATCTACGGCATGCGAACGGGTGCACTCGTCCATTTGCACCCNGAACCCAACAGCGTCCAGCGGNTGAACGATGTNATGGGCGTGACGGGTCGCCAAACATGGTCCGCCTCACCTCGNGTCGCTCAGCATGTTTTGAGTGAGCTTCACTCGACGTCCGAAGGCGGGTTGGCTTGGTCCGATGAGCGCAACCGACTTGCAAAACTTCTGACCGATCGGAGAGGCAGGTTTGTTGAGGCTTGCGCACGTTTAGGTGTTGAGGTGAACCCGAGTCACGACGGGTTTTTCGCGTGGTACGAATGCGAGAATCCAGCGGAGGTTGCCGAAGCCTGTGCGGAACAGCACGTCTACCTCGTCCCCCTCACGGGTGGCGTACGAATCGGTTTGTGCGCTGTGCCTGAAGCGCAGGTGGTTCGGGTCGCACAAGCCTTAGCGCACGCCGTGGGGGCACCGGAATGACGCGCCTGTCCCGTGAGAATTTCCTCATCACCGGCTTTGTCTGTATTCTGTTTGGGGCCTCGATGAGCGTGGCAGGACTCGGACCGATGGCCGTGACCGTCGGCCTGTTTGGAATCGTGTTCTTTCTTGTTGGCATGACCCTCGGGCGGCAATCCGGCCTTTCCCCCGACGCCATCGCCCAGTGGCAACCCGATGGGGAGCGACTCCCCGAAGCTGGCCGATTCATGTACCGTGTGGACGTCACGCTGGATGAACCCATCAGGACGTCGATCCTGTGCGGGGTGTGCGGTCACGTCGAGGTTCTCGATGGTTCTCGACCTTCGGGGTTCACCTGTCCTTCATGCTCCACGTCGCTGTGGGACGAAGAGGAGTGAAACCACGTCTCAGGTCTCGGGTCAACGGTGATTTCAAAACACGGCTCCGGCTGGCGGTGGCATGGGTGCCCCCAATCTGCTGAATCCCGAACGGCGGATGCTGCGGGCCATGCAACTCAGCGATGCGGACCGGTCCTGGGACCTCGCATCGTTGCTGGCGGCGTGCGACTGGACCGATCAAGCCGTCGCCGTCGGAGCGGGTCACGGCCTGCAAAACCACGGCTACGTCTCGGTGTCGGAAACACGACTGCGCGAGGTTCGCCTTGATGTTGAGGGCGAACGAGCCGTCAAAGACGGCCTGCTCGAACAGCGTCTTTGGTCGTGGATAACCGAACAGAGCACCGCCACCATGGCCGATCTCCAACAAGCGTTTGAGCGCCACGAAGCGGGACCGGGCGTCGGTCTGCTGAAGCAGTTGGGCGTGGAGATTGAGTCCGGTGTCTTGGTGGCATCGGACCCGGAGCGTCTTGAGGCAACCCTTCTGGAACGTGCGGCCTTTTTGGCCGCTCTTCCCGCCCAAGCCGAGGCCTTGGACGAGACCATGCTTGGACACTTCTCCTCACGAAAGAACCTGATTCAAAGCGTTGAGCGAACCGTGCGCCACTGGTCGCTGACCCCTGCTGGCCTCGAATGTTCTCCCGACGACCTTCAGGAATCCATGGTCGTCACGGACATAACACCCGAATTGCTTCAGGGCGAGGAATGGAAATCCGCGACCTTTCGTGCATTTGACGTTGCGCTCGAAGCGACGACCCCCAGAACCGGTCGAAGTCATCCGATGCAGGCCTTGATCGAGCGCATCCGAGCAATTTTTCTCGAAATGGGGTTCTCAGAACTGGTTGACGACTACGTTCAATCAGCGGGTTGGAACATGGACGCGCTGTTCATTCCTCAAGACCATCCCGCTCGGGAAATGCAGGACACGTTTTACCTCGACGAGCCGGCCAGCATCGACATTGACCAAGCCGTGATGGAAGCCTGGAAAGCCATCCACGAGCACGGTGGAGAAACCGGCTCAACGGGGTGGGGCGGAAGCTACTCCACCGATGTGTCTCAACGCCCACTCTTGCGGACGCACACCACGGTCAACACCATCCAGTACCTTGCAGAAAACCCGACGGAGGCCTGCCGTGTGTTTTCGGTGGACCGCGTGTTTCGAAAGGAGGCCATCGACCGAACGCACCTACCCGAGTTCCACCAGATTGAGGGCATCATCATGGAGGAGGGGGCGAACCTGCAAATGCTCGTCACCACGCTGAAAACCTTCTACGCGAAAATGGGTTATCCAGAGGTAAGGGTTCGCCCCGCTTATTTCCCATACACCGAGCCGAGTTTGGAAATTGAAGTGAAGTGGCGAGGCAAATGGCTCGAGCTTGGCGGGGCTGGCATCTTCCGCCCGGAGGTCACCGAGCCGTTGGGCATCACTTCACCGGTCCTCGCTTGGGGCATGGGATTGGAACGCTTGGCCATGCTGGTGCTGGGCCTTGACGACATTCGACAACTCTACATTTCGGATTTGGAATGGTTGCGAAACCAACCCATTCTCTGACGATCGGCTTGCGTTGACCTCGCACAGACCATCGTGGGAGGATGTTCATAAGGAAGGGCGTTCACGTCAAACCATGCAACCGCAAGCGGTCATCTCAATGCACATGTCCAACGTTGAAACCATCCCCGGCAGGACCATCACGGGCTCGCTGGGTTTGGTCACGGGCTCGACCGTCCGTGCGAAGCACCTTGGCAAAGACATCTTTGCAGGCCTGAAGAACATTGTCGGCGGTGAGTTGAAGGCGTACACAGAACTCCTGAACGAGTCCCGAAACGAAGCCTTGCAGCGCATGATCATGCAAGCGCACAGCATGGGCGCCAACGCCATCGTGAACGTGCGCTTCGCAACGTCCAACGTCGCATCAGGGGCCTCTGAGCTCTTCTGCTACGGCACCGCTGTCATCGTTGAGTGAGGTGATTTCGTGGCCGAGGACGGGTTTGTGATCGCGTTTTACCTGGTGCTCATCGCCCTGCCGTTTATGTTTCCTCTCCTCTCGTGGGCGCTGGGTCGATGGTACCAGGGCACCCTCATGTCGGCGTTGATCGAAGACGAAAAGCGCCATGGTGGTATGCTTCAGAACCCCAATCAAACAACAACAGCCCCCATCACAACCTCAATGGGAGCGTCATCCTCCACCCTCCTTCACGTGAGCATCTGTGTCGGTCCCTCAATCGGCCAGATGTTCTTCATGTGGGTCAAAGGTCTGGTCGGGGGGCGACTCGAATCGTACGATGCGGTGCTTGATTACGGACGACGTGAGGTTCTTTTGCGGCTCAAGAAGCAGGCCGATTCACTGAGCTGCACGACCATCCAAAACATCCGCATTGAAACCTCGGTGATCAATTTTGCAAAGAACGGCGGCGAAAGCAAGACCTCTTCGGTTGAATTCCTTGCCTTTGCGACCGGACTGAGGTTCTGAGTTCGCTCACGACCACTCGTCCTGGAATCGCTGTTGTCGTTCTCGTGCATCCGTGTCGGTGTGCTCGTGGTCGGGTTCATGGTGCCCCGGGTCAATGTTCAGAGTGGGGTCCTCCTCTTCGAACATGCCTCCAAACTTTCGACGCATGAATCGGCGAATTTCGTCCTCATCAACCCCGTGAAAACGCATGTGGACGCGATGGTCGTGTTCCTCGTTTTTTCGGTGTCGGCGTCGGTGGTGGCGCCAGTACGAACGGAACACACTGAAGCAGAATTTCTCGTTTTCAGTGAGATTGAAGGCTTCGGGCCAATCCATGGACGCCACGCGTAGCACGAACAGGTTGAGCGCTTCGAGAAATTCCTGCATCTCCTCCAGGGTTGCCTCTTGAAGCGTTTCATTTTCGCCGTCGGTGCTCTCGACGTCTTCTCCTGGGGTTTGGTCGTCCTCTTCGGTCATGGCGAAACACGGGTGTGAGTGTTTATCAAGAGTTCAGGAGGGTTGAACGCATCCTCATAAGCAAGGAACCCACCCACGGGCCATGGAACTCACGGGCACGGTGAGCAGCGGGTTGGGTCGCGCTCATGTTTTCATGGCCCAACCGCACTATCAGGAACAATTCCGTACGGTGCTTGGCAGCAAGGCGTGGCCGGGCACGCTTAACATGGAAATTGACAAGGGCATGCTTTCCCACTACATCGCTCTGCGACAAAAAGCAGGCATCGACACCCTCGACGCACCGGAAGACGACAGGGAGGCAGCCAAGGCGCTCGACGTCTCATCGTACGAGCGAATTCGCATTCGTGGATTTCTTCGAGACGGGGTGTCGTTTGGCGGGGCGTCGGCCTTCAAAGGCGTCATCCATCACGGCGAACAAACCGTGGAATGCGCGGTCTTGATTCCCGACCTCACACGTCACGTTGACGTCGTCGAAATCATCTCAGCCGCATTCCTCCGTGAGCGTTTCGACCTCAACGACGGCGACCGGATTACCATTTCATTGTGAGCGATGGCGCACGACCGGTAAGGTTCCAAGTTCGGCCCATTCCCTGTAGAGCATCGCTTTGATCTCGTGTTGAGCTGCTCGCTGCCAGCGACCCTTTCGCGTCCGTTCGGCCGTTCGACCCGTGGGTGGTGCGGAAAAGCCGATCTCGTCGGTGGTCTCAGGGAGCGGGGCTCGGTCCCAAGCCACCCCCCAAAGGACCAGCCATTGGGCTGGAGCGACGCCAAAATCCACGGTTTCCATCGGCCGCTCAATGGCGGTTCGAACGGCGTCCTCCTCAAGGTCGCCCACCGAGAGTCGGAACAAAGCGTTCGCAACACGTCGGACTTGATTCCACAGGAAGGCCTCGCCCTTGATCTCGAAGCCCATCAGGCGGTTTCCGTCCATCCACGGGGTGACGGAGAGAATTGTTCGAATCGGGTTTTTTCCTTCTTCAAGACGAGCGAAGTTTCGAGCATCGTAGGTGCCCACAAAAAGCGAGAGCCAGCGGTTGAAGGCTTCGTGGTCCGGTTCCTTCCAGAACTCCATCGCTTCGAGGCGGTACCGATAGACTCGGTGAAGCGCCATTCTCGGATTGAAATCCCGCTCAACCTCTTCCACGGTCAGAAAAGCGATGGCGCCGTCCAACCGGTCGTCAACGGCTCGGATCATTTTTCGGGGAGAAAGCGCCGACCAGAGTTCCCGGTCAAGGTCGACGATGCCACCGTTGATTCGAACGTGAACGCCTGCATCGGTTCGACTGGAGAGCACCAAAAGTTGCTCTTCCTCTGGCCCTGTGAGCCATTTGAGGGAACGAAACACCCGAATCAATTCACCTTGGACGGTACGTACGTCGGGTTGTACTTGGCTTCCGTGAAATCCGTCTCCGAGGTAGCCGATTCGGAAAAACAACCGAACCTTTTCGGTCAGTGAACCCTCTCCTCACTCGTCAGCGTTCAGCGTCGCAACCGCATCTTCGGAGGAAAATCCGAGCGCAGCAACCGCCCACTCAAGCGCCTGCTTGAGCCAGGGTTGAATCATGGGTGCCTGGCGGCTGGGGTCCATCACTTCGATCGCGTCAACCAGGTTTCGGCTCGCCGTGAAGAGGACTTCATCCACCGGGATGTCTTCCAGCTCCAAACGGCGGGCGTAGCGCTGGAACTCCTTGACGGCCACAGGAATACGACGGCATTCGAGGGCAAAGGAGGCAAAGTCAGCGATGTATTCCATGTTGTCTTCGTCGAGTTCCATGGCTTTCTTGTAGGCGTTCATGATTTTCCGTCCGGCGATGACGTCGTCTTGCGCCTCCATGTTTTTCATGTTGGCAAATTCCGCCCACATGTGGTGCAGTTCGGCAACCTCGGCGTTGGATTGCAGTTTTTCCTCGAGGTCTGCGAGCGCCCCGTCAATGTCGCCTTCTCGAAACAAGCCAATGGGTTTCTCCAACAACGCTTCAACCATGCTCTCTTCTCCAAGTCTTCGTAAACCAACGGGCTTTTGAAGCCTCGCTCCGGCGCAGTTGAGTTCAAGCCTCGGATTCTTCACCGGCGTTCAGCGCCGTTTTGATGTCCTCGAGCATGTTGGATTGGGAGTGCTTTCGGTGCATCTCGTTCAGCATCAGTTTGACGTCTTCCCACTTGCGAATTTTGTAGAAGCAGTGGCGAGGGTCGTGGTCCACGCGGCGCGTGGTCCGCTGATAGGTCAGGAAGGCAAACATCGATCGGAACAATCCTTTGCGTACTTTGTCGGCAGCGGTGTCGTCGCCGCTCGGTGAACTTCCGGGCAAACCGGCCGCTCCGGCGCTGACGCCGACCGATTCCTCAACCAAGCCAACACCCGAGTCGGTCATGATGGTCACCGTTGCGTATCCGAGCAAGGTGCCCATCGGTGTTCGTTCAACCATGACCTCAGAGATCCGATCAAACAAAATTCGTCGGTGGGACCGAGACAGCAAAAACGCGTGTTGGAAGATGATGGCGTTGGTGGTCACTGCGTAGGAAAAACTGCGTTGATACTTGTAGGTGAACGCCCAAAACACGAGGACAAAGGCCAGCCCCGAAAGGAAGTAGTTGTAGGTGTCGGGCAGGAACGGAATCTCGTAGGCCCCGTCGGCTGCACCAAACCACCCTGCAATCGTGCTGATGAGGTTGTCCACGGTGATGACGATCGGTAGGAAGGTGATGGCAAGGAGTGAAACGGTGACCCATTTGCCGGAGGTTGAAATGTTGAGCATTCGGTTTGCCCACGTCACGAAACACATGACCAGAACAAATCCAATCGGAAGGGTCTCTCCGCCCGTAAGTTCGATGAGCGCAGCGGTCAACTTGAGCCAGATTGGAGCGTCGTCCGCCGTGCTGATGCCGTTGTGAAACAGCATGTGAACGCCAAACACCAACGCCCCCAGCACGTACATCCCGAGAAAGGCAAGGGTGCTGGGGCGCGCCTCACCGTTTTCGAGGATTTCTTCGCCCGAAATAAGCCTGTATTTTTCTCGGTTCGCATCGGCTGAACCGGTGCTTTCTTTGACCTCTTGCGTTGCTTCTTCCGTCGCCTCTTGGACGGCTTCTTCCTCGGTCACGGTCATTCCTCAATCACCTTTGGTACGGGGTAAGAGAAATAACTTCCCCCAAAAGGACACCTGAAATTCAGTGTAGGACGCCCCATGCGTGTTCGGCGTTCCCCCTGGCCCATCCGTAATCTCTGCGGGTGCGTTTTCCAAATTCGTCCACGATTTCGAGGCGCGTGAGGTTCAGCGGATATTCGTTGTACGTCAGATGCGACCACAGCCCGCCGCGTGTGGGTTGGTCGAAATGCCAGTGCGCTCGCTCCACGGCTTCAACGGTCAACTTGATGCTCGTTCGGCCGTTTCGCATGTGGACGTTGAACGTCGGCAGGGGCGCACCGGGGTTTTCNCCGTGTGGACCCTCTTGGCGATGCGAGGCCAATTTTTCCACCTCGACCCGAGCGAAGCGCTCGGTGCGCTGATGCTTGGCATCGTGGAACAAGCCACCCTGGGACAAGGAAATGTGCTGAATGTCTCGCTTTTTCCACGGTCTGGGCGTACGCGCCGTGATGGTGGGCGAAAGGTGAGGGAGGAACCAATCCATGTAGGAACCGTCCTCGAAGTGGAGAACCCCCCAGTACCACGGTGGCGACGGGGCTTGAACGCACACCTTCTGGAAGTATGCGCTTCCCGTGACGGGCTCGCCGTCGACGGTTCCATCCACTTTGGTCCCGTGCACGCGCAGGATGTCGTACCCCATGCCAGCGGCGTAGGTGGCGGTGGACGGCCTGGCCACGGACATCGCAGGGTTCCACGGCGTGAGGTTGAGCGACATGCGGGCCGGAGCACCCTCGGCGACCGGACCTTCGTCGCCCNTCAAATTCAGCCANAACGAACGCTTGTCGCTGTGAAGACCCATCGATAGGTCGTCGGGCAGAAGCGGTACAACGGCACCGCCTCCGGCNCCGCCCCCNTTNTNCGGCCACGCCGGGTGGGCGTCGTCCATTGCGATCATGTCGCAGGTTCGCTTGATGTACGGCTCGTGCATTCGTTGCCCGTCAAACCACCACGCGCAAACCATGCCGTCGATGAGCATGCCCCCGTGTTCGTCAAAACCGGGACGTCCGCTCGGGGTCCACGGCGTTCCGTTCACCTCCACTCGGTCGTTGTCCTTGGTTGACCAGAGGACCATGAGTTGTTTTCCCCATTCNTCCCCGTCCGGNTCGTCNAACATCACGAGCCACCACCACCAATCCCACGTNAGGTGCCAAAGCGGTTCACGAATTCCGAGGCGCCACATGGTGGAAAAATCACCCTCAAATGNGTCCACNCTGACCAGTCGACCACCTCACTCGATTTCCTTGGACTTGAACAGCGTGCTCCCGAGGAGCCAACACGCAGCGGCTTGAAACAGCAACACNAGAACAGAGACCACGACGGTGNCCAGGGCCCCGATGTTCAACCCGGGCGTTGACCAAAACACGTTCAACGCTTCNGCACCTTCCANCGATCCGTTGCCTCCGCCCCAAAGACCCATCTGAATCAGAAGCGGGGTGTCCTGCCAAGCCATGGCCGCACCTGCATCGACGATGTTCATGGCCCAGCCGATGACGGAAAAGCGCAGGATGGCCGCCTCGGGTGCACCAAGCGTTGTCAGAATCATACCCAGTTCCCACGCCGCAAACGGNAGGGCCAGNACCATGCCGTGTTTCCACATCACGCCAAGGGTGCAAAACAGCATGCCGTACACCGTGACGGCGAGGATGGACGCCAACCAAACCGACATCCAAACGCCGAGGTCCTCAAACCGATACAGTCCGTCCCCCGGCCCCATCAATCCTGCCACCAACGCCAACACGGCGATGACGACCGTCAGGTAGATCCAGGCCAGTGCGTAAAACCCGAGCAACCGGTAGAGGAACACCTCACCTCGAGCAATGGGTTTTGCAAGCATGAAATGCATGGTACCGGACGTCATCTCGTTTCGGATGAGTCCGGTGGCCATGAACAACGGAACGAAGATGCCAATCAAAAACACAACACCCAGTTTTCCGATGGCCAAGACAAAGCTTCGGTGGATGGCTTCCAATGCGTACGCCTCGTCGTCNGGATCNTCGTCGACGTTGCCGTCGCTTNGAATGGTGAACGTGCCTTGGCCGTAGNGGTCAGCNCGAATCTGAATGTCACAAGGCACCCCGTTCCCGTTGGCGTCTTTTTGCGATTCTGTTCGGCGGTCTGTATCGCANTCGCCGTTGTCGTCNACGCCAACGCTGCCCTCTTCGAGNGCATCCCAGTCAAAATCGTCNTCGTTGATCCAATCGCTNGGGTCNTCGGGTGCGATGGGTGGGTNGAACAGACCGGGGTGGTCCATCGCATCGAACACATCGGTGCCGTGCAGTTGCTCCTGTCCGTTGGGGTAGCCGTCGTTGTCCCAGTCGTAGGAATCGCCGTCGTTGTCCACGGCTTCATAATCACGCGTCATGGCGTCNACGTAGAACATCGTCAAGACGCCCATGGCCGCAACCCCGACCAGCANAACCACCCACGTTGAGAGCCGTTTTCGCTGTTGTCGGAGNGTAAACTCACCGATGGCGAGGGCTTTGCGGTCCATGCCGCTCCAAAGGCTGGGCAACTCCCGTTGACCCATCAGACCTCACCGCCTGCGAGGTAGTGGAGGAGNGATTCAAGATCGTCGTCTGGGTTGTCGATGAGCCTCACGTTGTGACCGTTGTCAACGATCAAACGCGGCAGTTCTGCGTGCATGCGNCCAAAGTGATAGGTCTGGATGAGAAGTTCATGGTCGTTGGGAAAACTGACGCCGAACACAGCGGGATGGCTCAGGATGTCCTTTGCAAGGGCCCGTGCATCATCGCCAACGATTCGGATGGTGTGGGGAATTTGGTCGAGGCGTTCGCGAATCGCATGAAGGTTACCGAGGGCAACCAGTTTCCCCTGGTGAAGGATCACGATCTGTTCGGTGATGCGCTCGATTTCACTCAAGATGTGACTGCTGACCAGGACGGTNCGCCCCAATTTTCCGAGTTCTCGAATCACGTTCATGATCGTCGTCCTCGCCAGCGGATCGCATCCNTGAAGCGGTTCNTCCAACACGATGAGTTCNGGGTCGTTGACAAGAGCGTGGGCGATTTTGGTCCGCTGTCGCATGCCCTTGGAGAACCGTCCGATCTCCTTGTTGATGACATCGCTCAAACCCACGAAATCAAGCACCCTACGAGCCTCNTGCTCGGCTTCGCTTCGGGTCATGCCGTGCAGGCGAGCGAAGGTGCTNACAAACTCCAGTGCCGTCATCCAATCGTGCATTTTCTCGTGCTCGGGGACGAAGCCAACCTTGGCGTACGGCGACGGGTTCTTCCAAGGGTCAACGCCGAAGAGTTTGACCTCTCCTGCGCTGGGGCGAAGTTTGCCCATAAGCAGCTTGAACAGGGTTGATTTCCCAGCACCGTTCATGCCCAAAATGCCNGTNACNCCNCCACTCANTCCNAGCGTCACACCGCTNANGGCGTGGATTCGGCCGTAGGATTTTGAGACGCCGTTGAAGTACACCACTGGAGCAACCGGTGCGGCGGGCGACACGGCCGGATTCGCCGTTCCCTGTTGGGTGTAATCCGGCATCATTCTCGGGTCACCTCCATCGATGCGACACGGGACGCCAAGACGTAGAGTGCCANAGCGTTCATGGCGATCAGGGCCACGAGCGAATACGCCCACGAATACTGGTCGTAGGTCGTTTGAGTCCCAATGATGGTCTGTCCGACGTGGGCCACGCAGTCGTAGGGTGAGATGAGGTAGAGAAGTTCTCGATCGAACAGATTCTTGACGATGCTTGCCAGTGTTTTGGTGCCGAAGACGATCGCCAACAACCCGATGCCGGGGAAGAACCGCCCGGTGGAGACGCTTGACAGGCTCAGGCCGATGCTTGTGTAGGTGATGATGAGAAGGGCTCCGGCCAGCATCCCTGCGAGAAACATCGGAAACACGTCCACCATCCACGCCCATCCNCGTCCGTAGGCCACCACCTCGGCCAGGAAATACAGGACGTAGGTGATGAGCACCACGACGGCCTGAATCATGGCGACGGAGAGGAACTTCATGCCCACGTAGTCAAATCTGGAGACGGGCCGGGAGAAGTAGAGGGCAGAGGTGCCGTGCTGTCGGTCTTCGGAAATCACACCNCCGACCANCAGNGCNGCCACGATGGGGTAGTAGAGGACGTTTCGAGGGAAAAAGCCCAGAACGTGTCCGTACAGGTTGTCTCGGCTGACGCCGAACAACGCATGGAATTCAGCGCTGCCCACCAACCCNGAAAGCANCGTCATCCCTGCATCGGCAAGCGAGGCAAGAAATGCGATGAGGATGAAGATTCGAGTTGGCATGGTCCACGGGCGGTGCCCCTTCCGAAACACACCCAGAAGATGGTGGCGGAGGATGGACCAGTTNCGCATCCAGCGGGGGTTGAGCTGGCCGGTCCACGGCGTGTAGTGTTGCTCGAAGATTTCNCCGCTCTGGGCCGTGCTCGCCGTTTGGACTGCGTCGGGGTTCTCATCGCCGCTGTTGGCGCCCCAAGCGACATCCATCCGTCCCTGTCCCGTCACCGGTGCTTCAGCGCTGTGCGCGTCGTCGCTCACGATGCACCGCCTCCCATCGACTCGGGCGCATCGACCCGTCGTGCTTNGATNGACGACCCCAACAGGTCATCGCTGGATTTGACGCTGTAGCCGAGGTTGTCCATGATGGCGAGGAACAAATCCTCCAGCGAGGCCTCGTANTCGTGCATTCGGCGAACCTGTGCTCCNACATCGGCTGCGGCTTGGAGAATGCTGGTGGTCGTGTCGTCTTGCGTGTGGGCGATTCGCATCACTCGACCTTCCCGGCGAACACGGAAGCCTTGACCCGTCAACCGTTCCTCAAGTCGGGTCGCACCCCCCCACACGTGAATTTCGATTTCTCGGTCGATGGCTTTGAGATCCTCAATTTTCCCCTGAGCGGCCAAGGTGCCCTTGTGCAGAAGGATGATGTTTTCACAAACCCGTTCGACGTCTTCCATGAGGTGGCTGGCCATCAGCACCGACCGTTTGGCGTCGTTGACCATCGTGTTGAGCGTGCCAATCATGAACTCCCTTGCTTTGGTGTCGAGCCCGTTGGACGGTTCGTCTGCGATCAACAAATCGGGGTCGTGAATGATGGCGCAGGCCAGTTTTGTGGCCTGCTTCATGCCCGTTGAGAAACTCCCAATTTCACGGTAGCGTTGCTCGCCNATGCCCACGAANTGGAGCGCTTCNTGCGCTCTGTTCATCGCCACNGTGGGGTTCATGCCCAGCAGTTCTCCCGAGTATCGCACCTGGTGGATGGCGTCCATGTCGGGGTTGAGTGCGTCGTATTCGGGCATGTATCCAATGCGCTGGCGGATTTCAATGCCTTGCGTTCGAATGTCGTAGCCCAGCACGGTGCCTTCGCCCGATGTGGCTTGAANGAGGCCCAGCACGGTCTTGAGGAACGTGGATTTTCCAGCGCCGTTTTGTCCCAAAAGTCCGGTTGCGCCCTGAGGAATGCNGATGTTGAGTTTGTCCAGCGCNACGTGCGGTCCGTAGGACTTGGTGAGTTCCTTGGTTTGGATGATGGGTTCATCCTGCATGGTGCTCTCCAGCCGTTGGTGTGCAAAGACGACCCATGAAGGCTTGGGGTGATTGAAGCGCGTTCAATCGTCCACGCCGCCTCGGGTTCGTACAGCGATGCCCTTCNTCATCGCTGCCATTTCGGTTGAGGTGCACTGAGCAAGCCCGTGGCCGATCAGTTCACCTGATTCGTTGACAATCAGGCACGCTTCGCTTGGTGCAAGCCACGCATCGCAGGCGACCACGAAGCCGTGAAACACGTTTCGTCCCTTGCGAACAAACGGTTCTGCATCGGCGTTGACCACAACCACGGCCGGCCCCTTTCCNCCGTTGCCCCACCATTCCGTGCGCGGCATGGTGGTGGGGAGCGGTTCGTCTCGGTGCTCGAACAGTGNACGAGCCCCTTGGGTTGCCANGGACATGCCGCCGTCCCTCAGACGCGGACTGAACATGTGGCGACCTTTGGCNTCGTTGATGTTCTTGACACGCCCCTCNCGGTTNACCACNAANGTTGTNCCCGACATGATGTTCNCGGCGGTGCTTGCGTTGGTGTTGAGCAGAACCATTTGCTTCGCTTTGCCCTGTTCAGTGCGCAAAGCGGTGCGGGCTNGGTCTCGTTCTTCTGCGCTGAGTGGNTGGTGCACNTCGCTGCTCAGTTGAAGTCCATCAAGCGCTGCTGCGAGGCGCTGCTTCATGCCGTCGCCAGCAACGTCCACCGTCGCCACGGTTGCGTTGTTCAGTCCGAGACGGTGCAGTTCTCGCTGAATCCACGCCGCCTCGGGTTCGTGGCGCAACACCCACTGNGGAGCGTCAAGNTGTGCGAANGGATTGAGGTCCTCCAGGGAAGNGGGGACGATTCCGATCGGGGTCAGGACGAAGGTTTNCACGTCAGGGTGATGGACGGTGAGCCATTCGAGGACATCGTTGATCCGTTCNCTGAACGGACCGCGAATGCCGTGAAACACCACGACGTTTTGCACGCCTTGAGGGGGTTGCCAGCGCAGTTGGAGCGTTCGGCGGGCCTTGGCGATGTGCGGTCGGCTGAAGGTGTCATCGCCNCCCCACATCACGCCGCCNCTNCTCGGTGTGCGCTGGCTCCAAACGACGTAATCCCANGCATCCTCCCACATGCCTTGGTCNTCNTCGAGGTCTCGCGCNGCATCTCGGTCGGTGTAGAATCGATCGGGTCGGACCGTNCGGTCCAAGCTCGGCGCCGTGGTGAGCCANAGGAACGCTTCCCTCAAGGCCGGGTGTTGGTGGCTGCGTTGTTCAGCGAGCTGCCAGATGCGTCCGTCTCGAACCGCTTGCTTGCACCGAGCCAACTCTGCAAGCGTCACTTCAAGGTTGTAGNGGGCGAGCAGGCGCTCACGATCGATGGGTTTCATCGCTCGAACATCGGCAGGGGTGGTGTCGGCCACACAGGGCATCAACAAGGGCCAGTCGACCAGNTCATCGATGCGTTCGGTCCCCCACGNCGTCAACAGGCGNCCGTCGCGAGCAAACAACGCATAGGCTGCCGAATCAAACAGATCGGCGCCCAAGGCGATGGACATGGGAAAGAGCATGGGGTGACCGCATCCAAACATGTGAACGGGACGGTCGGGCGGCAACAGCGGCAACGTTGCCATCATGACCTTGGCGTAGTCCTTGTAGCGTTGCTGTTCCATCAACGGGACGATGCCCCCAATGGGATGNACAGCGAAGGAGTGTTGCCCCATGAGTTGCGCCGAAATGTGCCGCAACTCACGAAACACTCCACCCTGAATCGGTCCGTTGAGCATGGTGTCCTGCGCTGCCGCCAGACTCTGCTCGGCGCGTGCATCGGTTTCCCTCACCGCTTGTTCGACTTCACGGTGCTTCATGTCGGGCCTGGAAAACACGTCCAGCATGGTGGCGATGTCAACGCCAATGGAGCGCTGGAAGGCCACGATTTCATCCACGCCCACGTCCACATCACCGTANACGTAGGACTGAAAGGTGCCGGAATCGGTCATGATGACNCCGGGGTAGTCGAGCAGTTCGTGCACCCCTTTTTCCTGGGCCGTNTGCCTCAAATCGTCGTGTTTCCACACGATGTAAGCGTTGGTGATGAGTGCCTGTATCCCGTATTTGTCCCACATCGTCCGTGGCTCCACGGTGCGAATGTTCGGGTTGACGACGGGAAGGAGCGCCGGTGTTTCCAGCACACCGTGGCGGGTGTGCAACCGACCCANGCGGGCGAGGCCGTCACGCTGCGTCACCTCAAACNGGCCGACGTCTTGGTCNCTGCACGGGGCGGGGTCGTCCCGTCGTGCGTCGCTCCATGCAGGCATGCTTGGCCCTCCGGACCTTCTTTTTTGAAACGCTCGCTGATTTACGCCTCGCTTGAATCGGTTGGAGCGTCAACGAATTCCACTTTCCCGTGGGCNAGAATGAACTCACGGCCGAGGTCATCGAAGGTGTCCAAGAGGGCTGCAGAAAANCGGANTCGTTCGATTTCACCGTCGCCCTCGAGATCGGTTTTGACCCCTTCAAGTGTTCCNGGGGCGGCACCGCATGAAAGGCACGCCCCGGTTAGGTCCAGCACGAGGTCCAATCGACCATCCACCATCGTTGCGCTGGTGACGGCAATTCCGCCTCCATGACCGTCGAGNGCAGCACGGACCGCACCGAGTCGTGCGAGCAAGGCGGGGACAAAATGATCGGATTCCATGACGTCGTGAAGGGAAAGGTTGCGCAATCGCTCCTCCTCTTGGGGGTCGGTTGCCTCCGACACCCGACGGGCCGCCTCTGCCTCCATCGCAGCCTTTGCCTCGGCGGCGTACTTGGCCACCAAATCATCGTCCATGGTTCCGGCTCGGGATGACCGACTTCAATCCTCGCTTCTCCACCGGTACCTCGGGCAGGGCTTTTCCCCGCCCGGCATCGTTGCTGCATGGCACTACATCCATTGATAAAGGAGGGATGAGACGCCAGCGCAGGGATGACCATGGCCGACGAAATCCTGAGGGTTGANGACCTTCACGTCAGCGTTGAGGACACCCCCATCCTCAACGGGATGAATCTGACCATCCACCGAGGCGAAATTCACGTCATCATGGGGCGCAACGGTGCCGGTAAATCCACGCTCGCCAGCGTCGTTATGGGCCATCCAGCCTACGAAATCACCNAGGGGACCATCCACTACATGGGCACCAACATTGAGGAAATGAGCGTCTTCGAGCGGGCCCGTGCAGGCATGTTCCTCTCCTTCCAATACCCCGCCGTNATCCCCGGTGTTCAAGTCGGTACCTTCCTCAAGAAATCGGTTCAATCGGTGAGCGAAGAGCCCCTGAAAGGTCGTGCCTTCCGCAAGGAGCTCAACGCCGCCATGGCCGCTTTGGAAATGCCAAAAACGGTCCTNTCCCGATACGTCAACGACGGCTTCAGCGGCGGCGAAAAGAAGCGTCTTGAAATCCTACAGATGCTCCTGCTCAAACCCAACCTGGCGCTCCTCGACGAAACCGACTCCGGNCTTGACATCGATGCGCTGCGCATCGTTGCCAANGGCATCAACAGCGTCGCTCCTCAAGCGGGTTGTCTCATCATCACGCACTACCAACGGCTGCTCGACCACGTCCAACCGCACTTCGTTCACGTCATGATCGACGGAATCATCGCACAATCNGGGGGTCCTGAACTGGCGCTCAAACTTGAAAAAGAGGGCTATGAATGGCTTGAGGCCGCAACGGAGGCTTGACNATGAGCGANGAGGCACGTGAAGCGGTTGGCGATTACAAATTCGGGTTCCACGACCCAGAAAACGCGACGATNCGATTCGACAAAGGCCTCTCCGAACAAGTCGTCCGCGACATNTCGGCGCTCAAAGACGAGCCGGAGTGGATGACCGACATCCGAGTCAAGGCGTACCACCACTTCATGGAACGACCCATGCCCGATTGGGGCAACTGCGGTGAACTCAACAACATTGATTTCGACAACGTGACCTACTTCCTCCGCTCGTCCGATGCCACCGAAAAGGACTGGGACGACGTCCCTGACGACATCAAGAACACCTTCGACCGCCTCGGGATTCCCGAAGCCGAGCAAAAGTGGCTGGGCGGCGTCACCGCTCAATACGAATCCGAGGCCGTCTACCACTCCATCCGTGAGGACCTGGAAGCTCAGGGTGTCCTCTTCCTGGACATGGACAGCGGCTTNAAGGAACACCCGGACATCGTCAAGAAATTCTTNGGCACCGTGATCCCCTACAGCGACAACAAATTCTCCGCCCTCAACACAGCGGTTTGGTCCGGCGGTTCGTTCATCTACGTNCCNAAAGGCGTCCACGTTGAAATGCCGGTTCAAGCCTACTTCCGCATCAACGCACAAAACATGGGTCAGTTTGAGCGAACGCTGATCATCGCCGACGAGGGCAGCAGCATTCACTACGTGGAGGGTTGCACAGCGCCGACNTACTCCACCGATTCGTTGCACTCCGCCGTGGTTGAACTCATCGCNATGAAAGATGCGAAAATCCGTTANTCCACGATCCAAAACTGGTCGGCCAACGTGTACAACCTCGTCACCAAGCGCGGCGTCGCCCACGAAAACGCAACCGTGGAATGGGTGGACGGCAACATCGGTTCGAAGTTGACNATGAAGTANCCGGCGGTGTTGCTGAAGGGCGAAGGCGCCCACGCCGAGGTCATCTCGGTTGCCTACGCAGGTGCCGGACAGCACCAAGACGCCGGTGCGAAGGTCCACCACCTCGCACCAAACACCACCTCGAGCATTCTCTCCAAATCCATCTCGAAGAACGGCGGGCGCTCCTCGTACCGGGGCATGCTCCAGGTCACTCCNAAGTCCCACGGATGTCGCTCCAAAATCGTCTGCGACGCACTCATGCTGGACAGCAACTCGCGCTCCGATACCTACCCCACCATGGAAATTGGCAACCCCACGGCCGACCTTGAGCACGAGGCCAGCGTCTCCAAAGTTTCAGGCGACCAGCTGTTTTACTTGATGAGCCGAGGTTTCACCGAAGAGGAAGCCATGGGTCTCATCGTCAACGGCTTCTTTGAACCGTTCACCCGCGAACTCCCCATGGAATACGCCGTGGAACTGAACAAGTTGCTCGAGCTGGAAATGGAGGGTTCCATCGGATGAAGTATGCCGACATGGCCGTTCCCTCCCGTGCTCTTCATCTGTGGCGATACACTCCATGGGCACGCATTCATCC
>NZMN01000024.1 GCA_002694525.1 Methanobacteriota archaeon
CGTTGTTCACCACCGTGTTGTGGACGACGTCCCCGCCGATGACGGAATCCTGCATGTTGAGCTGCTGCCCGCTCTGTCCGGGCGGTGCGGGAATCCATTCGGTTCCGGACCACATCCACTTGCCGTCCGGGCTGAACAACGGGTCGGCCATGGNGNACTCACACGGTGTTGGCTAACCAAATCTTCGGTNNGCAAACCTNGNCCATCTTGAGGAAAAACGCAACGCTGGACCGACAAGGGTACTATATGGGAGGAATGGAATTGGCAACCATGGACGTGAGCACNTCGACNTTGGCCGCCGCCGTCCAAGGCGTCCGTGCCTTGATTTCGGCTTACGACGGCTACGAGAAAGGCCGATTCATGAAATCGGACGAGGCGGTTCGAGCCGAAATCCAACGTCGNTGCGAAATGCTTTCCCGCCACGCAGAAAAATTGCAGGGTGANGTCCATGCTGCAGGCAACCGAAACGCTCGAGGCAGTCTTGAAACCATGATTGAATCCATCAACATTCTGCGCAACGAAGCCCAATTTTCCATCACCAGCAACCACGTGTCTCAACACACCGGGATTGGTAAACTGAAATCCAAAGCGGTGCGCAAGCTTGTCGACCACGACAGCGCGGTCTTGAATGCGCTCGTNGAGACCACCCGNATGGCCAACGCTCTGGCCGACGAGATGAGTGGCCTGGACGACGATGCCGTCAACGCACGCATCGCCGACTGGCATCAAAAATTGACGCGAACTCGAAACATGTATCTGGAGAGAAACATGTACATCGACGGACTGACCAAGAGGTGAANAGCATGCATTTCAGATGGAGAACCAACCCGACCGTGATCGCNNNCTACATGAACGACGCTGACGTCCCNAGGCAGGCNGANGTGACGCTGAAACCGAACGAGGTTTGTGTCGTTNTGGAGAACGGCAAAATCGTCGGTTCCGTCTCCCAAACGCACATGGAGGTCAGTCCTCAGGTCGGTCTGTTTGGAACGCTGTTTGGAAAGAGCAACCCCGTCCGTTCGTTCATNTTCGCCTTCACCGGGCCGCACGCCGTCCTNGTTCAAGTCCGAGGTGTCGCCGANAACGGCGACGANATCAACTGCCTCATCACCCTCAAACTTGAGATCACCCGAGAAACGGCCCCGCGCCTCATCTCCTTCCCCGCCAAAGGGACGATGACGGTGCAGGCGGGGAACATTGCCGCCCTCGTTTCGCCGGCNGTGAGTTCGGCGGCCCTTCAACATCTTCGAGGCATGGACGCCNCNTCNATGCGNACNGTCCAAGCGAACGAGGACNNCATGTACGCCGTCAAGACGGCTCTGAGAGCGACCCTGGACGAGCACGGCATGGCCTTCCGCAGTGGGTTCATCACGTGGAGCACCACGGCGGCTGAACAGCANCTNCAACATCAACACGACCTTGAACGCCTGCAGCTCTCAAAGGACATTGAATCGGACAAACAAGCCGTTGAACTNGACCACCTCATCAAGTCCGAACAGCGCAAGCACGAGGTCAATGCGAGGATGGCACTCGTGGGTGTTCAGGCCAAAGAAGCGGCCGAACTCAAGTTGGAACTGGAGCGCATCAAGGGCGCGGGTGAACTTGATTTGCAAACGTGGCGACAGCAACAACATCTTCAGGACCAGCAAATGGACGCTGCNCGGACGGAGGCCCTCAAGGTCGCACAGGCCGATGTGGAACTCGCCAAACTCGAGGCAGAGCGTCAGAAAACGCTCGCTTCGGTGGCACACGATGCAGAGGACCAAAAAATGAATCGGGCCATGAACATGTTTGAACAGGTTCAAGCCAAAAAACAGGAGCGAATGCGACTCCAAAACGAGCAAGAACAGCANCGGTTGGAGCAACACGCCAAAGCCTCGCAATCGACCATCGCCGTGCTTGAGGAAATCGCTGCATCCTCCGACGACCCTGCCGTGAAGCTGGAGGCGCTCAAACAACTTGCAGAGTTGCGAAAGGCCGACGTGGCCGGTCAGAAAGACGCTTACAAGGACGATTGAACACGCCCACGCAGGGCCCTCCCCAGCCTCATTTGGCGGTGAAAAAGGTTCAATGAGTTGCGCTGTGTCCTGCAACCGTGCGCCTTCTCGTTGTCGATCTGCTGGCGGAGCGGGAGGGCTTNGGCANGGCCGGTGTTCGCGAAATCGTGCATCACTTCTCGCCCGAGGAGGTCTTCCTTTGGTCGCCCCACGTCGANAAGCGCCTGGACTACGGGTACGGCACGGTGGTTGACCACCCTGTTGAGGCCGACGCNGTCATCATCACNGGGTCGCGACGGAACGTGTCCATGTGGGAGCCGTGGATGGACGACGTCGTGGACCTNATTCGNTCAGCGGAGGTTCCGCTGTACGGCATCTGCTTCGGGCACCAGATCATCGCTCATGCGTTTGGTGGGCGCATCGTTCGCGCCCCCACGGACTCGCATTTTGTGGCGGAGGTTCAGGAAGAAAACGGCCGGTCGGTGTTCGCCTCCTTCGCTCATCANGAGCACGTGGTGGATGCCGGCGAATTGGANGTCATCGCCTCNGCGGCACACTGNGACATCGCAGCATGCCGCCATCCATCGAAACCGATTTTCACCGTTCAGTACCATCCTGAGGCGGTTTCAGAGGTGCTCGACGCTGCCTACGCNTGCGGCGACATGAACGCNGAAGANCGCGCTGCCTACGACGATGCCTTGTTGACCACCGATGTCGCCGTTGCGTTTGGACTCAAGCCTGATTGACGTGCAAAAGGGCTGNTTTTTGCGAAAAAATACACAGCCATATAAACCCCGTTTGNACATGGGAANATTATGTCGCCCGAAAAAATGGACAACGCCGGAGCCATCCCACTTGCCAACGGACTCGGATTTGTGTTTGGATTCCTTGGTGTGGTTGCAATTTTCATTCAGCAATCCCTCACCATGTTCCTCCCACTTCTCATGCCCCCGCTCGTGTGCACCGTCTTCTGCGTGTTGCTTTTCAAAACCCAACCCAAGACCGCCAAGAACAACGACACCAGCGCNCCCGTGCGCATCGACGTCATTTGATTCTGGACACGAAGGACGCCGTCAAGGCACGACGTCNTTGGTGAACCGGCTGAGGAAATCCCANTCCATCTGGTTCACGTCCCACAGACCCTGGCTCCCAAAACAATTCCACACGAAGCCGGGTGTACACGCATCGTTCGGGTAGAGGTTGTGACCTCCTGCATGGACCGTGATGAGCGCCACTTCGCTGCCTCCAGCACAATTTGTGAAGCCCTGGATGCTGTAAACGGCGCCGGGTTCGTTCCGGTCGGGCACGACGCCCTCGCAGTTGTTGTAGCCGGCCCANTCGTACATGTTCTCAATCGCTCCCGACTGCATGGATTCCAGGTTTCTTCGGTTTTCGTCCACGATGCCCCAATTCACCGTGTTGGTGTACTGTTGGTTCTCGTCGATGAAGCCGTGAATTTCCATGACCGGCACGGGGGTGTAGCCTTCGGCGTCGTGGATGCTCAGGTACCCCGAGGTGCACGCTACGGCGGCGATCAGGTCGCTGGCTTGCAGCGCCATGCGCTGCGCCATCATGCATCCGTTTGACCATCCGGTGATGTAGATGCGCTGCTCGTCAACGGGGAAGGTTTCAATCGTCCGAGCGATCACGGTCCTCAGGTAGTCCACATCGTCGATTTCGTAGTAGAGCGCATCCCCGCAACAGTAGCCTGCGTTCCACGCTTCTTCGTTTCCACCCGTGGTGAGGGTCGTGTTGTCCACAATGATGCCCTCGGGGTGGACAACGATGGCACCCACATCGTCCGCCAGAAGGGTGATGTCGGTCAGCGCCCTCGTTTCGAAGGCTGAGCCAGCCCAACCGTGTAGTTCCACGATGAGGGGTGCGTTGGCGTCTTCGTTCACCGAATCGGGTACGTGCGTGATGTAGCATCGCTCCCAGTCGTTGTGGATGAAACACTCGTATTCGTCGGGGTTGTGGTTGGGGAAGGGGTTCTCATCGCTGGCGATGCCTTCATCNTTTGTTGCNGTGTTNGCCGAAAGACACCCTTGGAGGGACATCAGCGCCACGAGCACCGCGCAGAGNGCTCGACGTCGCTGAGGCATGACGGAACCTCAAGGCTGACCGTCATTAGTGTTCCCTCGGCGCCGCTTGTCTGAGACGGGTTGGNCNCCACGTCGACGGTCGCGTGTGGAGTGGTTATATGGCTGAAGGGCAGNCCACTTCCATGGATGAACCCGCTCCCCCCGCTCGGGTTCGCCGTCATGACGTTGATTGGCTTCGCGTCCTCCTCTTCGGCCTGCTCATACCGTTTCACATCGCCATCGGCGTCTACTGGACGGCCTACGGAGAACACCTCAACCCCAACGTGGATGAACGCACGGAAACCTCCGCCCAAGAGGACGATGAGCGAAACCGCTACACCACCGAAACCGTGGACCCGACGAGCTTGTTCCTTCATTGGATGCATCAGTGGCGCCTTGCTGCNTTGTTCATGATCTCAGGNATGGGCACGGCCTTTGCCTTTCGGCGCCGAACGTGGGGCATGTTTTCGACCGAGCGCGTGAAACGCCTTCTGGTCCCNATGGTGTTCGGCATGTGGACCATCGGGTTTCTGAACAGCGTGTTGACCGCTCCGTGGGAAACCCGTGGTGCGGGGTTGAACGGCGTCGCTGAGGTGTGGTTGGAACACATGGTCTGGACCTCGTTGCTGTTTTGGGTGCCCATCCTCGGGAAGTTTGTGCTCGGTCATCTGTGGTTTCTTTGGAATTTGGCGCTGTACTCCTTCCTGTTGATTCCGTTCTTTCACGCAGCGCAAAAAAACCCTCAGGGGCGATTGGTTTCCGCCCTCCAACACGTGTTTCAGTGGTTGAACGGTTGGGGCGTTTTGTTGGTGTTCCCCTTTGTCCTGACCGTTGTGGAGTGGACGCTCAAACCCTGGATGCCGGGTTTCCTCGGATCGGGATATGAATGGATGTGGTTCCTCTGCTTTTTCGCCTTTGGTTATGCCTGCATGACGGCCAGCGAGGGTTACTATCGTCTGCTCGACCGGCGATTCAACGCCATTGTCGGCATGACGGTTCTCTTTACGCTGGCGTTCCTCTGGTTGCGCGTGCAACAACACGTCGACGGTGTGCCTTACGTCGACGGTGGTTGGGTGGAATCCGGCGTGGTTCCCCACAACACAATGACGCTTCTCGCCTGCTTCATTCATGCGTTCCATGCATGGTGCTGGTGTGCGCTCGTGTTTGCGCTGGGTGCTCGCTACCTCAATCATCCAAGCCCTCGTCTCGCCTATCTCAATCAGGGCGTTTATCCGTTCTACATCGTTCACATGCCGCTCACCTTTGCCTTTCTCTGGTTTTGCAAATCCATCGGTCTGCGAGGACCGCTGGCCGTTTTGACCACATGGGTTCTCGTCGTTCTCGGTTGCTGGCTTGCGTTTGAGATGTTGAAACGAACACGACCGACGCGCGTTCTGTTCGGCATCAAGCCGTTGGCCACACCGTCCTCCGCCCCATCAACGTCGGAGATGGAGCGCAGTTGACCGCCTGACGACGGTTCCTGCACCGCCCGATGCTCTCATATAGGGAAGGCAAGTGGGAGGGCTGTTCACCATGAAGCGAGGCTCACGTGCTTGGAAAAAAACCGGCAACCAACGTTGGAAGTGGCGCAAGAAGAAGTTGCGACGCCGAAAGCGTGCACGCCGACAGGCAAAGAACTGATGCTTTGGGTAACACAAGGGAGTATAGTATAGCTTGGTAGTATCGCGGGCTCCAGTTGCACGGGAATGACGACGAGTGGGTTTGCTGAAGTTGATGACCA
>NZMN01000025.1 GCA_002694525.1 Methanobacteriota archaeon
TCCCCGATGTTGTCAAACAACCGAGTGGTGAAATTCGAAGGTAGAGGGACGCCATCAAGGGTTGAGTTCCCGTTGAACAAATCCGTGCGAACGTGGTATTCAAGGTAGTTCACAAACGCCTCTTCGGGGGAGAGGACACCGTCACGATCGATGTCGTATCCGTCCCCGTCGGGGTTCTCGAACGCATCCGAACCGTTGAGCGGGTTGACGCCCCGTCGAGAAGGGTCCCACGAACAGAGCCCCTTGGATTCCCATCCATCCGGCAGCGTGTCACCGTCCGAGTCGATGAGGTTTGGATCCGCGACCGACCACAACTCTGCAGCCTCGGGGGATTCACCGTAAAGCTCCAGCAGGTCGCCGTTGATGCCCATCAGACGAACGACCGACCACTGATATTCGCACAAGTTGGGCAACCCATCACCGTCGGCATCCCAGTTGGCGTCGTCCGGTCGAAGCGGATCCAGACTCCAGTTGTTGCCACCGGTAAAGGCGTCGCCAATCCATCGGCGATGTTGAATCTCCCATCCGTCGGGCATGCCGTCCCCGTCGGTGTCTTCGTTGGTGGGGTCCGTGCCGGTGTCCACGTTCGCTTGAGCGAGGTAGGTGGCGTTGGCGGCTTGACCCTTGACCGGGTCGCACACGTAGACCATCTGAACGGTGTAGTGGCACCAGAGGTTGCTTTGTTCATAGAAGAAGCCGTAGTATTCTGCACCATCACCCACGCCGTCTCCGTCGGTGTCGCCCTCTCGAGGGTCGGTGGAATTGTAACCCTCGGGCGTGAGTTTCGTGTACCTAAACTCGTCAAGATTGGTCCACAATCGCTCCAGATTCATGTCGCCGGACTGGTCGAGGTCAAGACCGTCAGCGTCGTTGTCGTAGAGTGCATCCCACGGGTCCGTGGGGTCCAGGCCGTGGACGACCTCCCATCCATCGGGCATGCCGTCCGCGTCCGAATCGTTGGCACCCGGGTCCATGAGTTGCAAATTCGCNAACTGNCCGGGNGATGCAGCACCGTGCACCGAAGCATTGCCGTCGTCAACCGAGGTTGCAATTGCGGTGATTCTGCCGGGGAGTCTGGTCTGTTCTTGGACGCCGTAAACAGCGCTGTAGTCCCCCGCCAGAGCCCACAGGCCCCACTCCGAGCCGATGAGGAGCTCATCGCCGGTTGGATGGATGGCGTGGATGNTGTTGGTGTCCTTTGACANCTTCCCGTCCACGCCGGGGTGAGCCATCATTCCGCTGTGCTCGATGATGTCGTCGATCAGGTCCAACTTGTGCAACCCCGCTGGGGTACCAAACCACAAGGCTTGGGCGTTATCGTCGTCGGGGCCGTCNAGAACAATGGTTCTGACTTCTGCAGGGTTGCCGGTCGTTCCGAGTGGTANACTGCGAACCCCGTCCACATCGGTTGGAATGGGGGTGCTGTCAGGCGTGTAGAAGAATCGCCAGTCGCCGGCTTGGTCGTCGCGGGCGGAGGTCGTCTCGAGGACGAACAGGCCGCGGTCCGTTCCAACGAACAGCGTAAACGTGGTCCCGCCGACCATCCCGTGCTGGATGGACGAGACGGAGGCGTTTGCTTCNGANAGACCAGCGACCAACCCCGTTCCGAGTTCATANGTGGTTGCNATGGANGCGCTGCCATCGATTTCCACAATCGCTCCTTCGCCCGCATCGCCCAGCCCGATGGCGTGCAGACTGACGTCTTCGCCCGCAAGCGGAGCGACGGCGTGGAGAGGGCCGTCGAGGGACCAATCCCACGTGCTNATGGAACCGAGTGAACCGTCGGCCAGCAGCGGTGCCACGGCGAAACCGATGCTGGTGCCGAGGACGGCAGCGTAGGGCGCACCGCCNGANCGAGCGAGGAATCCGTCGTGAAGAACCACGCCCTGTGGAAGTGAATGATGGCTNTGCGTGNCGTCGTCCAAACCGAGAACGCTCACNCCGTATTTTGTCATGGCGTAGAGCGTTTGCTCGTGTTGGTCCAAGGCTCGGACATCGTNATGCATCACGGCCATGGTGTCCTGCGGCGTGTCGTAGACAAGCGGCAGCGTGGTGAAGCCATCGGAGTCACCCAGCATCGTCGACTTGAGGCCGGGGTACACGGTGTTCCCGTCGTCGTAGTACACCAGGTATTCCTCAAGCGTGGACAGCGCCTCNCCGACCTTGAGTGCTGTCTCGGTGCGTGAAACGTCGTCGGAGATNCCGCCGTCCCGATTGGTGTCCCAACCGTCTCGATCGGGGTCATCCAACGCATTGGANCGGTTCAGAGGGCTCAGTCCGAAATGNACCTCCCAACCGTCGGGGATGCCATCACCAAAGGACGGGTACAACGGACGAACCGAAAAACCATCCCAGAGGTATCGGTCGGANTCGTCGAGCAGTGGGTCCGTGCCGAGCCAGAGGTCTTCNCCCACGGGGTTGACNGCACGGTCGGTGCAAGCGCTCANCAAATTGTGGAAGGTTGCGTTTGCGCCCGACGGCANGTACGGCCACGTCTTCANGACCGAGCCCTCAGGCAGTGTGGCGTGGCACCACANGCCATCCAGTTCTGCGGTGAAGTTGAGCGGCGTTCCGTACGCATACTCCTCAGGCGCGGTGTANCGCTCCGCATCGCTCATGATGCCGTCGCGGTCNACGTCAAACCCGTCGTTGTCGCTGTCAAGGGTGAGGTCGCTCCCGTTCAGGGGATCNAACGACGGGCAAGAATACCGGAGAGCCAGCGGGNCAAAACCCCCCATGCGGTGGCACATGTACGCCTCGTATCCATCGGGCATGCCGTCGCCGTCNGTGTCGGACACACGGGGGTCGAGGTAGATGCGGTCGCTGTTTTCATCCAGTTGTCCGGTGAGACCTCTCGGGAAGCCCGGTGCCGTGCAGTTNGCGGGNTAGGGCCAGCAGAACTCCTCAGTNGCGTTGAGCCCGTCCCGGTCTCGGTCGATNGAGGCGTCGGAAGCGTTGTTTTTGTCCAGGCCCTGAATGACGACGTCCCTGCCGTCCACGGCCGTCCAGTTCATCCATTCTTCNAACAGGGTTTCGTGGACGTCGGGGATCANATCCCCGTCGGTGTCGGTGTTGGGTGGCGGTGTCCCGTCCGTGTCGTCNGGGTGGACGTTTGAGACGTTGGAAATGGCTGGAAATTGCGACATGAACAACAGACTGGCAATCACGGCCAGCGTCGTCAGGATGGTCGTTTGACTTCGTCGCATGAACCCACCGTCGCCAAAGCCCCTGCCCTGCTCTTCTTTCCACCTTGCTCAGATTGCTTATGAGGGTGATGGAACGATGTTCATACAAATCGGTGTTGAAAAGCGCTGGAAACGACGAAAACAGGTCGCTTNTGGGGCACGACGGGCGGTGTGTTCAAGTCCTTCCCGCGACGGTGCCTCGGTGTTCGCATGACCATGACCATCACGCATCTGGGAACAGGCAGTCGAGGCAACTCGACCTTGCTTGAAACCCCCAATGCCAAAGTCCTCATCGACCAAGGGTTCAGCGGGNCCCAACTNGCCAAGCGATTGGCTCGTCTCCAGCTCGCACCCGAAGACATCGACTGCGTCTTCATCACCCACCACCACGGNGACCATGGCGGCGGAGCCAAGGTGGTTCAGACCAAATGGAACATCCCGGTTTTGGCCAACGAGCGAACCGCACTGGAGTTGGACCTGGTGCCCGAACTGACCACGTACTTTGAAGCACTGGATTTGGTTCGAGTGGGGGACGATTTAGCCGTGCTCCCCGTGCCCGTACCGCACGATGGTTCCGACAACGTCGCATTTGTTGCAAGCCACGGAGGGGAGCGAGCCGCCATCATCACCGACTTGGGNTCCTGGACCGATGAACTGGTCGCCCACGTCAGGGGATGCGAGCACATTTCCATTGAATCCAACTACGATCACAACAAATTGATGCACGGACCCTACCCCTATTCACTCAAAGACCGTATTTCGGGCAGAGGGGGGCATCTATCCAACCAGCAGACCGGTGAGTTTCTCGCCGAGGTGTGCACCGAACAAACACGAAGCATCACGCTCACGCACCTGAGCGAAAAAAACAACGCACCCCACATCGCAGAGTCCACGGTGCTCTACTACATCGACGAGGTCTTCAGCGGAGACCTTCGAATCTCAGCGCAAAACGGTCCGGACTTTTCGCACTACATCGGACAGGAATCCACCAAAACCACGNCGCCAAAAAAGGCGCTCAAATAACCGGTTTTCCACGGTTAAAGGTGAATGCCTAAATGATACGGGGTGGTGTAGAGCCTGTGAACCGAAGCACCNCCACTCCGGCTGTCCATCGTCGTTGCGACGATGAACGAGCGGTCAGTGAGGTGCTGGGCGTGGTCATGTTGTTGGCCATGGTCATCACCATCATGGGCGGCGTATGGGTGTTCCTCAATCCGTACCTTTCGGATTTTGAAGACAACACCAACTGGAACTCCGCAACCGGGTTGGCGGACCGCATCGAAGATCGAATCGAAGTGGCNGGCAACGCTCCCGAGGGAACCGGATTTNGAAACACGCTCGCCATTCAGTCCACCGCCATTCGNTCGGTGCAAAACGTCGAACACTGGACCATCAGTGCGGANCTCACCAGNCGCGANAGCATNGANCTTCGACAGGTCAACGAAACCATCGTGGGTGTCCTCGCCGCCAACGAAACCGCCCGCAGCATTCGAATCGAATCCCCCGGCGTGGTGGTGGAAACGTCCGTTCCCGTCAGTCATTCTGAGGTNTTCATCACCCACAACGCCAGCGCGTCGCACTGGATGATCGTAACCGTTTACGACGCCGACGACGAGCCCCTGCACCGCTACGTGACGTGGACGCTTTCAGGCCTTCAGATCACCACATCGCTGGGGCAAGGCGAGCACCAAATCGTCCTCATGAACAACGCACGGGCCGAACGCTTCCCGAACGGAGCTTGGGACGTGAGCGCCATGCCGCTGGTCGAATTCGACCGCATGGCCAACGACGANCTGCGCCTGTCGATGTTGCTGACGGACAGCGTNGCAAACGGGAGCATCGGCTCCGGCTCAAACGTTGGCATGCAGTTCGTTTCTCAGGGACCGNTGACGTTGTTTTCCGGACGAGCGTACAACGTNAATTTCAACGTACAAAACGCCCTTCACGACGTCATCACACCGCAATACCACAACAACTGGCTCGCCGACTACACCATACAGCGCTCAGCAGGCACGCTGGACACCTACATTGGCTTTGCACCGTACGAGCGAGCGAGCGGTGCAGACGGNTTCAGCGTATCGTCCCAGGGNCTGCCACTCTACCTTGAAGTCGACGTCCAGCGGGTGGAGGTGGGTCGATGAGGGGTTCACTTCGTCGAGATGAAGCAGGCGTGTCAGCCGCCGTCGCAACCGTTCTGTTGTTTGGTGGGGTTCTTTCGATCATCGGGCTCATGATGGTGTCAATGATGCCGGTCATCGAAGAGATGGAAGGTTCGGTCGAACGGCACGACATGTCGTCTCAGATGGAACTCCTTGCCCACCAGACCGCTGTGCTCAGCGAGCGAGGCATGCCTGGAGACTCAACGCACGCTACGCTCATCCCCGTCGACGGGGAGTTGGTCTGGGACAGTTTACGAGGTGGTATGTGGTACTCCGCAACCTGGGTTGAGGACATGACCCTTCGGGCCCGTGGCGCACTTGATTTTGACGATCGTTTGGAAATTCGGCACTCGGAGAGTTTTGTCGAGGCCGTTTGCGTGAGCGACCTTCGCTTGGGCCCCGACCGGCCCTATCACTACACGCTGGAAGATGCCATGGATCGCGTCAGCATCACCGTCATGCCGGGGTTGGCCATGCCCTTGGGACCGATCGACGTCACGTTGACCGTTGACGGTGCNGAACGATTGACGACGTCGCTCAGAGTGGATGAGACGACCAGCATTGACCTCTCGGACATCGGNGAGGCGACCCTCTCCTCCACCCACGAACTCAACGTGTTTGCCCTCGTTGGCGAGGGGGGTGCGACCTACGTGTTGCCCAACACACCCGAGCCATCGGACAAGCGAGGACAGGCTTGGTCGGTGCCGCTGCCAGCGGGCCAGTCCTCCCTGCACTTGCTCAGCGAAACCGCCAANCAAATTCACATCACGGTNGACGGACAGACAGGCATCCACTACGCTACACCCAGCGGACTGGCTCGGACAGCGGTCTCCTTCACNCACAACGTATCGGTCGCTGAGGANACCGTCGTCCACATCACGACCAGTTCGCCGTCAAGGCTGCTGCTCAAGACCAATCTGAGCCACGACCANGGGTTGACGTTGTGGCCTTCAATGAACGGAGCCTACCTCGGGCATGCCTTCCTGCCGCCCGCACTTGACGGAACGCTCCGATTCACCAACCCCGGNGAAGAAATCGTGACCTTGACCTGGAGAGGTGGAGGCGTGTCGGTGGCAGCGGGCGGTGTTGAACACATCGATTGGCCCCCGGTGTACGACGAAGGAGCCCTGACCCTGGACGCCGACGGCGATGTCTTCGTGANGTGGGCCGCCTCCCGAGATGCGTCCACCACCGACACCGTATCCGGTACGACATTCCTGCCTGCCGACGACACCGGCGGGTTGTCCGGAGGCCATTTCACGTACGCCAATCACGACAACAACACCGAAGAGACACTGGTTGCACGGCTTGCAGGCTACAGGTCCGTTTGGAACCTGACGGGACCGAGCCAAACCAGTGGTGTGTTCCTGGACAACAACGACCACCANTCCCTCATCCTTGCCGAGGGCAACACCACCCTCAGGGTCGATGCAGGCCACCCGCTGCGTGCGATGCGTCTCGCCGGGGACNTNGGCTTGGTNCACCTNCCGCACGACGGCGCCGAGCGATGCACTCGCGTCGGAACGCAAGCAAGCGGTTGGATCGCCACCGACCTTCCGTGGGAGGTCTTGGACGGTCGGGGGGAAATCGACACCCGCCAGGCNTGGACGGACGGACGACATCCGGCCAGCATGAGCATCGACGTCCTNGGAAGCGACGGGGTCAGCACGCACCGGTCGATCGGGACNGTTTGGGCCTTCCATTTGTCCCGACTTTCCTACGAATTCTCATCGTCGGTGGACGGCATGGAAGTGGCGTTNTCCGGAGGNGCCGTGGTNACGAACCACCCCGAATTCACCCCCTACGTGGTGGTTCCACCATCGGACCGAGGCGGCCCTGGTCCCCGGTTTGCCGCCACGATACCCTCGCTTCACCCAACCGCCGCAAGCGAGAGTGGAGCGGGCGAATTGGAACTTGACATCGAGATGGTGCACCGCACCTCGCTTGCTTCAACACCGGCCTACGAAGTGCGCCGTGGCTGGTCGGAACCTTACGGAACGGCCATCGCCGACGAGGCTGGAATCGGCCTTGAAGCGAGCGAAGACTGGACCGTGTACCCCGGACGGCTGGACCTGTTGACGGACTACGTTGGATGGGTGCCTGATCCAAGTTACGGAACCTCAGAAGCCGTTTGGCACACCAACGGNGAGGTNATNGAATTCACGTTGCAGCTGGCATCGCTGGACGTCACCACGCGGGAGGTCTTGTTGTGAAGTCCACGCGTCTCAACGCTGACACCCGCGCAGCGGCGACGGAATTGGGCTACATCTTCACGTTCTTGCTCGGTGTGTTGCTGATGAGCATGTTCAGCNTTTGGGCGTGGGACATTGAAACCAACACGCGACACCGATGGAACGTGGAGGCTGTTCAGGCGAACATGGACGACATCGCTGCAGCGGTTGAACGGGCCGACGAGGCCAGNCGGCTGGGTGGNAACGTTTCCTACGCAGAGGAAATCGCATGGCGGCCAACGGAGGCNGACGAATCCCTGTTTTGGCTTGAACTGCACGAAACGACCCTCATCCTCATCGACGAGGGCGGTCCCCTTGACATCGAAATTTCGCTCAGCGGAACGGGTTCATCCAGCCACGAAGGGCGCGTACCCCTCGCTGGTGTTGAGCGAATCTGGGTGGTTCACGACGACGGTTTGACGTTCTTATCCCTTGACCGGCCTCAGGCCGTCCAGTGAATCAACGGCTCATCACGGCTCGATGGACCAGAACCTGCACTTCGCGCATGCGATTTTTGGCACCCAATTCTCGGAACACCGTCAGGGCTCGCTGAAGGTATTCCATTCGACCCTGACGGTCGGGTGCTACGCCCCCGAGTCGAGTCAGCANNTCGCCGATTTGCATTCGNAGGTCGTTGGCTTCGGCCAGAACAAGGGCTTGACCGTAGTGCTCGACCGCTTCATCGGTGCGACCGGCGTCGTGCAGCACCTCGCCCAGAAGCATCGTGATTTCCACCAGCGCCTGGACGTCTCCAGCCTCCGTCATGGCTCCGAGCGCTTCTGAGTAGTGAAACAGAGCCAGTTCGGATTGTTCCACCTTGGAGTAGTACCGGCCGAGCACGGCCTGTGCTCGAGCGTGCAGGACCGTGTCGCCCAAGTCGGACGTCCGCTCGTGGGTCGCCATGGCGTGTTCACGGGCTCGGTCAACNTCNCCGAGGTCGATCAGTGAACGGGCCAGCGTGATTTGGCTGTTGATCAGACCCACATCGTCGGAGCCCTCCAAAATCGCTTCAACCTCTCCGTAGGCCTCCAAAGCCTTGGCCCGTTCGTTCTTTCTACGGAGAAGATATCCGATGTTGTTGTANGTTCTCGCGGCCCAGCGGGCATCGCCCANNGAAATGTAGTGCTGAAGCGCCATCTTGTGTCGGCTCAGCGAGAGGTCGCTTTTCCCCTGCTTTCTGCTGACATCGGCCATCGAGGACAGGATTTCTGCTTGAACCAATTCNTCGGTTGATTTCTNGGCACGCTCGAGACTGTCGCTCAGGACCTGTTCCGCTTCGTCAAGGCGGCCGAGGAGTGCAAGCATGTCACCCTGAAGTTGAGCGAGTCGAACCACCACTTCGGGCTTCAATTCCTCGGTGTGAATTTGCTCGATGAGACCCAGCAACTCCATGTGACCTTGNGAGACGAGTTGGCGACCTTCCTTGACCACGAGCGACGAAGCGTCGTCAAACTTACCGGATTTGATGGTGTGATAAATCAGTTCNATGACGATGTCTTGNGAGGAGGATTGNTTTTGATACCAATCCACGCACTTGGCGTGGAATTCTTCACGCAGCGCAGGTGAGAGACTNCGNAGGAGAAATTCCCGAATCAGGTCGTGCACGTCGTAGGTTTCGGAGTCCGCCTGNCGTGCAAGACCCGATTCAACCAGTCCATCGAGTTCATCCGTGTTCAGACCTTGTTGAGCAAGGGCTTCCAGTTCAACCGGTTCGCGGAAAATCGAAAGCGCCGATAGAACCCGCTTTTCTTCCGCACTGAGTTTTGAGAAGATTTCAACCGTGACGTAATTCTCAAGCGTTTCGTGAAAGGCACCCGCCGATGCACCTCGGTTGATGAGTTCCAAGACCAGAGGGTGGCCACGGGACAAACCGTGGATGTGGAGCCACTGCTCGTCTTCCAGTGAATCAAAACTCGTCAGCANTTTNCGTCCNGATTCCGGATCCAAACCGTCAAGGGGAAGAACNAGGCTTGCAATTCGTCCTTCAGCGTCCTTGGTGGGAACAACCGGCTTGAACGAACGGGAAAAGATCACCAGACCAATCTTCTCCTCGCTTCCCAAAAGAGCGAGCGACATGGCTTGGAACGTCTGATGGAGCACGGTGTCGGAGACCTTGTGNAAATCATCGATCACCAAAAGGGCCGGTGTNCCTTCAAGCGCTTCCACGAGCAGTCCTGCGGCGTCAGCGGGTTGGGGAACGGGGGTCGCAGCGAGGTAGGTTGAAAACTCGGAATTGCCCATGCTCGAGAGCCAATCGGCCACCGATTCAAAGAACGAACGGGATCCTTCCCAGTCCTGACATCGGTGATAGAGCAGGTTGCGACGATGCATGAATCGTTCAATGAGTTTTGATGCGACCGTGGTTTTACCGATTCCAGCGATGCCCGGTACCAGCAGCGTGGTCGCCCTCGCTTCCAGCAAATTGACCATGTTGTCAAGTTCCGTGGCACGACCGTAGAAATGGCGCAACCTTGGAAGGTCGGCAAGAGCGGTCACGAGTTGCTTCTCAACGTGCTTTGACAGNTCGCGTTCAACGAGGTCGGCGGACANGTTTCGCACGTCAAGACAGTTGTGCTCATCGATGTAGCGAATCACATCGACCGGGCGCATTTCGAACGGGAGCACCGATTTCGCACCGCCGAGNGTCGTTGAGACGGCGGGTTGGTCGTCCAAAATGCACCTGACCGGAAACTCGGAGAGACGCTCCCATGTTTCCCGAGCGAGGGAGACACCGGTGTCGGTCAGGAAGTAGGCCTTTCGTTTTCTCGACACACCCTTGACGTGGGCTTGTCGCTCCACGAGAATGCCTTGGTCTTTCAATCCGGCAATGGCCCTCGGCACGTTGGAGCGAGCAATGGCCACGGCGTTTGCAATGCCCATCTGGGACAACGCAAAGGGTACCTCAATGCTGTCCTTGAAGTCGGAGTAATCCAACAGGTGGAGCAGGATNCGCTCCTGGACACCGGGTTTTGCCTGAACGGCCATGGACGCCACCTCACCGAGCCATCACTGCTGTGGCGGCTGCTGGTAGTTGGGGTCCGGCACCCACTGGTTGGTGGTCTGGTCCCAGAGCCAGCCNGGGTGTTGGCTGGCAGCGGGCGCAGCGGCCTGAACAGCAACGGCAGCCGCAGGTTCTTGTTGCTGCGGNAGTTCAACCGTTTTCTTGTTCTTGGCCCAGGCGTAGGGNTCGTCTTCCACCGGCGAATCATCGCTCGTCAGTTCNTCTTCGTCGGGCACTTCCTCAAATTCGATGAAGAAGTAGGCACCGACGCCCAGCANCGCCAAGACTGCGATGACGATGATGGCGATGACGAGCATGCCCGACCCNCCGTCGTTGCCGCTTGAAACCANCACGGCAAATTCGGCGTTCTCGGTTTGGCCGGCGAACTTGAAGATTTGACCGTCCATCTCGAAGATGACNTCGGAGGAGCCCTCAATGCCGCTCAATTGACCAGCGGTCAAATCCATGTTCCACGAACCGTCCGACAGAACACGGGTGGAGTTCAGCTTGGCGTTTCCGTCCGCAAATCGTGCGATGACGGTGCTTCCTGGAAGCCCCATGCCTCTGAATTCGGCCGGATCGTCANCGGTGATGTCACCCGAATCAGCACGTTCCACCGTGAAGGACACGGCGACCACGAGGAAATTCATCTTGAGGGAGAACGCCTTGGATTCNTGGTCGTCCTGTGCGTAAACCATGACGGAGTTCAGCGACCAGTCCGGGATGCTGGAGGTCGTCTGAGCCATGTAGGTCATTGGATCGTAGGTCAGCACACCCGTGGAGGTGATGGTGATGAAGTCGTCGTAAAAGTCGTCCTCGATGGTCGCTTCGTCGTCAAAGACGTAGAACTCCAGGTCGTTTTCTGAAACACCCGTTCCGTCCGGGTCCACGAAGAACTCGGAAAGGTCGAACGACACACCGCCGCCGCACTTNTCAAAGGAATTNGANTTCTGGTCGCAGAAGATGGTCCACGTTGAGACCCAGTTGGTCTCGTTGAACACCGGGTCAATGTTCTCAGCGTCCAGTGGGTTGTTGACGGTCATACGCCAAACGACATCGTCGGAGTAGTCGTCTCCGTCGTAGGCACGAACCGTCACGGAATAGACGCTGTCATGGACGAGTTTTGACGTGTCCCAGGTTGCGACCCACGAGCCGTCAACGGCGAAGTTGGTCACCGGCAGCGGGCCGTTGTTCANCACCAGTCCGTTNGCCAAATCCGTAATTTCNATNTCNACGCGGGTCACAAAGCCTCCGATGTCGCGAGCNACACCCATGATTTTGGTGTCNTCCGAAGCTCGCAANGTACCGCCGTCGATGCCGCCGCTGGACTGATCTTCCGCTCCAATCCANGAGAGCTGGAGGTTGGGTGGAATGTTGTCGTTGTTGATGGTGATCGTTCGCGTTTCCGCAACGCAACCCTCTGCGGCCTTTGCTTCACCGATGCAGAAGTCGCTGTCGGCAGCCCAGACTTCAATGGTGTATTCACCCGTGGGAAGCTCAGCGACGTTCCATTCGTAGGACCAACTGGTGGATCCTTGTTGGAAAAAGGACTGCGTGGTGCCCGGGCCGACGATCTTGAACCAAATCTGCTTGACGTCGCTTCCGTAGGTCCCCTGGTAGGGGTCGGATGCGGTGCCCTGGAAGAGGACCTTACCGTTGGTGTGCAGGCTGCCCTGCGTCGGCACGTCCACCAGCAAGGTGGGTGCGACAAGGTTGAGTTTGTACTGGCGAACCTCGACCGGCGAGTAATCCAACCCGTCGTACGAGCGAATGCGGAACGTGATGTCGCCNTCACCNTCGGGATGGGCTGCGCCGTCCCACTCGTACACCCAATCCTTGAACGGATGTGTTTCCATGGTGATTTCGCCGTTGGCACCAGANGCATCGGAGGCATAGAACCAGTCGGTCGACCCGGGTGGCTGGATTTCAACGCGCTTGACGGTGCCAAACTGCGCCAGTTGAGCGGTGTTGTCGTTGGCGTAAGGCCACTTTGCACCGTCCCATGCCTGGCCCGTGATTCGTACCGTGGTGGCGTAGGAGTAGCCGTCGGGTTCGTTCACGGAGACGCTGGGTCGTAGGTTTTCGAGGTTGATGATGTCGTCAATCGGTCCNTGGAGAACGTAGGAGAAGTCGTCGCGCCCGCTGCCAAACTTGAACGCCTCAACCGAATAGAACGGCCGCTCTCGACCGTTGATGCAGTCGCTGTCGTCGCCGTCAACGTANGTGTCTCCATCGTTGTCAATGCCGTCGGCNCAGGAATCTTCGTCAACCACGATGGGTTGGCCCGTTCCGTCGTTCGTGCCGGGAATGGCGGCGTTTTTGTCGCCGACCACATGGTTCCAATTTCGGTCCAGGAGGAAGTCCGAGGGAAGCGAGACCTCTGGGGTGAAGCCAAAGGCATCCGTGGTCAGTTCGTAGAGCGGGAGGCCGGTGGAATCCTTGATGATGACCGTGGCGCCCTCGACGTTGGAGTTCTTCGCCTTCACCTGGTACCGAACCAGTTCGCCTTCACGAACTTGAGAGCCCCAAGCCGTGTTTTGATTTTGCACGTGGATCATGCTGGAATCAAAGTTCTGGAGGTCAGCAAACGAAAACACCGTTGCGTTTTCGACGAGTTCCAGAGCAAGCGGCATTTGGGCCGGTGGAAGAGCGACCGTTCCGGGGATTTGCAAACACTCGTTCTGGACAAAGGGGCACTCGGCACCCAGCCATGAAATGCTCACCGGGTAAAGTTCGCCGTTGCCGGGGGACGGGATTTGCTCGGATTGAACGGTCACTCGAGATTCAGTGACGTTGTAGACTTGGGAAACGCCCGTCCAGGTGTTNCCNGAGAAGTAGGCGATTGAACCGTACTTGTCGCCGTAGTTGGTGTCGTGAGCGCTGACGTTTCCGGCAAATCCACCCTGTGAGTCNGCAGTGTTTCCTTGGACGTTGATGAGGGACCCTTTCGCGCGAATGATGTCGCCGTTGTTACCCGAAATGTCGTTGTTGAGAATCGTGGCGGAGGAGCGGAACACGTGAACGGCAGGGCAGGGGAAATCGCCGCCGTACATCTGCGAATTGCATGTTCCCGTGTTGTTCATGATGTTGTTGTTGGCCAAGTACAAACGAGCCGCTGAAGGNGCAGGTACCTGCCAGCCNTGGTCTTGGTAGTGGTATTCGCCNATGAGGACGGGCTCCTTGCTGGTCTCTTGGATGGTGTTGTTTTCTGCGATCACGTCGGAGGTGCCGTAAATCCACAAACCGTTCCACCCGCCGATGGGGCCAATGGTGTTGCGGTGAAGCTCAACCANGGAGCCTCGAATGCCGACACCGGANCCNTCGGATGCNCCGGAGATGGTGTTGCCTTCTGCGTAGACTTTCGCTCCGTCGTAGGCGGTGATGCCGGCACCTTCCTCGGTGGTGATGGTGTTGTCGTTGACCTCGAGGGTGTGCTCNATGTTTCCAGTCTTTTTCAGNGAGTTGGTGTCAACGGCGTTGCATTTTACGTCGATTTGAGAGTTGGTGAGGGTGCCGGAACTTGATTTCATCAAAATCCCGTAGCTGTTGTCCTTGATGTCGAGGTTGTCCATGTCGATGTAGGAGTTCTCGATGTAGATGACGGCACGACCGCCGCCCTGCTGGCCGCAGTCAGCGTCGTTGCCGGTAAATTCGGAGTTCTTCACCTCAAAGGTGGACAGAATACCGGCGCCTGCGTCGTAAGCGCGAACGGCTGCAGCATCGTAGCCCTGACCGTCCACGCCCAACTCGAAGGTGGAATCCGTGAGAAGGGGAGCGGCGTAATCCACTGCGAGAACGTTGGACGTGTTGATGGANGTGAACGAGAGACCGTTGCCCGTNGTGGTTGAGCCGTCAAACACCAATGCTCCGTATTGGATGGACTGCAGNGAAGCGACGTAGATTGGGAAACCGTATGCGTTTTCAAAGTGTGCAAAGTTGATTGAGGTGATGGATTGGTCGATCGTGTCTCGGATGATCATTCCGGAACCGCATGCTGCATCGGGGTTGTTCAGAAGGTTGTTTTGAGAATCATAGCATCGACCGGTCTTTGTGTCGTCGGTTGGCGTGGACCAGATGAATCGAGCCTGGGACGAGGACGAACCTCCGCTTGCACCGCAGGCGGTGTCGCCAATGCAAATGGCGCCTCGTACATCGATGAAATTGCCGGCCGGTACGTTGACGGTGGTTCCAGCGTTCACGATCAATTTCGATCCCTCAGCGACTTCGATGTCGCCCTGCAGGTTGATCGTCCCCGACCAGGTCTCGGTCCCNGTGACGGTTCCTTGCGTGGTTTCGTTAACNGCCATGGCGGACGGAACGCTCACCATGGCCAACATGAGCGAGGTCATGTAGAGCATCACNAGCGACACTGATTTTGTACGNTTTTTTTGCGACATGGACGATTCCCTGTTTTCCCCATGAACGCCCCGAATATAATACTGCGCCTCATTGGCCAATCTAAAAATATCAATTCANANNAATTGTATCACAAGATTTTGNNGGTAAACTTCCCGAAACATGCCGTAAATCGATCAAAAACGGGGCATCAAACGACCGTGATGCTGTGCTCACGGCACGCAACCGTCAGCACGACGTGATTTGAGCGGTTTTGTCCAGCCAAGCCTGNGCGTTGAGAAAACCGTAGCCACTGCGGTTGTTGTGGTCAACGTCCCCGTCCTGCATGGATTCCATCAANGCCTNCTTGACCTTGATCAAACACGACGCGTTTCCGTTNGGTTGGGGCTTCAACNTCGGATGCTGTTCAAGAACAAGCGCAAGCGCTCCGGTCACGAACACCGTGGCGTCGGAGGTGCCGCTGCTCGAATACCACAGATTGTCGCTGCCTGNGCTGATGATGCGCACGCCCGGGGCGGAAACCTCGGGTTTCATGTGCGGATGTTGTCGCACGGCTCCGTCTCGATCCACGTCCGACCCAACCGATGAGTTGNCCCATGTCCNTCCGTCCNGATCGGNCGCTGCAACCGAAATCGCAAGCCGCACGCTGCTGGGGGANGCGACGTCGCCATCGTCGTTCTGNCCGTCGTTTCCAGCGGCGGCAACCACGTAGATGCCAGCGTCCGTGGCCTGTCGTGTGGCTGCGGATGAACCGCCCTCCGAGCCGTCGGTCTCTTCCGTGCCGCCCAGCGAAAGCGAAATGATGTCTGCATTGAATTCAAATTGGCACCANCGNATGGCATCGGCCACGTCGGAGTCAAGGCCNGTGTTTTCCCCATCNCCGTTGTCGGCCAGAGCGGCGACCATCGCAAACGAGACGTTGGGGGCTGAGCCGAGCTGGTGGTCGTCCTGNGAAAGAAGAAGTCCAGCCATCAGCGTACCGTGCGCAACGGCCCCGTAGTCCGTGGGTTCACGAGAAATCCCAACGAAATCCTTGAACTCGACCTCAAGACCCGAGAACGCATCGTGGTCCGCTTCCATACCGGTGTCAACCATGCACACCCGTACACCCTCGCCGCTCAAGCCCGACGCCTGAACGTCGCGCAGTTCGGTGTCCTCNAACGCCCACTCNGACTCGGGAAGCGGCAATTCCACCACCAGCCATTGGTTTTGCCACATCAGGAGGCTGGCTGANACGAGCAAGGCGAACACCACCAACCCCGAAACGGAGAAGCGACGAGGGCGCTGGTGAACCACCGGTTCCACCGTCAGAGGCGCCCATCCCATCGTTTCTGAGCGCCACTGGTCTTGGAAACCAATGACCGTCGGGTCCACCGCAGAGACGATTCGACGGTCGCTGGGCTCGGGGAGGTACTCCACNTCNCGNAGCCCCTCCATGGCTTGCGCTACCCTGTTGATGTCCTCATGAACCCTTGTTTGAAAATTCACGTAAAAGTGAACATCAGAACCGAGTTCCGCCACGGCTGCGAGCGGTGCGAACACCACCGTAGATGACGAGTGCACCCAAAANCACGATCAGCAGGGTCATCCATACGGATTCACCGTCTGCCGTGGTTTCGATGTTGTACTCAAGCGGGAAATCACCGTCTTCGGGAATCGATTCAACGCTCGTAGATTCAGCGCCAACAACATCGATTCGGTAGTCAAATCGCTGGTTTCCTTGACTGAACGTCANGTTNTCGAAGACAGCGACNCCTTCGCCACCGGCCGGCACCGAAATGGTTCGGTCAAGTTCGACGCCGTTGGGCGGCGTGAGGTACACNATCACCGAAGGTGCGTCCAACAAGCCGGTGTTCTGAATCGGGACACGCACGGCTCCGCTNTTGTCGGCAATGAGGTCCGATTGGGTGGCGATCTTGGCCGTGTCGAGCGTGAGGACGATCGTNGCCTTNTTGATGGCGACGTCCACTTCTTGGCGGTCAATTTCTTCGTTCTCGCTCGTGATGTAAACGGTCANGTCAAAGTCGTCGCCCTCCGNAAAGGTGCTCGGTGCAAAGACCGTGAACTGCTGCGTNCGAGTTTCANCCTTGTTGAGGGTCAACGTCGAGACCATNGGCGTGACCGACCAGTCAGCGGGCACCATGCTCTCAAGCAACTCAACGGTGAACGAATCCTGTCCGTTACCGTCGTTGGTGATGTCCACGCTGAACTGNCGTTCAACCAGCGCTGACATGCCGACCTCCTCNGTGGCATCCGNGATGGTGAACCCGAAGGTTTGGGGCACGNCAACCTTGACCGAGGCTTGCGAAGCTTCACCCAAATCGGTCTGCATTCGCATGGTCATGCGGTGTCCGTTGCTGAGGTGCCATGCATCGGCAACGTCCGGCANGGTGATNCGTACCGAGACGTTNGTTGTNAGCAAGGNNTCGGTGTTGTTGTCNCCGATGCCCAGCGAGACCTCGATGGTGTCCTGATATTCACCGCTGCTGACGTTGAGGAATTCCACGGTCCACAGGTCGGAATCTTGAGCCANGCTCATTTCGCCTCCAACCGAGAACACGTCCATGATTTCCGTGCCGTTGTAGACCACGTTGAAATCAAACTCNATGACGTCGTANCTGGATTCGTTGGTCATGGAAACCCTCGCCCCAATTTCCGAATCAGCGGTGTTGTCGGTCGTTGCGTTGACGATGGACGGGACGCTGAGGGTGATGTCCAGTGCTGAATTCACGCGGCGGTTGAACTGCAGCGTAGCAGCGATGGTGGAATCAGCGTTCACCGTCGTGGTTTGACCGCCGTAGTACTCCATCTCGAGGTTGGATGCGTGTTGAACCGTCATGAATTCACCGTCGAACGAGACCGACCCCTCCGGGAAGAGNNCGCGGATTTCCCCGTCGGCNGGTACGTCCATNANCCACGACATCTCANCGAAGGAAACCTCCAGTTCGACGGTGTCCTGAATCATGTCCGCACCGGCGTCGCNGCTTCCGGCNTGGTGTTCGTTTTGTCCGATGTCCGTCCATGCCGTCGANANGTCGACGTAACCNCCGAGCGCCATCACCATGGTGATGTTGCCGCCGTTGGCCACNGTGGCGTCAAGCATGCCGATCGCCACGCCACCGCCGTTGGGTCCGGGGTTGGCCTGAGTGACGACAACAACCCATTCACCTGGCTCAANGTTGCTCGACCACTCAAGGGTGGTTCCGTTCATNTGTCCGTCAACGTGAATCGGTTCTCGCTCNACACCGGCNACCGGATAGAGCACGATGTCGGCGTCAATCAGTCGGTCGGCNTCGAGTTGGTCCGTCACGAACCCTTCTGCNAGCACGAGACCNGCGANGACTTCGATGTCCGTGGAATCNGGGCTGTCGTGGACGGTAAAGCCGGATTGGTTTTCGGTTTCGTAGTACACGGTTTCGAACCCTTCCTTCTCGACCGATACGTTGTACACATCACGGATGGGCACGAAGACGCGCCAAACACCCTCATCGTCGGTCATGACCGTGGCTGAGAAGTCGGAATGGTTGGTTCCTTGAACGGTGATTTCCATCTCGGGGATGCCCTCACCTGCGCTGGGCAGACTGTTGTTGTCNAGGTCCCAGTAGACCTTACCGCCAATCTCCACTTCGAGGGTGGCGTAGACGGGGTCCAACACCAGCGTGTTGTTTTCATCTGCGTCGTTTGTGGTGAACGGNGCATCGCTGGTGTCCATGAACCAGGCCTTCGTTCCGATGGTTCGGTTGAAGTAGAGGCTCCACGTTCCCGGCATGAGCAATTCTGTGGAATTGCCGTTTTCGTCNGTACGGTCAAAGGTGACGTTTCCAAACCCGTCGTGGCTGACGGCGGTGACCGTCATGTCCGGNAGAACGCTTTCGGTGATCTCCTCCAACAGTTGCATGGAGACGTCNACGCTGACCAAGGTGGCCAGGTTGAGGTCGGTTCGNTCCGAATCAGCGGCAACCGTCAGCGGTTGACGCAGGGTTTCGGTGTGGTTTGCGTTGTTGAANGGAGCCACGATGATGAGCCATTCGCCCGCAGGGACGTAGGCGGCAAAGGAGCCGTTCTCATCCGAACCGAGGTTGAACCAATCGTCCTCTGCTTCGTTGTACAGGAGGAAGTCGTTGGCGATGCCGTCACCGGTTGTGTTCACGAGCGTACCGGAAACGAGATAGGTGTTCTTCAGGGCNACTTCGTAGGGGTCGTCAATCGCGTCGAGACCGATGCGAAGGGCGTCAAAGAANTGCTCACCGACAAGGTCGTAGTCGGTTGCGTTCTGGTCGGATGGCGNNGTTCGGTTGAACACCAAGTCGTATCCGCCTGGAGCGAGTGAAACGGTGATGATACCCGGTTCGCTGTAGTCGTCCGAGGTGAAGTAAAGGGTGTCTTTGCTCTCGTCGATTGGTTGGANGCTGAAGGCTGGTGTGGCCATGGTTCCGTTCTCGAACGTTCCATCGTCCGCCGAATTGAGGAAGACATGCATGTCAACATCNATCAGGTCGGGCTCTGCGATGAGTTCNATCATGGATGGAACNTCGGTGTTCAGGAACGAAGCCACGAGGCCGTCAACTNCGCTCACGTTAAGGCGGTCGTCCGAGACATCGATGCTCCATGTTCCATCGGTCAAGTCGAAGGCAAACTCACCCATTTCGTTGGTGGTGGTCCGCCATTCCAGTCCGTCCTCGTTGGTGGCCACGATCTCCGTGGGCTCCCAACTTGGGAGGCTTGCATCCCANCGTGAATTGTTGTCATAGAGNTGTACGATACCGCTGATTGCGGTCGTTGGCTCAATGAACACCGCACCGATGTCGAGGTCAACACCGGTCTCAACCGTGACCAGAGCGGCGTAGGCACGGGGTGTCTGGACGCTTTCTGTGGTCAANTGGTAGGAGAATCCTGACGGGACACGGATCGAAAAGTTNCCGNTGNTGTCCGCCACGGTGGTGAACTCAAGGTTGTCGGAAACAACGTTCACCGTNATCTNAGANGCGGCCTCGGTGGTTTCCAATTTCTGCTCGTAGGGTGTCTCGTTGTACCATGTTTGCCATTCTTCGACGCTTTCGCCAGGATAAGTCCGCATGGTGCCGTTGATGAACGCCGCTTCTGCGTAGGTCACGTCCTTGACGAGGTCCCCAGTTCCCGGTTCGAGTTCAATCTGGTCGAACAGCACGAACTCGGGGTTGACATCGTCCCGGATGTTCCAAACACCGTAGAGAAGTTCAGCGTACAACTCACCGTTTTCGTCGCTGGTCACGTTGATGGGGTCCAGNAGGTCAAGTTCGTTTTGGAACGTAATGGTTCGGTTGGACACGTCAAACACGGGCTCTTGGGTCACCGGGTCAACCGGCGANACCAGCGTTATGGTGACGTCGGCGGTCTCGGGGACGTTGAGCGCCAGCGTGATGTTGGTCATCTCGTCGGTGACGAAGATCGACTCGTTGAAGTCGTACCAGCCGTCGTCGTCAACGTCGCCCCGGTAGTAGTAGTCACCCACGGGAATCGGCCCGTNGGAGAAATTGCCGTTTTCATCGGTCAGAATCATCGTNGCGAATTCCTCGCCAAGGTCTGCGTCAACAAACTCAATGGTTTGNTTGGGGAGCGCCTCACCGTTCATGTCCAGCAGGGTGTCCTTGAAGATGGAACCCGGCATGGTCATGTNGAGATCGTAGNTNGCGTAGATTCCAACCTCGACCGGGTCNGGAAGCAGGACTTCCTTGCCGTTGTCCAACTGAGCAATCATGTTGTAGGTGCCGGGCAGCAGACCGGTCCTGTAGAANGAGCCGTGCTCCACCATTGAACCGGAGAAGGACCCGACGCCGTTGAAATTACCCGTCCCGTTGAACGTTCCTGTTCCNACNAACACACCCGCTCCCTCGAGGGTTTCGCCCTGTGAGGTTTCGGCGTCGCCGTAGGATCTGGTCAATGTTGACGTACCTTCGGACGTGAAGGTGCCGAAGGCGTCNACGGTTCCCTCAAGTCGGTAGGATGGCGTCCCGTCGNTTTCGATNAGGCAGACGGTTTNGTTGGTGGGCATGATGGCGATCGATTCGTTGTCCATCTCACAGTCCGAAATGTTGGAAGCATCGATGTAGGATGCTTCGAGCACGCCGTTCCCAGACCAGGTTCCGTTGGCAAAGAACGAGCGCTCGTTTCCAATGTNCCGCGTGAAGGTACCGATGAAGTTACTGGCGAGGGCGATTCCTTCACTCTTGAAGGTGCCGTTTTCAACAAACGTGGCTTCGCCCGTGCCTTGCAGTTCGCGAGTNTCNTCGGACGTAAAGGAGCCGCTGGTGGTTTCGACGGTGTAGTTGTCCGTCATCGACCAGATGTTTCGNAGGATGAACGTGGTTTCAGANATTGGNTCGCCGTTGAACGCTTCATCNCCNGACCATGTNACCGTGCCCGAAACACCGCTGCTCTGGACGGCGATGTCNAGGGTCCTNTCGAGCGGCACCGTTCGGTTTGCCTCATCCGACGTNATGATGATCTGGGACTCACCCAGCCACGTCATGTTGGCCACCTGACCCAGAATGGAGGTGACTTCGTTGATTTGCCGGTCGTCGTTGGTTTCGGTGAACAGGTCTCCGAGACGTTGAGCGTACGAACCGTCCCGAACGTTGTCTCGAGCCGCAGTTGCATCAAACACGCCGGCAAATGCCGAAACGCGGATGCGTCCAGCGGGAACGAGGAACTCGTANTCACCCTCATCGTTGGCNTCNACAAAACCGATCGGAATCCAAAAGGTTTCGTTGTCTTGATCACCGTTCTCACCGGAGAACGCATCGCGCTCGACGAGAAGACGAACGCCAGAAAGGGATTCACCGTTGTCGCTCAACGTAACTTGACCGGTCAAACTCGCACCGGGGTAGTACTTCAGAATCTTNACGCCCGTGTTGATGCTCCGGTTTTCGATGGTGTGCGATTCTTCTTCGTTGTGCCAGTTGGAGATAACGAAGTGGTTCATCATGGCGCCGGGAAGCGGGAAGGATGTTTGGAAGAAGGTTCCAGGAGATCCCCTCGCGTTGAAGTGTTGGGCGGGTTGCGGGTTGCTGGAGCCAACGTTNAGGCCCAGCGTGGAAGCACCGTATCCNACGTAGGTCCGAGCGACCATCGTATCGAAGAAGGCCGGATTGTGGTCGACACGGACGTCTTCNATTTGCAACATGTCGATGTCCGCACCCGCTTGCTGATTCAGGAAATCCTTCTGCATGGCTTCGTCGACTTCCTCGCGGGTCATCTCGTCCTGGAANTCACCTCGGANGGTTTCGTAGACCTCGTCCATGTAGGTGGTGATGTCCTGTCCTGCCAANATGGTCGGTGCGCCGAAAATACCCATCGGTTGTCCGCGGTTGTACTGTGCATCAGCGGTGTATCGACCGGCTAACGGATAGAGACGNTCNTCNACCGCAAAGTAGCGAATTTCGTGGTTGCGAGTGATGGTTTCACCGGGCGCGCCTTGATAGTCNTGAACCCNGTAGAGGCCNTNCAAACTGATGAGGTCGTGGTAGAGGTCGTGGATGGTGGCGGTCGGGTGCGCATCGAACGCTTCGGTCAGCAGCTGNACGGCCATTGCCAAACGGGCGTTCTTTCGGTGAATCGAGGTTGAAACGGAATTGAACTCCTCCAGAAGGTCCTCGGTGTACCAGTAGTCGCCAAAGATGGTGTGCGTTCGGCCTTCGACGGTCTCTGTAGCNGTCCGGACGTTGTTNCCNAACGTAATGTCGGCCTCGTTCATCGAGGTGTATGCATCACCNATGCAACTGTTGGAAAGGCCTTCCGTGCACGGAACGACNTCTTGGTCCCTGTAGATTTTGTAGACTTTNTGNGACGCGTCNAAGACACCGGCTTCGTGGANNTAGCCTTCGGCCATGGCAACGTCGCGGTTGGTTTTGATGACGTTGAAGGAGCGCTTTTCGATGAAGTCAATCATGGACTCGTCAAAGGTTGTTTGCATGGTCGTGAAGTCGTCCATCTGCTCATCGCTGAGGTAAGCGTCCACGGCGTTGAGGAANTGAGGNGTCATGCGGTGGTCGTTTCCTTCCGTGGCGTAGGTTCGGTCGCCTTCGGCGAGTTGCCAAATGAACATCGCGGTCAGGTCCTCCTGGCTTCGAGCCAGCAACATGTTTCCTGCAGCGGGGATGCCCGACTGGAAGTTGTCCGATACGGAGGGGTGGTCACCGGTGCTCAACGCTTGGAAGCCGTAGTCCCACCACGAGACGAACGCCGGTTTTTCAGAGTAGGCCATTTNCATGTCNTGGTTTGCCAGCCACTCGTACGCNGCGTTCCACCCGGGGTCGTTGAACGACGATCCGAAACTGCCGAGGTAGCGNCGNTGATCGTCGTCTTTGTTGTCNAGAAGAGAGAAACCAAGTGCATCGAACCGTAGGATGTCGGGGACNATGTTGTAGATGCGCTCGTCNATCTCGTCTTCCTGGGNGGNNGTNCCCGGNATCGCNGAGTCCAAACCGTAGGTTGCCTGCTGGCTGAAAATCATGATCATGACGAGGAAAACAGCCGAGAATTGAGGCGTGCGCCACACGGCCTTGCGAGCACCGGAAATACGGTCCGCAGGCGTTCGAATGCCGAACTTTTTCCACGAGCGGACCAGACGACCCCATTCTGCCCATCGCCAGAAAGCGACGATGCCNGCCGCACCGAGGATGGCCATGATGGGCGTTGCGTTGAACATGAATCGAGCAGCGTTCCACGCCATGAAGGTCGCAGCAAAGACCCAAACGCCAAACACGAGAGCGGTGCCGTTGCGATAACGCATGCCGCGCCACAGCAGGCCGCCACCCATGATGAGGGCGAGCAGGAAGGTGATCGGCCCGAAGGAAGCAAACAGTTGGGCCCGGTTGGGCGCNTTGGCTTCAGCAACCGTTCCGAAAATCTTGGTCTTGGTGAAGTAGCCGCTGCCCGTGAACAAAACGTCCCAGGCGTCGGATAGGTCGGCCACTTTGAGGGCGTAGAGCGCGGCGAAGAAGACCAGCGCCACGCTTCCAAGCGTNCCGAGCACCAACAGCCANGGCTTGTCCCTGAAGCCGGTTGTGATGTAGGCGATGGCGATGGTGAACCCAAAGATGAACAGGAAGGGTTGCAGACCGGTTGAGTCAAACACNAGGTTGAACTGNGGGTGTGCGTAGAAGGGCAACGCCATCAGGAAGATGGTGGTCAGCATCACGAGGAACATGACGCTGAGGGNCGTGGAGTCCCGGCGTCGGAACATGTTCAGCGCGACCTGGAGTGCGTAAGCCAAGAACAGAATGGAGGGACCGACGACGAACCCTTTCCATCCGAGAGCAACAATCCCGAAGGCAACACCGGCCAAAGCTGCGTTTGCCAGGGCTGCTTGTCGCTGTTCGGCCACGTCGTGGAAGGCCTGAACAAAGGACAGAGGGTGGGGGGTTGTCACCTTNGTGAGGCGGGCCGATCCTGCGTACTTCACCGCTCGCAGCCAATACATGAATCCAATCGAAATGAACAGCATGACAAAGGCGTCGTGGTCGGCAAGCGCCCACGTGGAGTGGGTGACGTGTGCGGGCATGAAAGCGATGAGCCACGCAGCCAAAACACCTGCACCTTTTCCAAAGTGGTCCTTGGCCATGCTGGCAATGGGGAACACGGTCAGCGCACCGTAGACGGCCGGGAGAGCAAGCATGCTCCACCAAACGGCGTCTTCGGGCGTGTTCAGGAAGGGTTCGAGTGCCATCGCACCGATGGCCATGGACCACGAGAACAACGGAGGACGAGGGTTGATGCCCCCGATGGGATAAAACCGGTCAGCGTCCACCACCAAGTGAGCGTTGTTGGCCAGGATGTAGTCGACAACTCGCTTCATGTACCACGGGTCGGAGCCACCCGTCATGTCCCAGTTTGCGGTTCCGAAAGCGTTCATTGAAGGAGCGGCGTACCACTGGATGCGGATTGCGAACCCAATGAGGAACGCAAGGGCGACCATCATGCCCGCACCGTGCGTTCGCAGGAAGAGCCGCGCCTGAGACGGCTCGTGCTCGCCTCGGTTGGCCCAGCCTCCGTAGCGCTCGTGGTTTCCGATGGAGTAGACGCCCACGCACAGGAAGAACGTGATGGCAAGCCAAATCAATGCGCCCCACGTACCGTCCAAGTTTTCGTTGTACCAAATGCCGGCCTCAAACCACGCTGAGACCTGATAAAGCGTCCACATGGAGCCAACAAGCATGGCTCGAGTGTACCAGCGTTCAGCGACCATGCCGGCCACGATCAGGGCCACCACACCGGTGAAGAACGCACTCCAGTAGCCCAGGTAGCCGTGGTAGCCCGGGTCTTCAGCGACACCGAGTTGGTTGATGTAGTCGACCGAATTAAAGTGCCAGATGGAAATGGCGAAGGCCACAATCCACATGGTCAGAGCACCCATCAACGGCAGAGCAGCACGGTTGAATCCGGCGCCAGGACCGAGGAACGAAAACCAGCCGTCCTCACCCGCNGGGTTGAGGTTCCCTCGTGCGAGGACACCAGCGAGAAGGCCCGCTGCGACGAAGGCGGTGGNGTAGGCAAAGAACACGTAAGCCGCAGCCTGNCGTTCAAGATTGACCGTCGATAGGANTCTATCGTTGACCTGAATGACGGAGGACACNNCNTNGNNGANGGTCTGAGCGGTCAGGGCACTGTAGGCTTGNNNNGCAGCGGCCATNGCNACCCAGACNCCAACGGNNCCGAAGACAAGCGCCGTCGTCCACTCGTGNCGACCTCGCATGTCCAGGTTGGAACCNANGAGGACGATGACGGCAAACANCAGCGCAGCGAACGCATCAACGCCGGCGAGCATGTAGAGAGCCTCGGCGCCGACCAAGGCCACAACCAACACGCCGAGGGAAACGGTGGAAGTGGACAGATCGGGCACGGATTCTCGAACGATGCGTGGCACGACGGCCAGCATGCTGGCGATGGCGACGACGAGCATCGGCATCATGTTGTTCGCAGTCAAGTCGTAGTCAATGCCCACGACCCGGGTGGTGGCAAGAGCGAGCAGCACGGCCAAGGGTGCNAGCAGCAACCCCAACGTGGCACTTGGCTGAATCGCCTTCGTATCCATTTGTTCNTCCATTTGTATCCCTCATTTTAGGTCCAGCCTCAAGGCTGGCGTCGTTGGCCACTTCTGAACCCCTTTTGAAGATGATGGGTTACCTACGAGACGGCTGACCCTCAGTAGCCCTTTTCTTTATGAATAAATGGAGGTGTTTTCATTACCTTTCAATGCATGGCGCGGTGAGCGATGTCGGTGCGATGATGGCCCCCCTCAAGATCGANGGTGGACAGCAGTCCGTAGGCCGTTTTCTGNGTTTCAGCCAGGTCNGAACCCATGGCCGTGCAGGAGAGGACACGACCGCCGGATGCAATGAATTGGCCCTCGTCGGACACGGCAACCCCTGCGACGTTGACCCAGCAATCACCGTACGTGGATGTCGCCAGCGCCTCCTCGAAACCGATGACGGGCCGGCCCTTGACGGGGGCGGCAGGGTAGCCCTCGGAGGCGAGNACNACGGTNACGGAACTTCCGGCGTGAAGTTCCAGTTCGACGTTGCTGAGACCGTCGGTCGCTGCNCCGTGGAGAAGACTNAACAGGTCCGTTTTCACCAGCGGCAGGGTCACCTGACATTCGGGGTCTCCAAAGCGTACGTTGAATTCAACCACGTACGGGTCGTCGTGTTCGTCGATCATCAACCCGATGAAAAGCACACCGCGGTAGGGTGTTTCCTGCCGGGAAAGATGAGCGTGCATGGGTTCAACGATGCGCTGGATGATCTTTTCATGGACGGCCTCGGAAACCACCGGAGCGGGGCAATACGCACCCATGCCCCCGGTGTTAGGCCCCTCGTCGCCGTCGTAGGCTCGCTTGTGNTCTTGGCTCGGGGGGAGCGTGCGGTAGGCGGTGCCGTCCATCACGACCAACATGCTTGCTTCCTCGCCCGGTAAGAACGCCTCGAGAAGGACAAATCCATCGGTTTGGATGGACCGTTCNANGAACGACTTGGCCTCCTCTCTGTTNTCCGTGACCACGACGCCTTTTCCNCCCGCNAGCACGTCCCGTTTGACCACCCATGGTGCCCCTGCATAAGCGTCGAGCGCAGCGTCGAGATCGCTGCTGGCGTCGAGTCGCTGATACGCTGCCGTTGGAACGCCGGCGATCTCCATGGTTTGTTTTGCGTGGAGTTTGGAGCCCTCCAGGTGAGCAAGAGCCGCAACCGGGCCAAAACACGGAACGGCTGCATCACGGCAGGCGTCCGCCAAGCCGTCGCACAAAGGCGCCTCGGGACCGACGACCACCAAATCGGCCCCGACATGCGTGAACAACTTCACCAGCGTCTCAACCGACATGTCGCANGCGTGATTGGTGGCCAAACGGGCGGTNCCTGCGTTGCCGGGAACGCAATGNATTGAATCAACCTGAGGCGAAGCATCCAGCGAAAGACAGAGGGCATGCTCACGTCCCCCTCCGCCGACGACAACCACCGTTGCACCATCCATGATTTGTCTGATGGATGGACGATGAATAAGCCCTTCGTGGTGAGGTTTTGANGGTCCGCTTGGGAAGAACACTTATTCGCCGCAGTGCCTTGAGNAGTTCATGCGAACCACCGATCGTTTGTTGGCCGTTGCCCTTTGTCTGTTGCTTGTTGGTCTACCACTTGCTGCCGCAGCACCCCCTCAAGGCGGGGACGACCTCGTTATTTCCGACGATGAGGTGTGGGATGAAGACGCCGCAATGGACGGCCATGTCATCGTGCAAAGCAACGCATCCTTGACCGTGAACGCCAACATCAGCATGGCGATGGGTTCGTCGATAACCGTTGAGGAAGGCGGCCAGTTGGTGGTCACAAACGGCGCCCTNTTGAGCGACGATCTCAACGCCGGGCTGATGGTCAACAACCCGTACGCCAGCCTCTCCCTCAACTTCGGAGACCTTGCCGACAGCGGTGTCGTTCAGCTGAAGTTTGACCACGTCGTTGCCGNGGGTGCGAAGATGGAGGTCACCCTCGGNGACCAAACCGTCAACGCATCCGGNGTCGACATCGTTCAGTTTGACGCCCCGCTNNACGGTNCGAACCTGACCCTCACCTTCGACTCGTACTACTTCACNCCGACCTACGTGCTGTGGGCCAAGGCCATNTACGGAGGTGGCAACACCGAAACGGCTTATGCACAAACCATCGAAGCCACCAACGCTCCGTTGTACTGGTTCCAGTCCGGCTTTTCGATTCACGCACACGGCGATTTCACCGCCACCAGCAGCAACATTTTGGGGGCCGACATCCACTGCAAATCCCTGTGTCGGATTGACGCATCCGAACTCACCGGAAGCGCTCCCATCGACGCCGCAACCACTGCATCGGTCGTCGTCCTCGACAGCATCCTCTCCGGCTCCAGAACCGACGAAGACATCGTCCTGCACGACGAAGCGTCCATTGTNTACACCAACAATCAAGGCACGGGAGGCTCGACCGATGCTTGGATTCGTCTGCTNTCACAGCGAACACTCAGCACCAACCTTCCAAGAGGAAGCGTGGACGTGTACGACATGGGATGGGGCGCAGCCGANTGGAACGATTTGACCGACGACAACGGCGACCTTGTGCTCGTCGATGTCGGGCCCACCACCGAACACAAGCGCATCGTCGAGTGGATGGACGGCGACGGCGTGGTCCATCAGGAGAACGCACAAATCACCGTCTCCATCACCAGCAGCTGGGGCGTTTATTCGAAGACCATTGACGCACCGGGTACCACCGCCGCCACGGTGAACGTTGACCTGCCNTACGTGGACGTCACGGCCGTTTCNCCTGAGACCAGCCAAGCCGACGTGAACCGAAGCGTGTCCGGTATGGTGACGGTCACCAACACGGGAAGCGCCGCNGCAGACGCCGTCAGCATTTGGTGCTACCAAGNCGGTGACGTTGCCGACACCACCAACCTCGCCGTGAGTCTCCAGCCGGGCGAAACAAAGGACGTTCCCTTCACCTGGTACGGCTACACCGCTGGTGCAGAATCGCTGACCTGTTCGCCGCTCCTGCCCGCCGCCCTCAACGACATCGCTGACCAGGTGGTGAACGCCGACGGTGCAACGTCCGANGCGGTTGAGTGGACCTATGCAGAGGAAGTGGAGGAAGCTCCAATCATCATCTACGTCGTCGTTGTGGTTGGCTTTGTCGGGCTGGCCTTCTTCGTTGCTTCTCAAACCAGAAAGCAACAGAAGGATTACGACCTTCACGACGACCCNACCGAAGCNGCACCGGNNGAAGTGGAGGATGATCCCGAACACGGTGCGACGGCCGTCNACGNCGACGATGAATCGGATGAAAGCGAAGGAGAGGCCTCCGCCTCAATTTACGACCTCAACGAAGCCGACGCTTGAACACCACGAGCAAACGGTTCCCAGGGAGCCGGATTTCGA
>NZMN01000026.1 GCA_002694525.1 Methanobacteriota archaeon
ATTCAGTTGAGTGTCTGTCAGCGTTCATAGGGCTCGTCATCGCCGTAGCTCCGCCTTCGCTCGCTTCATTCAGACGACACGACCATTCAATCGGGGGTCTTGAAATGCTCGCTCCTGCAACGGCGTGGGCTTCATAGGGTCGGGGCTTGTGGTCCATCCATGCGGCGACCCGGCATCGGAGCAGCCCTTCTCATGGTCGTCCTCATGGCGTCCACATCGGGGTGCATGGGTCTCATCGCTGCGAGGGAGTCCGTGGAATCCCTGCGCGAACCTGCGTACGAGAGCATGAACAATCGAAAGATCACGGTCACGCACGAATTCACCTCGCTGACCGATTACGCCAACGAATACACCAACCGTTCAACCTTCGCTATTACCGACCAGACCACGGAAATCGGGGTCTACTTCAAGGTCTCCTTCGAGCTTTCGCGCAACCTTCCTTCCACCTTCTGGGACAACGAAAGCCGCTACGTTCGCGCCACGCTGACCGACAGCGAGGGCTTGGTACAGTGGGAGCAAGACGTCAGCGAGGACGCCAGCCCGCTTGAGGAAGCGCTTCTCCCGAACCCGTCCTTCGCTCAAGGGGACTGGGAACTTGACATCCAAGCACGTGGTGGTGGTGAAAGCACCCTGGGATCGGTTCGAGACAACTTTGTGATCATCGTGACCATCACCAACAGTTGCATGCAGTACCCACTGGTGGAAACCTGCGAATGATTCAGACGAGAGAATCGTTGCATGCGTGGCGCCGTGAACAGTTCTGACACTTCCCCGGGCGCTCGTGATTTCGGCGNGCTCCACCTTCGCCCATCGCTCGCTGGACCGCTTTGATCTGGGCGTTTAGCTCGTCTTTTGCNTCGTCGTTCCACGGCAGTTTGTGCAGGTTTTCCGGTCCGTATCGAAGCAGTGCGTACGGTGGTGNACGACCGGTGGTCNTCTCGACCAGTCGCGCATACGCCAGCGCCTGAAGGCGGTGGGAGTCGTGCGGGCGTTTGGGAACCTTCCCCGTCTTTTGCTCAACGGGAATGAACTCAGAATCGATGATGACGATTTGGTCGGGTCGCCCGCGCAGCCCGGTCGTCCCGTCGATCANGAGGCTGGCGGTTTTTTCGTCATCGGAATACGAAACCTCGTCGTGNACGCTGAGGTCGTTGGTTTGGGCGATATCGCCTGCTTGTTCGTNATTTTTCAAGGCGCGCCGCAGGACCGCCGAGGCGAGGAGCGTCCATCCNATGGTGGTTAANCCAAGGATGTAGGCTGCTTGTTCCCGGTTTTGTGCAAACAACAGGGCGATNGAGTGCAGGGCAAGAACGATGGCTGAGACAAACATCGACACCTCGAGAACCCCACCTTGGAGCCAACCTCCCATGAATCCACGAGGCTCAAACACCGGGTCAATGGTTTCGCGACGTCCGTTGAGTTCCGGACGAAACGNCTCGTCCAACCCGATTGCTTTTCGCCACGGCAGCAGNACNGCGGCGATGCCGACGAGNAGAAATGCAAGCGCTCCGGCCGCCAAGCCTCTCGAAAAGTCAAGGATGTTGAGGCCGAGGTCGTCGATGTATTGAACCGCAATCGTGTCGATGAGGAGCACCACGATAACGGCGTACCACCACTGCCAAATCATCAGGCTTCGTTTNGTTGCGTGTTGATGGTCNTGCAAACGGGCGATGGATTCGTGGATGGCCAAGTGGTCCTCGCGACCCTGCTCGATCGCATCGCTCTTCCCGCTCGTTCCCGTTGCAGCAAGATGCCATGAAAGCGGGCAGTAGGTGAAGCGTTCAAGGTCGCTTGCGCTCACGGGCAGCGGTTGGCCGTCGCTTCCAAGCCAGCGGCCGTCTTCANCCTGCGTGGCGTGGGGGTGGGTCGGTGCTGAGCCGCTTGCTGTGGCCGCATCCCCCGTCATGGGCCGGCGAAAACCCGTCTNTTTATTGAGTCCTCTTCNGAGGTGTGCGGCTTCATTTTCAAGCTTGGTTGAAGACAATCTGCGACGAAGCGGTTTAATACAGGGGGTCTGTGGGCGGCTTGCTGTGGTTCAACATGTCCGAAGAAGCCAGTTTGCTCGTGTCCGCTGAAACCTACGAGGAGAACGCCGTCAACATCGGGACTCAACAAAAGAGTGCTGACATGAGCCGCTTCATCGACCGAGTCCGAGAAGACGGACTTTACCTCCTTGACATTCCAACCACGGACGCACGCATTCGCTCCATTGCTGCGCTGNTGAACACGTACGACGCCCCGTCCATCATGGTNGTCAGCGCTCGACAGTACGGACAGCGACCGGCCCGTAAATTTGCAGAGGCGATNGGCGCACACTCCGCCGTGGGTCGNTTCATCCCGGGTTCGCTGACCAACCCAGCTCTTCGCTCCTACATCGAACCGGACATTCTCTTNGTCACCGACCCNGCCAACGACCAACAAGCCCTCCGGGAAGCCGTCGCCTCCGGATTGCCCATCGTCGGCATTGTCGATGCCAACAATCACCTGCGCAACGTGGACATCGCTCTCCCTGCNAACAACAAGGGCCGCCGCTCCTTGGCCCTCATCTACTGGCTTCTTGCACGNGAAGTGTTGAAGGTTCGCGGTGAGACCACCGACGAAGAATGGGCAGGTCGCGAGGANAACTCCCTGGAAGACTGGGAATCGACCTTCTGAACCTACACCGGTTTGGCAAGGAACCCGCTGATGGCTTCAGCTCGTGCTTTGTCGGTTTCCTGTTGATGCATGAGCGTCCGAATTTTTTTCGCACCGGGCAATCCTTTCGTGAAGGCGATGGCGTGTCGTTGCATCCATTTGCCTTGAATGCCAACGGTGGCTTCGGACAGTTCGATGTAGCGGTCCCAACACCATTTGCGGGAAGCAAACGCCTGCCCNACGTCCGTTAGGTCGTACCAGTTTTCGTTGGAGTGAACCCAAGGCAAGTCGTCGGGTTCCATCCAACCCAGCCCGACTTTGATGTCGGAAAACACGGTCGGTCGTCCAATTGCACCGCGTCCAATCATCAAGCCCGACGCACCGGTGTGTTCGAGACACGCTGCGGCGGAGGCAGCNTCCACCACGTCGCCGTTGGCCACCACGGGGACTTCCACGGCGTCAACCGCNTCCCTGATGCTNGNCCAATCCGCTTCTCCAGAATACCGCTGCTTCAGCGTTCGTCCGTGGATGCACAGGCGCTGGGCGCCCACCTGCTCCAGTCGCTGACACAGTTCCGTCGAGTTGTTTTTCATCGCTCCACCCGTTCCAAGCCGCATCTTGGCCGTCACGGGTACGTTCACGCGATCCACGATGGTGCTTACCATGTTGACCAGTCGGTCGGGTTCACCCATCAGCGCTGCTCCAGCGCAGATGTTGGTCACCTTGGGGGCTGGGCATCCAAAATTGAGGTCGATCACGTCAGCGGCAGGTGCGAGCATCTCGGCGGCCGTCGCCATGTCCCCGGGGTCCCCGCCGAAGATTTGGGGAATGAACGGGACCTCGGATTCGTGGGTTTCCATCCGGCGCCAGGACGTGGCCGCTTCCCGAGTTAATGCGGTGGAATTGGTGAATTCCGTGATGGTGAAGTCGGCGCCGCATTCCTTTGCCAGCAGGCGATAGGGCAGGTCGGTCACCCCGGACATGGGCGCCAGGTGAAGGGGACGGGCTTCCCCGTCCCAAGGACCACGTTTTGCAGCGATGAACGACGCCATGAAATCACCGTTCAAGATGAGCCCTTGGACGCCGCAAGCGCTTCGTCGAGCAATCCTGCCACGCGCACCATGCGTCGCATGACTCGGTCCAGCCGGTCCTGCACGCGTCGTTGCACCGCNGATGCGCTTGCACCGGACATGCGGTACCCCATGGGGAGGCGGCCNCCAAGCAAGTTCAGGAGCAGCATCTGTTCCCGCGCTTCCACGGTGCTCAAGTGATTTGCGACGTCCTCAACGGACAGCGAACCCTGCGCGAGCGCCTTGAGCAGTCCCGATTGCTGTTGTTCGTTGAGCAGCCGCTGAAATCCACCTTTTTTGAGCATCCAATCCTCGCCTCGACGCTGATGCTGCGAGGTCATCGCCGTCCAGAGAGCCGTGTTTAGACGGTCGGTTCGAGCGACACGCTCCACCATTCCCGTGGCGCGAAATCGTTCCAGAATCCGTCCAATTCGTGCTTTTTGTCCTCCGTGAAGTTCGGTCGCTTCGTCAAGCGAGAGCGGTAGATTTCGCTCCAGGAGCGTNGAAAACAAACGCACGGAGATGGAATCCTCCTGGATTTCCGCTCCCGGTCGCTCACCCAAGAGACCAAAATCGTTCATCCAGTACGACAACAGGCTACCCACGGCTTCATCCGGCAGGGGACGATGATCCACAAGTCCGATGGAAAACGGTGCACTCTCGTCCTGGGGGAGTTCAACGGGCAACGGTTCGCCTGACCGCGTCCACCGCTGGTTGACGAGTTCAAACCGTTGCTGCAGCACCATTGAACCGTGCTGCTGAAGATGGGCGACGGCGTTGCTGAGTGAACCGCCGCGAAGGTAGTACTTCCGCCAGCCCTTGCCTTCGTTCGTAAATCCGATCAGACCNGTCTCGACAAGTCTCGACAGATGGTGGTTCAACGACGCCGGCATTTGGGCCAGTTCATCGGCCAACATCTGCGCATCCCAACTTCGGTCAGGATGGCCNANGAGGTGGTCTCGCAGCAAGCGATGCACGGGTCCGGCACGGCCGTGGTCCGCCGTGGCGTCGCCCCGTTTTCGAACCAGGGACAGCGTGTCGATCATCCATGCGATGAGGCCGTCAACGTCGCGTTCGGTGGTGGGCAGCGGGTGCTCAACCAAGCGCACGGAGAACATGGTCCTTTGGCGGTGCCGTGGGTCTTTGAAGGCTGTGCACCAAATGCCGCTCAAGCGACACATTTCGTAAATCATTTCACGACGACGAGACCGCTCGTCGTTCGTCGACGAACTCGTAGTCCACTCCGCCAGCCCGGGTGTACGTGTCCAGGTCGATGTGCGGCATCAGCTCGATNGAGTCTTCACGTAGAATTCCACGACGGCGGAGCACCTTGACAGCGCTGTGGACGGTGGCGCGTGTGCGACCCAATCGTCGAGCGAGGGCGGCTTGGGACCTCGGTACGCCGTCTCGATGGATGTTTTCGAGGATCAATCGCTGCACGGGAGAAAGGCCAATGGGAAGTTGTTGAGCCATTCGATGTTCGCCAACAACGGTGCTTCGAAGCACCTCCACCTGACTCGGACCACCGGCGAAGTAACACGTCCGGCCGTTGACGGGCATCACGGTGACCGCTCGACGGGTTTGCAGAACGTCGAGGTGATGGCGTAACGTTCCGTTGGCCGTGTTCAACACCGTCTGAAGTTCTCTGTAGCAGAGTCCAGGACGAGCCTCGAGCGTGGAGAGGATTCGTCTGCGAAGGGGATGTTCATGCGACCTGGCGCGGGTTGAGATCCCGCCGATGGCCATGGCGCCAACGGTGCCGGCAGCGGTGGCGAGGCCACCTGCAATTCCGGCAACACCGCTGGCTGCAGTCGTTAACCCCGCAGCGAGCCACGGACGCTGGCGAGTCCACTGAGCAAGCAGAGGCATGCGAGGAAGGTTGTCCTTCTCCTCCCTTAATCCATCGCTCGTTTGAGCGCTGATGGCGTCAGCCCTGGACGACCGAACCGGCGACCATTTTGAGGTGAGCCACCAGCGGCGAAAGCAGCCGACCGCACGTCCTTCCGTGCGCACTCAATTCGTAGCTGACCTTCACCGGCGGACCGTCGGTCACCACCCTCAGCACCAGTCCCTCCTCGGTGAGGAACCGGAGCTTGTCCGACAGGGTGCGACTCGAGATGCCGGAGAGCATCTTCTTCATCTCGTTGAACCGTCGTGGNCCGGTGATGTACAGCGTAGCGAGGATTTCAATCGTCCACCGTGAGGCGAAGACATGAAGNGCTTCAACAGCGGCTTCNACCTCCCATTCGGCGTTGTAGGGGCCTTGGCTGGAGTGTTTGGCCAGCATGGTACGGATTTTTGTGCCCGCATCAATCGTGGTCTGGATGTTGTTTTCAATGGCCGTAAAATGGTTGAGAGGAATGGACATGGGCGGTTCAGGCATGGGCGCTCGGTGTTCCGAATCAACAACACTACTTGATTTCTTTTCCACACCGTTGCCATGAACGTCAGCAACCAACGTCGTGCCGACCATGAGAGGTCATCCATTCAAGAAGCGGCGCTGCGTCCTCGGACCATGGCCTCGCCCTCAACCTCCACCGACGCCCGTCGAGTGCTGCTGGTACGGGGCGGGGCATTGACGCCCTATTCCGGCTTGGGTGGAGCGCACAGTGCTTTGGTTGAACACCATCGCGCCGGGCGTTTTCCNGGCTTGACCGTGCTCTCAACGCTGGAGTACCCNGAGCAATCCTCGGCTTTCGCACGCTTGCGCCATCGTTGGAGCAAACACCCCAGAACGGTTCGACGCTTCTGCAGGCGACACATGGGGCCCGAGGATGTGATTCACATCACCGACCAGGAGCAGGCCCATCTCGTACCGGCCCGGTCACCGGGCCGCCCCAAGGTGGTGGTGACGGTCCACGACGTGTTTCACCTCTACCCTCGTGAGGTGAACGTTCCCATCCTGAAAGGCGGCGTGCACGTGCGGGACGATGCCGTTCAGGTCGGCGATGCATCGCCGGGGCTGGCCCGAAGGGTCGACCTCTCAAAATTGCGTTCCGGGTTGAGGCGAGCCGACCTGTTGGTGTGCGACTCCGAGCACACGCGTCGGATGTGCGTTGAGGCGTTCCCAGGCGTCAAAGCCATCACCGTCCCGCTCGGTCTTGAGACGCAACGCTATGCACCGACCGAAGGGCGGCCAAAGAACACCAAGTTCAACCTCCTGTACGTGGGGTCGGACGACCCCCGGAAGCGACTTCGATTTCTCGTCGAGCTGCTGAGGTCCGCCAGCGACGACCTCAAGGGGAGCTCGGTGCTTCACGTCGCCGGCGATCAGAGCAAGGAAACGCAGGCTTTGCTGGGGGGTCTGGACATGGAGGTGGTCGTGCATCCTCGCCTCGACGACGAGGCCATGATGAAGCTGCGACACACAGCGGACGCTCTTTTGTTCCCGAGTGCTGCAGAGGGCTTTGGCTATCCACCCGTTGAATCCATGGCGTCAGGATGTCCGGTTTTGTGTTCAGATCTCCCGGCGCACAACGAGCTCATGCCCGAGGGAACATGCCTGCAGGCGGGTGATCTCGATGCGTGGAGCATCGCTCTTGCTGAGCATCACACGGCTTGGACGTTGAGCCAGCATCACGTCGCCGACGAGCGGTTGATGGAACACGCCAAGCGCTTTTCATCGGAAGCGTTCGTTGAAAACATGGCCGCAGCGTACCGTTCGCTGTGAGCGGTGTGGAAGATTCCACTACAGATTCTTATTAGGTGTCTTGATTTCCGAGGATTCATGGAACCTATTCACCGCGTGGCCGTCGTCGGCGCAGGCAACATGGGCTCGGGCATTGCGCAAAAGAGTGCACAGGAAGAATTCGACGTCCAGATGGTTGACCGAGAGCTTCAGTGGGTTGAACGCGGTCAATCCATCATCGCAGATTTCCTCAGCGAAGCCGTTGAGCGACGTATCTTTTCCCCGGCCCAAGTCGAATCAATTCAACATCGAATCACGGGTGTCGTGGGTGTCGAGAACACAGCAGAGGACACCGATTTGGTCATCGAAGCCGTGTTCGAAGATTTCGATGTCAAAACCGCTGTCTTCAACGCGCTGGACGAAGCGTGCGGCGACAGCACCATCCTCGCCTCCAACACCTCGTCGCTTTCCGTGAACGCTCTCGCAGAGGCAACCGGTCGCGCCGATCGGTTCGTTGGTCTGCACTTCTTTTACCACCCGGCCAAGAACCGTCTGGTCGAGGTCATTCCCGCCCAATCCTCCAGTCAAGAAACCATTGACAAGGTCGTCCAGTACTGCAAGATGCTCGGAAAAGTGGTGATCGTTTGCGCTGACCGTCCCGGCTTTGTGGTGAACCGTTTCTTTGTCCCGTGGCTCAACGAGGCCTGCTTGCTCTTGGAGGAGGGCGTCGCCAACGCTGCCCAAATCGATGCCGTTGCCTGCAAGGCGTTCCGCATTGGTTTGGGTCCGTTCGGTCTGATGAACCTCACAGGGCCCCCGATTGCTCTCCACTCCACCGATTATCTTGCTGAACAACTCGAGACGCCCCGCTACACCGGGGCCGATAACCTCCGAGCGCTTGTGGAAGCCAACGAAGCGTGGGATGTTTCCGAGGACGCAGCCTACACGGATGAACAGTATGCAGCGGTGTCCGAGCGGTTACTCGGGGTTGTGTTCGGCGTGGCTGCTCAAATCGTTGATGAAGACGTTTGCAGCATGGAAGACGTGGACCGTGGCGCAAAGGTTGGTCTGCGATGGGCCCGAGGTCCTTTTGAAATGATGAATCGCATCGGTGTTTCTGAGGCTTGCCGAATGGCAAACGCCTACGCTGAGACCGCAGGTGAGGGCTGGAACGTCCCTGCGTTCTTCACCGACCAGGGCGATGCAGCTTGGGATTTTTCGTACGTCGACAGCACCGTTAGCAACGGTGTGGCCACCATCACCATCAATCGACCCGAGGCCATGAACGCGCTCAACGTGACCGTGGTGGGTCAATTGACCCAAGCCGTGGCGGACGCCAACGCCGACGAAGCCGTTCACACGATCGTGGTGGACGGTGCCGGCAAGGCCTTCGTCGCCGGAGCTGACGTGAAGTTCTTCGTGGACAAGATTCGCGCCGACGCCATACCGGAAATTTACGACTTCACCGCTGACGGTCACGAGTTGCTCAACATGCTTGAGACATCCAGCAAGACAACCATTGCTCTGACCACGGGGCTGGCGCTTGGTGGAGGGCTGGAATTGGCGCTTGCTTGCGACTATCGAATCGGCACACGACGCACCCAATTCCGGTTCCCAGAAACCTCCATCGGCATCTACCCCGGCCTCGGTGGGTCGCAGCGTCCAGCCCGCATCTGCGGTATTCCCGCCGCTCGTTGGGCCGTCCTCGCTGGCAATTTCATGGATGCCAGCACCGCAGCCGACCTCGGCCTGGTCACTCACCTGGTCGATGTTGCCTCCGTGGACGACTGCGTTCAGACCCTTGCTTCAGAGGGCAAACCCTCTGAGAAATACCCCGGCCAGCCCGCCAACCCTTCCTCACCCGTGGCACAATTTGCGTCCTCGTTCTTCACCGACGAGAACATGGCCGTGCTGATGAACGGCGAATGCCCTGACGGCTTTGATCGAGAAGAAAAAATCGTTGCTCGTCAAATCAAGAGCCTCTCGTTCACGGCCCCCATCGGTCTTCGAATGGCCAGCGATTTGATCGACGCCACGGCCACGACCGACCTGCAGAGCGGTCTCAAATTGGAACTTGACGGTTTGAATGCGATTTTCTCGACCAAAGACGCCCTTGAGGGCCTTTCGGCGCTCATTGAAAACCGCCGACCGGCGTACACGAACCAGTGATCAAGCCCAACGGCTTGCCAAATCGCTGAGCGATTGAACCACGGCAGCGATGTCGACCTGTTCACCGCTTTCTTGGGCCATTTGAAGCCTGTTTTTGACGGCTTCCACCGTCTCCTCTGAAGGCGCCTCACCGGTCAGTTCCTCAACGACTTCAGCGATGCTTCGTCCCCGTCCGTTGAGAATGGCCATGAGGGCCTTGAATCGTTCTTCGTCGTCCTTTGGTCCACGCGCTGTCATTCCATTTCCTCCGTCGCGATGTTGTTTTGAACGTACCACTCGCCCCAAGGAACGGGTTCTTCGTCGGTCCAGTGGCTCAACGGACCGGCATCGCCAAGCATCGAGGTGTCCTCTACGGCCACCATGGACCGATTGTTGCTGTGTTTCGGGCCCGGCTGTCCCAGCACCATTGCGGACTCGAGGATTCGTGCGCCAAGGCTGAGGCTGTTCGTGTCGGTGCTGCTCCAGTAGGCTGCAAATCGCGGGTGGGTGTGGACCCAGAGTTTGAACGGAAGGCGTCCGCCAACGGGCGGTTGGAGGGTGACCTGTCCTGCCGTACCCCAATCGATGAACACACGGTCGTCGGCGTCGATCAGGACCGACGTTTCCAGACCCGCCATCACCGAGAGGACGTACACGCCGTCCCAACGACCTGCTTCTGACAGGGTTGTTTGTGCGGCCAGCAAATCGACGTCGTCGACGCGTCGCTCGCTTGCTGCACGACAGGCACGCGCCCACGTCTCGTCGTCAAGCGAAAGTTCCTGAGCGTCGGGGAGTTGAATCATGCGCTCACCTCCGGAAAGGCCAGCGCCCCGTAGGTCAGGCTGCCCATGGACTGCACGGGCGCCGCACGACCTCGCCATGTTTGCAACGCCCATTGAGCCCCAAAGGCAGCCGCCACAGCAAATCCAAATTCCAGATTTCCAGCCTCGAGTGCACCGGCGACTTGACAGCTCGCCGGTTCGTGGTCGGGCGTCATCGTTGCAAGGAGCGTGGGCTCGGATTTCGAGGACAGCGCCATCCAACCATCGCCGCTGCAGCGAACGTCAAGCCACGGAACCTTCAATCCGTGAACAAGTCGACGAGGTTCCGGACGGTCCACGCAGACCACGACCAGGTCGTAATCGTTGAACTGGGACTCACGGCGCAGGTTCTGGACCACCGCGTTGACGCGCAGCGAGGAGGTCTCATCGTCCAACCGCTCGGCGATGCAGGTGACTTTGGCCCGGCCGATGTCCGCCGGTGCGTAGCGTTGATGGCCCAAATTTGAGGCTTCAACGATGTCGGCGTCCATCAGCGTGATGCTGCCTTGGAGGTTGACCCTTCTCAGGCCGGCGACCAGAAGTTCAGCCATGTGTGTCCCGATGCCCCCTGCACCGACCAGCAGCATGTTTCGCGGCGATTGCTCTTCGTTCATGAAGGACCTGTTTGTTTAGGGGTCATAAAGGATTCAAGAACGGGTCTTACAACCCCAGCATGCGCTCGAGAGCAGCGATTTGGACGGGGAGGGTGAACTTGGCCTCGACGTACGGTCGGCCAACCTCCGCCCATGCCCGACGAACATCGGGGTTTTTGGCTTCCTCATAGGCTTGGGTCCACGCACCTTCGTCGTCGCGTCGCAAGAGACGGCCTGAATCAACGCCCGACATGGTGCATTGGAACCCACCTTCGTCCACCATGAGGGCGGGCGTGCCCACCGCCATGGCTTCGATCGGCGTCAGGCCAAACGGTTCGTGATGAGCGTGACTGACCATGGCGTGAGCGTTTCGAACCAAGCCCACCAAGGCGGGCTGGGAGAGTCGCGGCATGCACACGAGCGGGACGTTCAATCGCTTGGCTTCGGCGTGAAGTGCGGCCTTGTCAGCAGCATCGCCACCACCGACGTGAACCAACCCAAAGCCGGTTCCCCGGAGCGACCTCAACGTTGCCCACGTCCCCTTCACGTGCGACATCCGACCCACGGTCATGACGTAAGGCTGGGGCGGTTCCGGTGCCGCTTCGAGAGCGCTGATCTCCTCAGCACTCGCTTCGGTGGGCCACGCTTCGATGTTGATGACGTGCATGAGATGCGTTGCTTCCAGTGGACGCCCTGCGTCGTCCCGGACGGGAGGTTCACCGTTTTCTTTGGTCGGGTTGGATTTCAAACCGTACACCGATTTCAATCGACGCTGAATCCACATCGAGTTGCCCGAAATCGAAGCACCGGGTCGATTGAGAAGCATGTTCACGAACGCACGGTCTCGGCGACGTTGGACGGTGAACAGCAGACGGGTCAACCACAACGGACGCTTTGGTTTCCCGTCGAGGCGACGATGAAGCACGTCCTCGTACAGCCAACGAGGTGGTTCGAGGCAGTGGTAGTGCACCGGAAGATGAGCGGGGATCAAAGGAAGAATCTCAAGCGTGCCTCTGCACACCGAAAGGTGGACAGCGTCGATGCCTTCCCACGGAATCGGCACCTCGTTCCAGAGCGCTTCTGCGCGTTTACTGGCACCAGCGGTCATCTCAGCGCGTGCACCCGTGGGCCAAACAACCGTGTTCTCGGGCGTGCACAAGCGAACGTCCGCCTCGCCCAGAAGGTCCTTTGCGTGAGCGGGGAGGTCCAGCGTCGCAAGGGTCACCTCCCATCGACGGTCCACGGCGCAGACGAGTTGAAGCAACTCCCGCTCGGCTCCCCCCAGGGCTCCAAACGAACCACGAACGATGAGGACACGTGGACGCTTGGTCGTCTCACCCTCCTGTTGAGCCATCAAAGGGAAGGCCGTCCTCTCCCCTTTCAAATCCACCCATGATTGTTGGTTCACGGTGGTCATTGCCTCTCGCCATCCACGCGACCGTTTGAAAAAGGGAGGCATCTACGGTTTACCATGAGCGGCAAGACGGCCATGGTAACCGGTATCACCGGACAGGACGGCTCCTACCTCGCAGAGCTCCTCCTCGAGAAGGGCTACACCGTCTACGGGTTGGTGCGTCGTGTTTCCCAGCCGACCTCCGGTCGCAGCCTCATCAACCACCTGATGAGCAACGACAAGTTCCACCTGCTCAACGGCGATTTGGCCGACCAGAACTCCATTGACAACGCCGTCAACCAGACCCAACCCGACGAATTCTACAACCTCGGCGCCATGTCCTTCGTCCCCGAATCGTGGCGCTCGCCCATGATGACCGCTGACATCACCGGTCTTGGCGCTCTGCGCTGCCTCGAAGCCATTCGCAAGCATGCGCCCCACTGTCGTTTCTATCAAGCCGGTTCCTCCGAGCAGTACGGCAAGGTTCGCGACGTCCCTCAAACCGAACTGACGCCGTTCCACCCTCGTTCGCCTTACGGCTGCGCGAAGGTGTTCGCCTTCGAAATCACCCGAAACTACCGTGAATCCTACGACATGTTTGCCTGCACCGGGATTCTCTTCAACCATGAGAGTCCACGTCGAGGCTTGGAGTTCGTGACCCGCAAGGTGACCATGACCGCCGCTCGCATCGCTCACGGATTCGATGAATGTTTGTGGATCGGCAACGTCGACGCCAAGCGAGACTGGGGCTTTGCCGGCGACTACGTCGAAATGCAGTGGCGCATGCTTCANCAGGACAAGCCCGGCGACTACGTCGTGGCCACAGGACGCACGCACAGCGTACGGGACATGATTTCCCTCGCCTTTTCCCANGTCGGCATGGACCTCACGTGGTCGGGNGAGGGCGTNGACACCATCGCNACNGACCAGAACGGCGTCGTGCGCGTGCGCACCAANCCNAAGTTCTTCCGTCCCGCCGAGGTGGATTTGCTCATCGGCGACCCTGCCCTGGCCGAAAAGGAACTTGGTTGGGTNCCCAAGACCTCGTTTGAGGAACTCGTTCAAATGATGGTNGACGCCGACATGGCCACCGTTCAGGAAGCGGTTGACGGCGGCTACGCTCCGCCAACACCACCCGAGTGATGCAGGAAGCGTGCACATGCCGCNCCCCGTACTCTACTCCTTTCGCCGCTGNCCNTACGCCATGCGGGCTCGGATGTCCATCGTTCGAGAACGGTACGAAGTTGAACTCCGAGAAGTCGTCCTGCGGGACCGCCCTGAACACATGATGGAGATTTCACCCAAGGGTACGGTGCCCGTGCTCCTGCTGCCCGACGGCACGGTCATNGAGGAGAGCCTTGAGATCATGCAGCACGTGCTCGACTGGCAACTCAGCGAGGAGGAAGCGCACTGGGTGGAACGCAACGATGAGGAATTCAAGTTCCACCTGGACCGGTACAAGTACCCGAACCGCTACGACGACGTGGACGAAGTGGAACATCGCACGTTGGCCTCAGCCTACCTNGTCGACCTCGATGTCCGTTTGGGTGAGGGCTCGGCCTTTGCGGCTCAACTCAACGACGCACTCTTCCCGTTCGTGCGCCAGTTTGCCAACCACGATCGGGACTGGTTTGACGCCCAGCCGTGGTCCAACGTTCACGATTGGCTGTCCAGGCACCTCGAGTCGGACGAATTCAAACGGTGCATGCGCAAAGAAAAACAATGGGTGTCGGGCTCAGAAACCGTTCTGTTTCCCTGAACGTTCGCGCTCGCGGTGTTTACCGTCCTCTCGGCGCGGAGACCGGGGTTCCTGGGAAATTTTTTCCTCCATCGAACACCGCATTTTTTGAAGGTTTTATGGCCTCGCAGTGCAGCGGTTTTGATCGGTATGATAGAATCTCGTCAAGCGACCTATCAGGACCCGGCAAAACTTNGNACACAAAGGTTCCTAAAAGCCAGTTCGTTGCATCNCATCGGGTGAGGGGGAGCGTGAGCGATACGCTGGTCAATTTGACNCANTTGCAGGAGGCAAAACCAGCCTCTGCGNGAGCCGAGGAGGACAACCCTTCCTCCGGATTGGTTTCGCTGGCCGCCCTAAAATTCACGGCCGACACCATCGACTCCGCCAAAGAGCTCACCACCGAAGGCATCTCGCTTGAGGACCGGTCGAAGTACATCCGAAAAATCAGTGATTTCACCGGTTCCGAAGTGTTCGAGTTTTCGACGTGCAACCGCGTGCTTTACGTGGGCTTTGGAATTGAACCCGAGGANCTCGGTACCAAGATCTCCAACCTCAACGGAGCGGAGCAAATACCGTTTGAGCTCTACGAGGGGACGGATGCTTGGCGCCAACTCGTGAAGATTTGCAGCGGACTGGANTCGTTCATGATGGGTGAACTTCAGGTCATGTCGCAGTTTCGCAAATCGGTGAACTTCCACCGTGATAACGAACTCATCAGCCACTACAATTCAGCGTTCTTCGAACACGTGATTTCGGCCAANCGTTCAATNCGAAAGCAACTCGGCTTCACACAGACGACCGAATCCATGCTGAGCCTCGCCACGTCTGCTCTGGACGATCTGCTNGCTCAACGCGGAGAAATGAACGCCGCCGTGTTGGGCTTCGGTGAGATGGGCGCAAAAGCCGTCGAGGCGCTCCTTGAAGCCGACCAGCGCAACATCTTGGTGGTCTCCCGGGACCCTGCTCGCTCGGCGGACCGCCACCCCGAACTCGCCCGAGCCTGCACGNTGATNTCGTACGAGGAATGGACGGGCGGAACGCACGATCTCGACNTGGTTATCTCCACCATTCGCAACGCGGATGCGACGTACCACGCCGACAACCCCCTCCCCAAAACAGGTCCAGCAACGCTCATGGATTTCTCGTGGCCACCCTCCATCCACGTCTCGGGCACCACCGAAGACCAGACGCTGCTGGGCATGGAACACTGGATCAAGACGTCCCACAACCTCGGAAAGGAGTGGAACTACGAGTCGACCATCGCTCAGAGCGAGGCCATCATCGACGACGTTCAGCAACGCTTCAACGANGCCCTGACCAACAAAACGAAAGCACAGTTCCGAGCGCTCGTGTACGGAACGATGGAACGGATGGCCACCACGTGGGAAACGTCTCCGCACGCCTCTCAGAGCGATGTCCCTCAGCTCCGCGCCTTTGCTCGTGAAATCGCCACGTGGATTTGCCATCAACCTGCGGCCTTCCACCTCTCCGAACTCTCCAATTTCGTGGCCAACACCCCTCGAACGCTCAGCTCAGCGATCATCGCTCACGTCGACCACGAGGTCAAGCGCTCCGTTCTTGTACTGAACGAGAAAAGCATGGCCGCCGGGGGGACTTCATGACCATCCGAATCGGGACGCGCGCATCCAATCTCGCCATGTGGCAAGCGACCACCGTACGGGATGNACTCGTCAAGGCAGGCNACGATGCGGNACTGGTCCCTCTGACCTCGACGGGTGACCGCAGCCTGGGCGGTCAACTTTCGGCCTCNGTGGGGCAGTTCATTCATGCCATCGACGACCGCCTGCTTTCCGGAGAGGTCGACATCGCCGTCCATTCCGCCAAAGACGTCCCCGTTGACGTCGACGCNAACATCGTNTCGTTGGCTCATCTCGAGCGGGGTTCCACCAACGACGTTGTGCTCATGCGGCGAGACGATGCGGTGGACTCCCTCGACGCCATGTTGGCTCACAACGCAGCCGAGCCGCTCGCATCGTTGTTGGAACGCTTCCCAACCGGTGCGACCTTCGGCACCGTTTCGGGTCGGCGTCAATCCTTTTTGTTGAGCCAGCGGCCCGACATCATTCCGCTGGCGGTTCGTGGCCACGTTGAGACCCGGATTCGCCGTCTCCTCGAGGGGCGCGTTGACGCCGTTGTCCTCGCTGAGGTCGGTCTGCGCCGTTTGAACAGCACGGGAGCGCTTGACGACCTCAAAGGCGAGCTTTCCGCTCTTCGCATCGCTGAGGANGATTGGCCCACGGCGCCCGGTCAGGGCTCCATAGCGGTGCACTGCCTTGCCGATCGGTTTGAGGCGATGGAGGACCTACGCGCCGTCCTCAACCATCCTGCGACCGAGGCCGCTGTTCTCGCCGAACGTCGTTTGCTGAAGGAGGCAGGCGGCGGCTGTCTTTACCCGGCCGGCATCGGTGTTCGTGGGGCAAAGGTGCGCCTCAAGGTCTCGCCTGAAAACTGGCGCGCGATTTTCTGTCAGGGCACATCGTTCACCACCTTCGCTTACGAAGGACCTCTGGCCGATGTCGAACTGCNNCTTCCNCAGCAGGCCCTTCAAACCGTTGCCCTCAAACCCGGGCAACCNCGCTACATNTCGACCCTGAATTCCGACCGCATTTCCCTGGTTCTTTCCAACAACGGTATCGGCATGGAGAACCTCCCTGCGGTTGACCTTGAGCCTCGCCTCGACGCTTGGCCGCGTGATTTTCTTGCTGAAACCACAAGCAAGCGGGATTGGCCCTACTTGGTGCTGACCTCGCCGTTTGCGGCCAAGTGCGCCGTCCNGGCGGCGGCCTCCAACCCCGACATCGGTCGCATCCCGTGGTTGGCCATCGGTGAGGGTACCGCTCGTGCGTGCTTTCGCTTGGGCGTGACCGTGGCCGTGTGCGCAAAGGCTCGAAACGCTCAGCAGTTGGGGNCGTACATCANGGAACGNTTCCCAATCNCGACGGCCCTCATGCTGCCCCGCTCAAGCCTTGCGTCNCCGGAGTTTGAGGAGACCCTGCGNGAGGCAGGCTACGCCGTAACCTCGTGGATCGGCTACGAAAACACGCCGAAGAAACTCAAGCCCGTCGAGGTGAATCCCGACGACGTGTTGGTTCTCTCATCGGCCTCCTCGGCTCGATCGTGGGCAGAAAATCGTCTGAAAGTCCCGCGCGACATTCTTTGTATGGGAGAGAACGCAAGGTCAACCATAGCATCGCTTGATCACTTCCGCAACTGCCANGTTTCGGTCCTCAAAGGCCCCACAACGGACGCACTCGTGGAATGGTGGAGGGACAACCGGGGGGAACCAGAATGAACATCCGTCCTCGCATCAACCGTTGGACAGCGGCTCGCCGTCGCCTGTTGTTCGGCGACGGCATGCTGGATTCACTGGTCCAGCCGCACTTTGTGGTTGACGGCACGGGCGTGGACGATCCCATCGAGGGGATGCCCGGCATCCATCAGCAGTCGGTGGACGTCTTGCTGAAAACCATTGCAGAGGACGCTTCGCACGGCCTCAAAGCGGTCATGCTGTTCGGTGTGGTGGCTGCGCACGCCAAGGACGCCGAGGCCACCGAAGCGCACAACCACGGTTCCCACCTCCACCGCGCCATCACGGAGATCAAGTCAACGTTTGGCGACGAGGTGGTGGTGATGACGGACGTGTGNCTTTGCACCGCCACNGATCACGGCCACTGCGGCTTGGTCCACGACGGCGAAATCGTCAACGATGCTTCCGTGGACGTGTTGTGCAAAGTAGCCGTTTCCCACGCTGCCGCTGGAGCCGACTACGTGTGCGCATCGGACATGATGGACGGGCGCGTCTCCGCCATTCGCGGGGCCCTCGAGGCCGCCGGTGCCACCAGCACGGGNATTCTCTCTTACTCGGTCAAATACGCCTCNTCNTTTTACGGGCCGTTTCGTCACGCCGCACAGTCGAGCCCCGAGTTTGGCGACCGAGCGACCCATCAGATGGACACCCGCTCCGGCTACGAAGAAGCGATGCTCGAGGCCAACCTCGACGAGACGGAGGGCGCCGACATCATCATGGTNAAACCGGGTCTTCCCTACCTTGACGTGGTCCGAAAAATTGCCGACACCGTCGTTCGTCCAGTTGCCGTTTACAACGTGAGCGGCGAATACGCCATGGTGATGAGCGCCCAGTCGAGCAAGGACAGCCATCGAGGCATGGTGGTTGAGGTGCTGACAGCGTTCAAAAGAGCCGGCGCCAGCGTCATCGTTACCTACCACGCCCGAGAGGTGGCGAGGAAACAATGGATGGCATGAGGTGTTGGCATGAACCGAACCAAATCCAACGAGCTCCACCACGAGGCCCTNTCACACCTCGTCGGCGGTGTGAACTCCCCCGTNCGCGCCTTCAAATCGGTGCACGGCAATCCAATCTACTTCGAGAAGGCATCNGGCGCCCACGTCACCGACGTCGACGGCAATCTTCTGGTCGACTTCGTCCAATCGTGGGGTCCGTTGATTCACGGCCATTCACACCCTGAGATCATCGCCGCCGTGCACGAAAAAATGCTGAACGGAACGTCGTTTGGTGCCCCGCATCTCGGTGAAATCGAACTGGCCAAACGGGTCAAAAACCGCTTTGCTCACATGGACAAGGTTCGCTTCGTGTCCTCCGGCACGGAGGCCGTCATGAGCGCGGTCCGACTGGCTCGTGGGTACACGGGGCGAGACATTTTGGTGAAGTTTGAGGGCTGCTATCACGGCCACGTCGACGCCCTGATGGTCTCGTCAGGAAGCGGNTTAGCGACGTTCGGGATCGCCAGCAGCCCCGGCATCCCNCAGGACACGGTNGCNACCACGCTCATCTGCCCGCTGGACGACCTCGAAGCCGTTGAGTATGCCTTCAACGAACACGGCGACAACATTGCGGCTGTGGTCATCGAGCCACTGCCAGCCAACAACGGCCTNTTGATTCAGCGTCCTGAATTCCTGAAGGGGTTGAGGGCTCTTTGCGACCAGCACGGTGCTCTGCTCATCTTTGACGAAGTCATCAGCGGGTTCCGATTCCAAGAGGGGAGTTTCGGCGACATGTGCGGGGTCACCCCCGACCTCACGGCGCTNGGAAAGGTGATCGGCGGAGGGTTGCCCGTCGGTGCATACGGGGCTCGAAGCGAAATCATGGAACAGCTCTCACCGCTCGGCCCGGTNTATCAGGCAGGAACCCTGTCAGGGAATCCACTCGCCATGGCCGCAGGCGCCAAGACCCTCGATCTCCTCGACGANGAGGCGTACGAGTACATGGAGCGACTGGGTGCGTTGTTGGAGGAACGACTCGGGGCCGTGCTTGAAAAACACGGGAATCCGATGAGGCTGGTGCGGCGAGAAAGTCTGTTCTGGCTTTCCCCCGGAGACGGCGATCCGGCGATTCGAGCCGACCAAATCCCCAGCGACGCTGCAGGGCTGTACGCCGATGTTCACCGAGCGCTGTTGGAACGAGGCTACATGCTGGCTCCATCGGCCTACGAAATCGGTTTCATCTCCACGTCCCACGACGAAAGCCACATTCTCGGTATGGTTGAGGCCATGGACGACGCCCTGTCCACCATGGAGTGGTGAGCATGAACGGCATGGAACGCATCGTCGCGGCGTTGCAGCGTCAACCGGTGGACCGAACACCGGTGTGGTTCATGCGCCAGGCGGGACGTCACCTCCCCGAATACCGAAAACTCGCCGCCGAACACTCGTTTTGGGAGCGCTGCAAGGACCTCGACCTGTGCACCACCATCACCATGCAACCCCTCGAACGNTACGGCTCACTGGACGCCGCCATCGTCTTCAGCGACATCCTCACCCCGCTGCCTGCCTTNGGCTACGAGGTCGAGTACGGCGGCGGCATCCGAATCGATTCCTTTGCGTTCGATGAGGTCGACGACTGGACTGCGTTTTCAGCACGCAAGCACGCACCGTGGGCCGCCGACGCCCTCAGAGCCATCGGCGAGGAACGTTCCGACATCGCCCGTCTGGGCTTCGCAGGATGCCCCTGGACGACCAGCCTGTATCTGATGGCCGGCGGGACGGGCGACAAGGAGTTCCACAACACGAGGGCCAAGGTTTTCTCCGACCGAGAGGCCTCCGAGCGCCTGCTGATGCGAATGGCTGAAGCCGTCGGCGATTTGCTGGCCGATCAGGTGAACCACGGTGGAGCGCACGCCGTTCAACTCTTCGACACGTGGGCGGGGCTCCTTTCGGTGGACGACTATCGAGCCATCGCCCTGCCGGCAACCCAGCGCGCCGTTGAGGTGTTCAGGGAGAGAGCAGAGCGACGCGTACCGCTCATTCACTACGCCAAAGGAAGTGCACACCTNCACGGGTTGATTCGNACGTTGGACATCGATGCGGTTTCGTTGGACTGGCGAGACGATCTTCGAGCAAACCGGACGGCGCACGGCGACCGGTTTGCTTTCCAAGGCAACCTCGACCCNTCNCGCATGCACGGCTCGCCCGAGGCAGCGACCGCCGCGGCNCAGCGAGTTCTGGACGAGGCCGGTGACGCCCCCGGNCACGTGTTCAATCTCGGCCACGGTTTCGCCCCCGGAGCGAAGATCGACTGCGTCGAAGCCGTCCTGCGATTGATCACGGGTGACTCGTCATGAGGGAAACCATGGTCGATATGGTTCATCGTCTGCAGGACTCCATCTGCGCAGCGGTTGAAGCGATTGACGGCGTNACCTATCGNGAAGACCGGTGGACNCGAGAAGAGGGTGGAGGCGGACGAAGTCGGGTGTTTTCCGACGGCGCNGTGTTTGAGAAAGCCGGTGTCAACGTCAGCGTGGTTCAGGGAACCCTGAGTCCTGAAGCAGCGGCAAAAATGGGCGGAGGGCACGACCTCGACGGCGACGACCTCTCGTTTTTTGCTACGGGGTTGAGTTTGGTGCTTCACCCGCACAATCCGATGGCCCCCACCGTTCACGCCAACTACCGCTANTTCGAGCGCGGGGACGGCGAGCGCGAGGGCAGCTGGTGGTTCGGTGGAGGTTCTGATNTAACGCCCTCNTATCTGTTTGAAGANGACGCCGTTCATTTTCACAGCGTTCACAAAGCGGCGTGCGATCGCCACGAGGTCGCCGATTACGAGCGGTTCAAGCGCTGGTGCGACGATTACTTTCACATTCCACATCGAGGCGAACGACGCGGCGTTGGTGGTATTTTCTTCGACGACCTGCGCACCGGCGGTAAAGACGCGTGCTTTGCCTTCGTGGACGACGTTGCTTCGAAATTTCTNGAGGCNTACATGCCCATTTTGGAGCGTCGCATCGACCTGCCGTTCACACCTCAACAAAAGGCATGGCAGCAACTTCGTCGAGGACGCTACGTGGAGTTCAACCTCGTTTACGANCGCGGCACCAAGTTTGGATTGACGACCAACGGACGAATCGAAAGCATCCTGATGTCGCTCCCGCTCACGGCTCGCTGGGAATACTGTCACGAAGCAAAACCCGGCAGCGACGAAGCGGCCCTGCTCGACGTGCTGCATCAACCGGTCGATTGGCTCAGCAGGTGATGGCGTGTTTTCCGAGGAGGAGTGGACTCGTTACGGCGACGAACTTCGTCGCCCTCTTCTGGTTGCGAAGGGCTTGGCTGAGGCCGGCTCGGTCTTGGTGGTTGGTGGAGGTCTCTCGGGGCTCTGCGTCGCCTACCGTCTGGCGACCAAACGACCCGATTTGCGCATCGAACTCATCGAAAAAAGCGACCGTCTCGGGGGCGCCGTNGAAACGTGGTCGAACGGAGAATGGTTGTGNGACGTTGCCGTCAACGCTGCGAGGGCCCNCCCTGCGTTTTGGCGGCTGGTTCGCGACCTCGAACTGGGCGAAGCGTTNGCTCCGTCAAACCCGGCTGCTTCGAGCCGCTGGATTCACGTCAACGGAAAGCGGACGAAACTGTCGCCCCTGNTGGTTCTGCGNCGNGGCCCNCTGAAGGTGCTTCGAGGCGTGCGGTCCTCTCGCAAGGGCAAACAATCGGTCGCTCAGACGGTTCCGCTCGGCGCTGTGGCGGACGCCATGACCCTCGGCATCGTCAACGACCTGGCCGCCAACGTGGACGCTGATTTTTTGATGCCCTCGATGACGAAGTACGGAGCCAATCCCCCCGTCAAACCCTCGGTNGTAAGGCGAAAGATGAACGCNACGTACCCGCTGTTCACGCCNAGAAAAGGAGCCACGGCGTCCTTTGCAGGTGGTTTTCAGACCCTTGTCNACCGGTTGGTTGAACGCCTCGAGCAACTGGACAACGTCCACTGCTCTTTGGGTGTGTCCGTTGCCTCTCCCGAGGCGCTGGCGGCGGAGCGAGGCCAACCCCTTTCCTCGATCGTTTGGTGCGCTCCCCTCCACAGGGGGCCCACCGAATTCACTCGCTTGTCCGTGTACGCCGTGGGTTTCACCGAGGCCGACGCTCGTTCGGTGCCCGTGGGNTACGGAACGCTCATTCCTGACNAAAACGCACCGATCAGCGGCGTNCTGCACGAAAGCGACGTTCACGGCTCATCTCGAGCGCCGTCCGGTCATCGTTTGTTCCGGCTGATGTCACCCGCCGTGCGAGGCGCAACCGACGAGGACGTCAAACGGTCGTTGAGCCTCTATTTGTGCGACGCCGAACCGGTTGTGTTTGAGCGAATCGGTGAGCGCCGCATTCCATCCTATCCGCCCGGCTACATGGCTTCGCTGTCAACCGATGAGCCGGGCTTTACACGGGCGGGATGGTTTTACAGNGGCGTGTCCATCACGCACGTGGTCGCCGAAGCCGAGCGAATCGCCGAGGTGTTCTAGGCTGCGACGGTGTCGAACTCNTTTCGAATGAGTTGTTCAAGGCCTTCGATCCACTGCTGGTCGTCGTTCAAGCAGTTGATGACCTTCAGTTCCGTACCGCCGTGTTCCATGAACTCCTCGCGAATACCAATGTTGAGTTCCTCAAGGGTTTCGAGTCCGTCNGCNAGGAAAGCGGGGGCCACGATGGCGAGTTTTTTCACGCCGTTCTTCACCAGTGCTTCCACGGTTTTGGTGGTCGAGGGTTCCAACCACTTGACGGGCCCGAGACGACTCTGGTAGCTCAAGCTCCACTGGTCGGGTGTCAATCCGAGCCGTTCAACCACCGCCATGGTCGTTTCATAGCAGTGGCGTCCGTAGCACAGTCGGTTGGCCTCGCAAGGCACTGCGCAGCAGTTTTCGACTTTTTGACAGTGGTTGCTCGAAGCGTCGATGCGCTTCACGTGCGAAACCGGCAGGCCGTGGTAGGAGAAGAGCAGGTGGGTGTCCTCGGACAGNTGCGGTCGAATGGAATCGGTGAGTGGGCCGATGAATTCCTCGGCCGTCTCAAAATGGTCCATTTCCAGCAGGGTCGGCGTCCAACCGATGGCAGCGAGCTGCTTGTGCGCGTGCTTGAGCGAGGATTCCGTGGTCGCTTGGGCGTAATGCGGGAACATGGGAAGCAACAGAAGTTCCTCCACGCCCCGACGTCGGAGTTGTTCCAGTCCGTGCCGAATGCTCGGGTTGCCGTAGCGCATGGCGAATTCGAAGTCAATGTCCTGGTTGAGTCCGCTCAAGTTGTCCGTCACCCGTTTGGAGTACACGCGCAACGGGGAGCCGTCCTCCATCCAGATTTTCTTGTAGAGCGGCGCGATTTTCCGGGGACGTGTGTTCAAGATGATGCCGCGAACGAGGAGATGGCGCAGCGGGGCGGGGATGTCGATGACGTCGGGGTCGAGAAGAAATTCACGGAGGTAGGTTTTCACCGATGCAACCGTCGGTTCATCGGGCGTCCCGACGTTCATCAGCAGCACGCCTTTCTTCCCCATGGAAGCAAACCTCTGCGCAACCAACTTAACGATTTGTTCGGGCATTGGGGGAGGTTGCGTTCCGGGAACAACGTCTCAGGACACGACGGGAAGGTGCTTGACCGGNGGAGCGATNCCGAGGTCGTCCGGGAAANACATCGTCGGTTCTGGAATCGGAANGGGGGTGATCTCGGTGCCGACCAGCGCAACCCTGCTGGGTCGAGAATCCGAGAGCACCTTTCGNGCCGTAAGCGGGGCTATTTTGTTGGAGAAGTCCATGATGTCGTCGTGGGTCGGCATGTTTTCCATGGCCAGGTTTTCACGACTGTGTCCGACGTAGACGTACCCTTTGTTTTCGATGAAATCCGGGTCGGCTCGATTGTCNAGTGCAGCAAACTGCTCGATGTGTNCGTCGCTCATGTTCACCCCTTTCATCAGCGTGTGTCGACAAACGATGCGGGTGTCAAGGGACGGCAAAAGGTCAATCGTTTTCTCAAACTGATCCCACGCCCCGCTGTTCCATTTTGGACGGCACACGGCATCGAACACCGCTTTGTTGGGTGCGTCCACCGAAACATAGAGCTGGGTGGGCAGGGTGTCNAGTTTCTCGAGCACCTTCGGCAGGGTGCCGTTNGTCACCAGCATCGTCGTCATCCCGTGCTTGTGGCAGAGGTCCATGTATTCGGCGAGACGGGTGTAGAGCGTGGGTTCTCCGTTCAGCGAAATGGCGACGTGTTTCGGGTTTTGAGCATCGAGCCATTTCTCACGAGGCACCTTTGGATTTCCACCGAAGCCCGACAGCAGTCGCCGCTGAGCGCGAACCGATTCGTACAGCAAATCCATTGGGTCCTGATCGGTCAATTCCAGCGTGTCCATGTGCGGTTCACGCCAGCAGTAGGTGCAGGCAAGNTTGCACTGGTCAACGACCGGCGACATTTGCATGCAGTTGTGGCTTTGAACGCCGTAGAATTTCCCTTTGTAGCACTGACGGTCCCGCAGCAGGGATTCCTTTGTCCAGTGGCATGTTTTGACCCCGCCGTGTTCACCGACGATGTGGTAGCGNTGCTTCTGCAATTTGGCTTTCAATTGCGGGTCCATACCTGCCACGGGGCTCACTCCTGGAGCCACGGTCCTCGGTGGGCTGATGCCGGTCGGGGGTGGCTCGGATGGTTCACCGGCGGGCGCTCGAACCTATCAAGGACTCGCCTGACGAGGNGCGGTCGCCGCTCCGCTGTTCGGGCCGATCGTCGACGCTTTCAATGTNGTNTNCTACACCTGATTTTNTTTTCACATCCTTGTGTTGGCATTTTTACCGGTGNTTCATATAGGTCCGGCACCACATTCTNAGTGAAAGAAGCAACCCTTTCAGGAGAGAAGCATGGACCACGAATTGGAGACCTACATCGAGCAAGCTGTTTCGAACTTTACGTACCGCAACGGGGTGTTCAAGCGGTCGTTTTGGGACCGTTGGATGACCGCTGTTGCGTTCTACAGGGCAGGTGTTGANCGTCGNGGCGAGGTTCAATCCAGGAGGATGATTTGAGTGGACGACTACCTTGAACGCTACGTTGTCGAGACGATGGACGCCCAGGTGGTCAGGAACGGGATTTTNNCCCGACGCAGCCTGTCCGCACGTCTTCGAGACTGGCTCGGCATGAACTGAGGCCATGGTTTACAAGTCACAGCGTGTCCAGAACCGTTGATGAGCGACCGTTGGACGTGGGTGCCCCACCTGTGGGGCTTGCTGACGCCGGTGATCACGGCGGGCTGTCTCGTNGCCGGTGGCCCGTACATGGCGCTTCCGCTCGTGCTGTTCCTCGGCGTCTATCCCTTCATCGAACTGATGCTCGGTCAGTCCAGCNACACGGAACCCCTCCAGGAGGGAAGGGCTCACGACATCATCGTTCACNTGCACGCCGTGTTCGTCCCGATCATGGTGGCCGTCCTGCTGTGGCGCGTCAGCCTCGACGGCCTGACGCTCATGGTTGGCTTGGGTGCGGCCTCGGCCGGTCTGACCAACGGCGCCTCGGGCATCGTTGCAGCTCACGAGTTGGGCCATCGCCGGCCGCGCTCGAAGAGCTGGTGGACCGCTCGCCTNTCGCTGTTTTCCGTGCTGTACCTTCACTTCACCACCGAACACAACCACACCCACCATCGGCACTGGGCCCGGGACGTCGACCCGACCTCCTCGCCGTGGGGCCGCAGCGTCTACTACCACGTGCTGCAAACCATCCCCCGTCAGGTCCGAGGTGCCTTCAACGCCCGCCCCGCCGACACGAAACGAGCCCTCTCCGTGGAAGCACTGTTCTTGGTNGCGCTNGCGGTTGCCGGTCTGCCGTACTTGGTGGCTTACCTCGCCCAAGCCGCNGTCGCCATTTACCTGCTCGAGTTCGTGAACTACCTCCAACACCACGGNCTGCGCCGTGGCGACGACGAACGTCCAAACGCCACCCACGCGTGGGAAAGCCGGCATCGACTCTCCCGCTGGACGTTGATGGAACTCCCGCTGCACCCTTCCCACCACCTCAAAGCCAGCACCCCCTACCAGCGGCTCGACGTCCACGACGAGGCCCCTCAACTCCCGTTCGGCTACTACGGTATGTTCTGGTTGGCGCTTGTGCCGCCGCTCTTTGGCCGCCTGATGCGGCGACAGGCAAAAGCGGCCGGCCTCGCTGTTTGAACCGGTGTTGAGCCTCAGCCTTCATCGTCGGTCGCTGGTAGGTTCTCCCAAAAGCCGGCTCCAGCGTCGGCGTCGTCCTCGGCTTCCGACGGCGAAACAAGGGGCGCCTCGACGGCGCCTGCAAGGTCCTGCCCGTCGTTTCCGGCTGCCTTGATGAGNTCCTTCATCGACGGGTAGGCGGACGAGGCGTACGGGCTGGTTTCATCGTTCGAGGCCCAGGCGTCCTCTCTCACATCTTCAATGTCTTGCGAGCGGTTCGAAACCTCCACGNCTCCGGTCGACCCAACCGGGGGACGCGTCCGCTGCACAAACAAGGGATGCGTCCGCTCCACGCCCATGATCGAGTTAAACAAGAGATGCCCACCGAGCCAGATGACAAGCCCGCCNNCGAAAATGAACGGAATGGAGAAACAGAAGAGAAACGAGGCGAAACCGCCTCCGGCGTTCATCTCAAGCCATATGAACCACATCGGTGCAAGGACAAAGGGCGTTCCAAACGCCATCAGAAAGAGCCCGGACAACACGCCGCGGATGCGCTCCAGCCGAGGCTGTGGGCGATTTGCTGGACGTTCATAATAANCATCGGCCNTCCTCTGAGCNTTGCCCCGACTATAACCCAACGAGACGAGTACTTCCACCTTCTCATCCCATGGTGAGCGCTCGTCCATTGGTGTCCAGTGGCCGCCGATTATTTTGATGGTTTCTCCGAAATTTTGGAGAAATTTCTGCATTGATTTGGTTTGTTCATCAGCCGGACCAAAGGGCCTTTCAAACATCGGTTGATATACACCTTCGGCCCGGGTTGATACGAAAGGTGCCGAGATGTTATCAGTCGAGGGCCTCACCAAAGCGTTCGGTTCCGGGTCAAACAAACTTCACGTCTTGAAGGGCGTGGACATGAACATCAAGCGGGGTGAAATGGTCGCTTTGATGGGCCCGTCCGGCTCGGGAAAGTCCACGCTGCTCAACATCATCGGCGGTTTGCTNGCNGGCGACNGNGGNNCNATNACGCTGGNCNAGCGTTCCTACGGCCTCAANGGCCCTTCAAGCGTCGTNGACGTTCGTCGAGAGCTCGTGGGCTGGATTTTTCAGGACTTTCANCTGTTGGACAACTTGACGGCCATTGACAACGTTGCCGTGGCCCTCGAACTCTCGGGCATGCCGTCGNNCGAAGCCGAAGCGGCTGCAAAGAATGCCCTTGAAAAAGTGGGTCTGAGCGACCGCATGCATTTCATTCCCGATCAGCTCTCGGGCGGCCAACAGCAGCGCGTGGCCATCGCACGAGCCATCGCAGGCAANCGCCCCGTCTTGCTCGCTGACGAACCCACGGGAAACCTCGACATCGCCAGCGGAAAAGAGGTGATGGCATTGTTCAGGGAACTCTGTCACGACGAGGAAAACCCAATTTCCATTCTGATGGTAACCCACGACCCCGATCTGGCGTCCAACGCCGACCGCATGCTCCTGCTCAACGACGGTCGGACCGAGGCTTCCGACATCCGCTCGGCGTGGGGCTTGGACGACGATGGAGGTGAGGAGGAATGAGCGAACGTCCAGACGGTCTGAAACCCGCCGATTTCTCCGTGGGAAGGTCCCGTCTCAATCGCTTCANGCATCGTCTCTCGGAACTCCCCAGCCGACTGCGCCTCGCCGGGCAGGGCGCGTGGCGCGGAAAAGAACGCGGTCTGGCCGTCATCGCCGGTGTGTTTCTGGCCTCCCTCGTCATCACCACCGTTCTCGCCTACGGCGTGGGGCTGTCGCAACTTTTCTTCGAGGAATCGCTCAAATCCGAACCCATCGATGCCAAAATCGAGTACGCACGGACACCGGTTGAAAACGCAAGTGGGTGGTCAAACAACACGGCGACGATGGTCGAGGTGTGCGATGAACTGCGCGAAGAATTCTCGCAGTTCAGCGACTGCACCCTTGTTCTTGGACGGCAGGGCATTCACAGCGGTGGACTGTTCAACTTTGACTTCGTCGTCGCCCAACCGTTGGAGATGCGCGGGATNAGCGACAACGACAACCCCCTGTGGTCGAACGTGACGTTTGATTATCCAGAAGCCGAAGAAAACGGGCCGCCCATTTCCGACCAGCGGGCGATTCGTTTCTTCGGCCCGGAAGCCTTTGACGGTGAGTTGGCCGAACGGTACGGCCCCAGCATCATTGCGGGGTCCGGAGAATGGCCGAGCCCGGAAGAAATGAATCAATCCCAAGGCATCATTCTCCCTTCAACCATCGCCAGCGAGGCTCAAGCCAGCGTGGGGGACGTCCTTGAATCGCTGACCTTCGCTTACGTCGTGGACGAGTCAACCATCTTTGAGGGCACGGTCACCGACGACAACTGCGCCGGTGAGGTGACGGTTGAAAACAACGAAATGATGTACTGNCGAATGTCCATGACGATCGAAAACCTGACGGTGATGGGCATCTACGAACCCTGGCCGTTTGGCAATCCGACCCTTCCCTTCAACCCCATCTTTTCCACCTGGGAGGTGCTCACCGAGGACCAGCGTCGCGTGCTGATGGACAACGACCACATGTACCTGGGCGTAACCATTGACCGAGGAGCGCTGCCCACGTCGTCCACCGCTGAGGCTGCGGAATGGTTGGAAGCCCTCGGAAAGGCCGTGCAAGACGGTTCGTACACGGACGAGGAGGTCGAACTCTACTACACGGACATCATCAGCGGCACCATCACCTTCCTGAACATCTTCCTCGGNCTGATTCANATCTTTGACTACATCATCATGATTCCNATCGTGGTCCTTTCCATTTCAGTCCTCATTTACGGGCTCGTCCTCTCCTTGGAACAACGGCGCCGAGAGGTCAGCATCCACCGGGTGATCGGTGCCGACGGGCAAAGCCTGCAGGGCATGGTCCTGCTGGAACTCTTCGTGATGTCGTCCGTTGCGTGGCTGGCTGGGTATTTGCTGGCCTTGCTCGCCGTCCCCGTTGTGCTCTCCGCCGTAGGCTTCATGGAATTCAGGACCGGTGACTTCGACGTCAATCCGACGCTTTCGGTCGGTGCCACCGTGTTCACCGCCGTAACGACGCTGGGTCTGGCGCTGTTGTTCGGACGCAGTCGNGCACGCCGCTTCATCGAGCTTGAAATTGAAGAGGGGGTGCGAAAGACATCCCAGGTCGCCGAACCAAAGCGTTGGTTGCACTGGTTGGCCTTCCTGTTCGGTATGTTGGCGGTCGCCGACACGTGGTTGGAGGCCAACGGTAACGGCGANGGCGTTGTTTCCAACTTCTTCCTNGAGGGCCTCATCAGCATCTTNGGACCCTTTGCGCTGTGGATCGGTGGGGCGCTCTTGCTCGGTCGAATCGGAGCCAAAGGGCCGCAGATCATGCAGGTCATCTTCGGTCGCACGCCGCTCCTCAACGATGTCAAGCGGGGTCTGAAAGGGTCGGGATCGGCCGAATCGGTGAACCGACTGGCCGTGATCATGCTGCTCACCCTCTCCATCGTCACGCTCGCAGCCGTGCAGGGCTACACGGGAACCTTGGTCGACGAGAAGACCGTCGATGTCACGGTCGGCTCGGACTTGAAAATCACCACGGAAAAACCGTTCAACGAATCGGCCTTGGTGGCGCTGGTGAGCGAATTCACGAGCACCGGCGTCACGCCNCTGGCCACGAGCGTGCCCGAGTTGNNGCTGGCGGACAACANCGGGGGCGACANGCTNCANNCCTACGTGTTGCTGGACGGAAACGGCGACGTGTTGCGGTGGAGCGACCAAGCCCTCCCTGGGACCCGTCCATCGGCTGCGCTCGCAGCCTACGCGGCGGGTGGGTTCTCGGCGGGTCCTGATGCAGCGTACGCTCTTGATTTGGCCGGTTCNGACCGGGGCGGTGAGGAGAACGAACTTGATGACGTGCTTCTCGAAAAGAACGACACAAGTGGAAAATCCGACAACATTGTCTTCGTTTGGGAGGATATTGACACCAACGTCACGCAGGGCGGGTTCTTGGGCGAAGACCTCTCACCCTTTGGCATAGTGGAGGCGTATGCTTCCTTCATGCATCGCGACTGGTCCGGCCTCACCATCCCTGATCAGGATTTGAGCGGGCGCAACATCAGCCTCGCCGACTTTGCTCTGAGCAATTTTTCAGGAACCGATCTCTCGGAGACGAACCTCAGCGAGTCGCTGTTCTTTGAAACCGACCTTGCGGGCGCAGATCTGACGGGCGCCGACCTGACCAATTCGGTCATCGCCAGTTTCGGCGGTGAAGGTAGCCTCGAGAACACCGTGTTGGTCAACGCAAATCTGACGGGTGCTTGGGGCACCGGCCTCGGCCGGATGAACCTCTCCTTGGCCGTGCTCAGCAACACCACCTGCCCGGACGGAAGCAACTCGGACGACACGGATTGTAAGGAGGGCTTTTCGAACAAGAGCACCCCAATCATGGGCGAATTTATCCTCGCCAACTCCCAATTCACGGTCGAAATCACGCCGTTCACCCACGAGATGCANTACGTGGGGGTTCACGAATACATCCCCGGTGTTGGCAACGCTGATGGCATCATCATCGGAGAATCCTCGTGGCGCGCGCTCATCGGCGACGCCGAGGCTGACAATTTCAGCTCCACCACGTGGATCGTGGATGTGAGCGGCGTTGACGGCGAGCAACTCGAGGCCTTGGGTTCAACCATCGCCGCCGACGCTCGGGTTTCCAGCGTGGAGGATTGGTCCAGCACGCACAAGGACGTTGAACGAAACGGCGGATTGATTTTCGGCACGCCGGGGCTGCTTTCGTTGCAATTCGTCGTGGCCAGCGTGGCCGCTGTAGCATCGAGCTTCGTGTTTTTGTCCTTGGTGCTCAGCCAGCGTCAGAAAGAGTTGGCCGTGCTCCAAGCCATCGGTGCTTCACCGACGCAAATCATCCGCTTGGTGCTGTTTGAGATCCTCTCCATCGTCATGGTCTCCATGATTCTGGGCATCGTTCTCGGCGTCGGTTTGGCGCTCTCGTTCAACGGGTTCTTCGACGTCTTTGGCTTCATCTTCCAAATCTTTGGTGGCTCTTCAACGACCATCCAGCGGACGCTCGTCTATCCGTGGACGCAGATCATTCTCGTGTCCTTGGCGGTGTTCGGTGCGGTCGTGGTGGCGTTGTTGGTGACGACGCGTCGGGCCCTCAAGGCGGACTTGGCCAGCGTGCTGAAGGGGGAGTGAAGATGACCGAGACCATTTTGCAAGCCGACGGCCTCTATCACGTCTACGAATCCAAAGCCGAGGACGGCAACGTCGTTGCTCTTCGAGGCCTTCACATCGACATGAAGGCNGGGGAAGCCATCGCCGTGGTCGGACCCTCAGGCTCCGGAAAATCCACCCTCATGAAGTGCCTTGGAGGGCTGATGAAGCCCAGCGCCGGGTCCGTCAGTTTGAGTGGAAAGAACATGACTCGGCTCACGGGCCAAGAACTGGTTGAACTCCGNCAAAAGACGGTCTCGTTCATCTTCCAGGANGGCAATTTGCTCCCGGACCTCAACGCACGGGACAACGTTGCTCAGCCGTTGCGACATCAGGGTGTTTCTTCCAAGAAAGCGCTCGCCCTTGCCGACGCCATGCTCACCCGATTGGGCATGGGTCATCGAAGCAACGCNCTTCCAGCGATGTTGAGCGGTGGCGAACAGCAACGCGTGGCCATCGCCCGTGCGCTCATCACCCAACCCCGTCTCATCCTGGCCGACGAGCCGACGGGTGCGTTGGACCCGGTCACCAGTCGCGAGGTCTTGGCGCTGTTCAAGGACCTGCACCAAAACGACGGNGTTTCGTTCCTCATCGTCACCCACTCAAAGGAGGTGGCTGCGTTTGCCAANCGCTCGCTTGAANTGCGCGACGGCCGTTTCGTCGCCGAGCACGGCGAGGGCGTCGACGTGGAGAACCTCAGTCAGGACCGAGAACTGATCATCGACGAAACGGGCACCGTGACCCTCCCACCCGATCTTTTGGTTCGCCTCGGAGGTGCCGGGCGCTACACCGTTGGCAACGTCAACAGCGGCTATCTTTCACTGCAGGGGGAGGCGGTGGAAGCCATGGGGAAGATGGAATTGGCGGCCGTGTGCCCGGCCTGCAAACACGATTACGGCGACAGCGACGACCAGGAATGCCCCTCGTGCGGTTCAAGTAGACCGATGGTCGAGGTCAAAGCGTGAAACGCTGGGTGACCTTGGTTGGTTATTTGGAAGGGCTGTCCTTCCTCGTTCTGATGTTTTACGCCATGCCGCTGAAGTACATCGCCGGCGAGCCAGAGATGGTCACGCTGTTCGGTTCGCTTCACGGCGGGCTGTTCGTGGCCTTCATCGGTCTTTTGCTGCTCGGTGTGGGCAAGCACTGGAACCGCACGGCGCTGCTTCACGGCTTCATCGCAGCGGTCGTGCCAGCAGGGCCGTTTTTGTTTGAGGGGATGCTCTCGGGTGGCGAATACGACCTCTGAATTCGGCTCTCTTTGTTCTCTTTATGCAAAATGGATATAACTCCGCTTGCATGGCTCAACGCAAGGGGTAGTTATGGAACTAAAAGAACGAATGAATCCGAAAATATGGTTGATTGTGGGTGGCGTTGTCCAGTTGGGCTTCGCCATTTGGCTCATGCTCGATGCGAGCAGTTTCGCTGAAAGCGGTTGGGGTACAATGACTGAACGAGAACTTGAAATTGCGACGGCCTACGAATTGTTTTGGGGCTGGTTCAGCGTTCCCTGGGCCGTTTGGGCCTTCATGGTGGCGTTCTTGGTCTCGGGACAAGCACAAGCCCGAATCGCAGGCCTCAC
>NZMN01000027.1 GCA_002694525.1 Methanobacteriota archaeon
CCCATGGTACCGGTTGTGACGACGTCCTGTTCCAACGCCGTGAACGAGGACGTCGTGTGGAACGCCATCGTCGTTGTGTTNTCGAGGATGAGAACCGGTTGGCCGGAGGAGCGCACGTCAAANGCCACNCCCGTGTGGTTNCCNGCGTGGGCGGTCAGCGTTTGGTCGACCCATTGACCGCCCGGCGTGCCGTCGTTCATGTGCTCCAATTTGGTGACGTGGGTGCTTGCCCCGTNGTTGTGCGTGAACACCAAAGTGGTCTCGCCTCGGCCGGCCGTTCCGAGTTGAACGTCGGACACCTCACCNGGGAACGGGAAGGAAATGTACTCCCAATCCCGTTCGCTGAGCATGACGTAGGAAAGACCGTACGCCTCGCCTTGGTCTGTGGAACGAAGCGAGTAAACCAGGTCGCTCAATCCGTCGCCGTCAACGTCCCCATCTGCAGCCACTCGGAACCCAAGCCGCTCGCCTGCGTTGCCTTCAGCGATCAATTGACCGTCGGAGGTAAGCCCGCTNGCGGAGCCGAGGTGGAGTTCNAAACGGCCNGATGATGAACCCATCCTGCTCGAGATGTAGACGTCGTCGTACCCGTCCTCGTTCACGTCGCCGGCNGAGGAAACGGCTTCTCCNATCCGGGTGTTGGGCGTGGTGGGTGAATGTTGCCAATCGGGCTCACCGGGCAACGACTGGTCCGTGCCCTCAAACAACCACAGCGTGCCCGTTCCAAATCCACCGGTGGCGTTCAACGGTTCGGTGATGATGTGTTCATCGAATCCATCACCGTTCAAATCGCCCACGCAGGCGATGGACAAGCCGAACAGGCGTCCTTGAACGAGCGAGGTGAGCGTGTGGTCGGGGGTTCCGTCGTAGCCCGTTTCAGAACCGTAGAAGTACTCAANGGANGAAAACGAGAGTGAATCCTCGTACGAGCCGGTGTTCCCGACGATGAGTTCATCGTGCCCGTCGTTGTTGACGTCGCAGGCTTCCAACGAGCGTCCAAACAGGTCGCCGCCCTTGGTNTGCGTCATGTTTCGCATCGGATGAATGCCCGTGGAATTTCCTGAGAANACATTGACCTTCCCGTGATCGGTCTGGGACGAACTGACCTCGGCGGTGTGGTTTCGAGCCGTTGCTGCCANAGCATCACCCGTTCCGNTTCGGTGAAGCGCCGNCAGCTCGCTTCCAAGAGATTCACCGGCTTCACCCAGTGCAGCTGACCACGCCGTGCTGGCCAAACCGGAAGCGTTGCCAAGGACCACCTGAACACGGCCGTGGCGAGTCTCCATGTCGTCGCTGGAAGCCCATCCCGGTGAACCGATGGCGAGGTCAGAAACGCCGTCGTTGTTGAAGTCGCCAGCGGTTAAACCGCTTCCGAGTTGAGAACCGTTGACCGACCCCTGGTAAACAACGTCGGAGGTCGACGACAAACCGCTTGCAGAACCGTAGCGCACGTCGACGCGCCCGTTTTCACTCAACCCTCCGGAGGATGCGTGAGGGGTTGAGACCACGAAATCGTCAAACCCGTCGTTGTTGAAATCGGCCATCAGCATCTGACCCTCGGCCGTGTCGTCCTCCCCGGTCAGTGTCAACACCGGAACGGGGTCAACGCGACCGGTGTCCTGCCCGGCCAGCGAGCGGATGACGTTGATGGAAAACGAGGAAACGCCTTGAGTTGCGGTGGCGACCTGTTCAATGTTGTTGGCGTCGAGATCCATGCCCAAGACATCAACGAGTTCTGCGTCCTGCAGAAGAAGACGAAAATCACGTTCGTGGCCGTCCACCCGCAGCAGCACGACGTCGTTGGTTGCGGTGCGGGAATAGAGCACGTGAGCCACGCCCTCCTCGTCCACGGCGAGTTCAAACTTCTCACCGACGGGTCCGGCATCCAGCAGATAGTTGGTCCAGTATGCGCCGCTGAAATTGACTTGGTGGAGGGCACCGGAAGCGGTTCTCATCAGGCCCCACTCCAGACCCTCAGGCGTGATGTCCAGTTCCAGATGGGTTGGATGAACGTCCTCCATGATGGTGCGAGTGTGCCAGCGTGCGCCGTCCCAGTAGGTGGCGCTTTCGAACGCATAACGGCCCATTTTGAGGTCCGCCCCATCGGCGTAAAGCACNCGCTGGCGCTCGTTNGCNGTGACGGCAATCGCGCAATCGACAAGGGTCGAAGCGTTGGCGGCGTCAACGGCGTCGACAAGGGTCGTGGACCACACACCCGTTCGGTGAACAGCGGTGCGAACGCTGCCCTCGAGGGTCGACCAGCAAAAGTGGGTTTTATCGCTCCGGGTCAACTTGATGTCGGGCGTTCCGTGGTGCTCTCCAAACGAAACGTTGAGCGTTTCTGAGGTCCACAGGTCAAGCATGGATTCCTCTCGGACCGATGCCTGTACGAGCCCGTCGACGTCCACGGTGGTGCCGCCGATGTCGTGGCCGTAGCCCGATTCAAGGTGAAACGGCCCACTGAACCCTCGACGTGAGGCGTCCTCAAACGGGGTTTCGAGGTCCTGAACGGAGAAAAACGGTGTCCAGAGCGAAAAAAGAAAAATCACCACGAGAGCGATGCTTTTTGTTCCATTGTTCTGAAACACGCCGCTCGCCATGCTCACTGCAGGGACGCCGACATTGAAAATCATTGTTCACCGAAGCATGACCCCCGAAGGGGGTCAACCCTCGTTCAACACCACCGTTGATTTGAGAAAGTCGCCGTGCGTGGAACGACTGTGGAGGACGCCTACGATCTTGTGTTGGCGGCCGGAACCTGGGCCGAACCNTCGAGAATCGACGAGCTTTGGGCAGGAGCAAAACGCATTGTAGCGTGCGACGGTGCACTTCAGCGATGCTTGCGGACGGGACGTTCACCCGACGTTGTGGTGGGCGACATGGACAGCGTTGAGCCGGATGCGNTGGCTGCGTTCACCGCCTCGGGNGGTGAGGTGGTGGTGCTNGANGAGCANAACAGTAACGACCTCGCAAAAGCGCTGGACTGGCTTGAGGCGAAGGGAACGGAGCGATGCATCGTCGTCGGTGCAACCGGTGGNGATGGTCAGCACGAATGGGCCAATCTTCTGACATGCGCCGCTTCGAAGATGGACATTCAGTGCGAATCAAACGACCGCTACCATCGGTTTCTTCGACCTTGCATTGACTATTCTATAGATTTTTACATCGACGAAGAATTCTCGTTGTTTGGACTTCCAGAGGCGCGCGGCGTGGGCGTGACCGGGGCAGCGTATCCCCTCAAGGACGCCACCCTGAAGATGGGTTCGCGCGGACTCCACAACGTTGCGAACAAAGCGAGCGTCGGATTGACGTTCAACGAGGGCCGTTTGATGCTCATGCGGTCTTGTCTCGATTCGACGGAGGCAGAAACGAACGAAGCATAGCGGAGTAGTCCTCCACACCGTCCCANGATTGTGCTTTTTCATCAATNCGNGCNTTCTCNAGGGTGGCCTCCAGACCGCCCCAGTCTTCGATGAGTTTCAGCTTGAACGCCGCTTTGGGGGTGTAGCCAGGAAGAAAATTACGCCAGAGGAACGGGATTCGCCCCGGAGCCACCTGGTTGACGATTTGGACGATTGAGGTGTTGCACGTGGTGAACAAGGAGTGATACCATTCNGGATTNACGGCGAGGTCGTTCAGTTTCTCGATCATACCAAAGAGAAGTTCCTTGTCCTTGCCCGGAAGGGTCACGGCGCGAAACATGTAGTCCTTGTTCCGGCGTCCGTGGGTTCGCAAACCCGTNACGTCCCGTTCAAAGCCGACCAAAAGATAGAGTTCGTATGCACGCCACATGCCGTCCCACGGATGATATCGCTCGCCTTTTTCTCGACGGGATTCAAACGAAAAGGAAAGGCAGGTACCGCACCCAAACTCAAACGTGAGATAGGTGTGAGCAAGCCCTTTGATGGAGTGGAAATGGTCCACGATGAACCACACCTGCTTCAATTCCTCGGCGTCAACGGTGACCTCATCGGCCCAGTTTTCGTCCCGGTCTCGAGTGGTCCTCCACGTGAAATCCCGTACGTTTCGGAAGGTGATGGTTGAACCTTCAACCGTCGCAGTGGTCAGGTGTTCGCAGTCTGCGGCCCATTCAAGATCAAGCGAGGGCTGAAGCGGCCGTATTCTCGTGTTCCACACGTAGATCAAGCGTAAAACGAGAACCGCAACAGCCGCANCCACCACCATCAGAACGATGCTTGTCCAGGTCATTCACTCCCACCTGTGCCAAACGCTCCATTCCTTGTCCCACCAATCGACCTCACCGCCGGGATGCTGTCGCCACAGCACGCCCTGGTCGTCAAGGGTGGTGGGCAGGCCCTGTGCATCGGGGCTTCCATCGGGCAGCGTCTGAGGCGTGGGGCCGATGGNGGGGAGGTCCAGGGCTTCGGGTTCCGGTGTGCGAATCAGGAGNANAAACACGATCAGGGAGACGACGAGCGCCAACACGCCGATGGAAAGCCAACCCACGGATTCGGTGGGCGTGTCCTCGCCCAACGANGTTGAAGGCAGACTCAAGCGTTCTTCAGCCGTNAGGCCCTCGCCGGGTAAGCGAATCAGGTTCACGCCTTCGGTGGAGGTGATGAGTTTCTCGGTGACGACCTCCAGGGAGACGAGGTAAGCCCCCGCTGGGAGGTAGGAGCAGTCGAGCGAGGTGAGGTTGGCGTCGTCCACCGCACCACCGTTGATGCGCCAAATCTTCACGAGACCGTCCGGCGAGCGTCCGTCTTCGAGCACCATGGCAACGTTGCAGGGGGTGTCCGTCGTGTTTTGATGACCCGACACTTCGAGAGAGAATACGGGCGCAGGGCGATTTTGAATGGTGAAATTGAGGGTGCTTTCCGCCGTTTGACCCAACCCGTTGCGGTAGGTCTCCTTGAGTTCGTACGAGCCCGCAGGCCACGATGAGCAGTCCAGCGTTTCGTCCGAGTCCAGCACGCTGAACGGTGCACCCGTGAACGTTCGCACGCCCGTTTGTCCGTACCTTGGCCCGGTCTCATCGCCGAAGTTTCGCACGATTTCGCACGCTTCACCCGTTTGAAGCGTACCGCCNGCATTGAGGGTCAACTCCACCTTCGGAACTTGCAAAGCGGGTGTGAGCATGAACGTCGGAAGCGGATACGAGGCGATGAAGTCGCCGTCCTCGTCAAAGAAATCCAGCCTGAGGTTGTGCTCGCCTTTCGACCAAGCATCGTACACCAGCGTAATGTTGGTTTGACCTTGGAACGCAATCTCTTGGGTTTCGAGCACTTCGCGCTCCTTGTGAAGGCCTCGCAATTGAACGATCAGTTCGTTCGANCTTGCCGTGGAATTCAGAACGATGACCACGCGGACCGCATCGATGTCGCCGTCCTGGTCGGTGTCGATGGTGTCGTTTCGAAGGGCGAGCACCGTCAATCCCTCTTCTGCAAGCTTCTCGTCCATCGACGTCTCTGCGGCCACACCGGAAACGGGCAGNAGCAGGCAACACATCAGGAGCGCCATCANNAGCGTGGAACGGGATTGTTCACGCAGCGTCTTCACCTCCTTCGTTCGAGGGCAAGGGCGGTAACGCCTCGAGCGGCAGTGGTTCGGGAACGACCTCACCCATGCCGGGGGAGTTCATGAGTTCAGTCTCCTTGTCGAGCATCAACTGCTCGAGCATCTCCCGACGTCGCCGGGACCCTTTGACAAGAACCGCACCCAACGCTCCCAAAAGGAAGCCTGCACTCATCACGGCGTAGGTCAACCACGACGCTGCCGGGTCCTCGCCCATGATGGCAACGGCGGCGGCAAAGCCTCCGTAGGAATCGGACCANCCGTCGCCGTTTTCATCGGGGCAACCCTGGACGTCNCGGCGNGATTGCCCGGATTGTTCGGGGCAGTCGTCCCTGAAGGCGCCGAGCGGAAGATCGCCAAATCCATCCTCATCGGTGTCCTTCCACTGCAGGGCTTCGGTGGGGAAGGCGTCGGCCAAACCGAACGGGTGGGCCGGCCACGACTCGGTTGGATCGGACCAGCCATCGCCGTCGGTGTCTCGACAACCGAGTCGGTCGAGCAACGAGGTCCCGCGAGTTTCGGGGCACGCATCGCCCTGGTGCCCCANCATGCGGTCGCCGAAACCGTCGCCGTCGGAATCCCTCCACTGCGTCGGNTCGTGGATGAACGCATCGCCNAGGTCGGACCAGCCATCGCCGTCCGTGTCCTTGCACCCCCAACGGTCGCCTCCGGAGGANGGTCCGACGGANGTACCGGCGACCGAAGGGCAAACATCGGCGGTCGTGCCNCGCGGATTGTCCCCCCGTCCATCACCGTCGGTGTCGTGCCACTGCGTTGGGTCCTCTGGCCATGCATCGCCCGAGCCGCCCGGNCTTGCGAGCCATGTNGGTGTTGGGTCCGACCAACCGTCCGTGTCCGCATCGGGGCAACCCCAGCGATCAAACGTGGACGNCCCAGCGGTCGTTCGACAGCCGTCAGGTCGATAGGACGTGCGCCATGTTTGTCCGTCGTAGTATTCCTCGTTATCACCGAAGCCGTCCCCGTCGGTGTCAAACCACTGCGAAGCGTCGTCTGGGAAGGCGTCTGCAAACCCGTCCGGATGCGCAATCCACAAATCGGTTGGGTCGGAGTAGCCGTCTCGATCCACATCACGACAGCCGAGTCGGTCGAANCGACTGATCCAGCCTGAATCAACTTCTTCCGGCGTGGATTGGACGCAAACATCGCCCTCAAAACCGGTCAAGTTGTCGCCGTATCCGTCGCCGTCGGAATCCCTGTGTTGCGAGGGAACGAAGGGAAAGTCGTCAACCTGAGTGGCCCCGTAGGTTTGGTTGTCGCCCCAACCGTCACGGTCCGTGTCTCGCCACTGGGTTGGGTTGAACGGAAAATCATCGATGCGTTGAGCGCCGACGGTCTGGTTGTCGCCCCAGCCGTCTCGATCGGTGTCCAGCCACTGCGTTGGTTCCAGAGGGAAGGCGTCGGAACCGTTCTCAACGGTCCAGTTTTCATCNCCGTCGGAATAGGAATCAAGGTCTGTATCCACGCAACCGTATCGGTCCGAAAACGACGTCCCCCGAATGAAGGGGCATGCATCGGGCATGGAAGCGTTGTCAACAAAGACGCCGATGCTCCACAGCACTCGGGTGGCGTTCTGNGNGGAATCACCCCAGTTGTCACCGTACCCGTCCTCGTCGGTGTCGTTCCACTGCGTGGCCTCGTAGGCGAACGCATCCCCCTTGCCCGCAGGGTGAGCAAACCACGCTTCGTAACCGTTCAGACCTCCCGGNTCGGGGTCGGAATACGAATCGCCGTCGGAATCCAAACAGCCGTANCGGTCCGACGAGGAGTAGCCTCGACTGNACCGACAGTGNTCGCCTTGGAAACCATCCAAATTGTCGCCGTACCCGTCGTTGTCCGAATCCAGCCACTGCGATGCTTCGCTCGGGAACGCATCGGCCCCGTTCTGGACGCCCCAACCGTTGTCGGGGTCCGACCACCCATCGCCGTCCGAGTCCGTGCAACCCGAGCGGTCGTTGGTGGAGGTACCGACCAGCTCAACGCAATCGTCTTCGGTGTCGATGAATCCGTCTTCGTCCGTGTCGCGGTTGGTNTTGTCGATGGATGGCGTGAGGGTGTAATCAAATCCGTCGTTGCAGTACGAATCCTTTCCTTGGACCTTGAGNATGATTTCTCCTGCGGTCGAAAGCGTGGTTGACAGCGTCGCAGAGGGGGAATTGTCGTCAACGTTTTGGGAGACAGAACCCATGGTGAAGGTCCCNTCCCAGCCATCGCCCCAAAAGCAAAGNAGCGACGGATTCACCATGCTTCCTGAAAANGAAACTTGNACGATGTCGCCCTTTTTGCCNTGTATTTTCCAGAAATCTCGCTTGTCGGTGGGCGAGCAACCGTCGGGGTCGCANACGTAGCCGGTTGACGAGACACCGTCGGTCAGTGTGGCTGCACTGCTTTCCGTGTCGTCAGCGCTCACCGTCGGCAAATGGAGCAGGGCAAGCCCGAGGAAGACCACAAGCGCGAGGCGACCGCCCATGCATCGGGATGGGCAGGCGGATTATCAAAAGCACCCCTACGGGGTGATGGTGGTCTCANNCGAGTTTTTGCTTGCCCAGACACTGCCGAAGGCATGATTCNAGGCNNTCGTGTTGAAAGGTGAAACCGCTCTCAATCAACCGCTGNGGCAGCACCCGTTGGCCGTCCAAAATGAGGGCTTGTGCAAGTTCACCGAACATGATTTTCAGCACGAAGCCCGGTGCGGGTGCAAACCAAGGACGCAGCAACACCTTGCCCAGCGTCTTGGCGTACTGTCGNTGCGTCACGGGCTCAGGTGCGGTGAGGTTGTACGGACCCTCGCACGAGCTGTTCATCATCAGGTGGTACGTGGCGTANATGTGATCGTGGAGTGAGATCCACGATTGGTACTGGCGACCTCCGCCGAGGGGTCCACCTGCGCCCATGAGCGTGGGCAACAGCATGGGTTTCAATGCGCCACCCATNGGCGTGGTCACGATGCCCGTTCGCANCCAAACGGTGCGGATGCCAAGGTCNTGNGCAGGTGCCGCAGCGGCTTCCCATTGCTGAGCCANATCGGCGAGGAAGCCTTCACCNGGAGANGAAGATTCGGTCAACTGCTCATCCTTTCGGTTGCCGTAATAGCCCACCGCCGACCCCGACATGAAGGTCTTCGGAGGNTTCTCGAGGGTGCCAAAGAGACGAACCAAATTCTCCGTTGGAAGGGTTCGGCTNGATTCGATCAACGCTTTCCGTTTGGCGTTCCATCGCTTGTCCCCGATGCCGGCCCCAGCAAGGTGGATCACGGTATCGAAGCCCTCCAAACTCCCCTCGATGACCTCGCCCGTTTGGTCGTTCCATACGANGGTTGGCTCATCGGCCACATCGCTGGGCANAACGCTGGAGGGGCGCAACAAGCGAACAACCTCGTGNCCTGCGGCTTGAAGAAATGCACAGAGTTGCATGCCGATGAGCCCTGTTGAACCGCTCACCAACACCCGTTGCTTGGGCTGGTCNGCGTACTGGGCGATTCGTTTCAAATCCTCCTGCACGCGCAGGGTNCGGTAGGCGAACATCTGGTTCATGCGGCCCTTCACCGTGAAGGGTGCCGTCCAAAACGTGAGCGGGTGGAGCGGGAGTTTCCACTGGATTGTGTCGCGGATTTCGCTGGTGTTGGACCCGGTTGAAACAAATCGGTGCTCGTGGTCCCACGCACCGAACGGTCCNTTTTCCATCACGTCGTTGAANACTTCACCGGACACCACGCCGTAATGGCGCGCAACCCACGTNGGGCGCAGCGGCCCGAGCGTGATNTTGAATCGGGTGGTTGCGTCGTCGACCAGCGCTCCAGCCTTGACGGGACGAATGCCCTCCCATTCGGGCATGATTCTGCGGAACGCCCCTTTGCTGTCGTACCACGCCCAAACGTCTTCCACTGGCGCATCGTACGGTGCGGTGTGGATGTAGGTGGGCATGAACGGACCTCATTGATGAACGGAATAGAAGGAGGGCCCGGTGCCCAAAGCAGTGGANGTTTCCCCTGGTGTGTTGTATTTTTCCACGTACCCTTTGGTTTTGTACTTGCGGGCGGTTGAGGCGCTGGTCATGCAGCGAACCTTGCCGTAGACGGCACGTTCGGTCCATCCCCGGTCAAACTTGCCCATGACCCAGCCGATGCCGGTGTACGAGTTTGGATCGCGTCCGTCAAGCGCCCACCGATCGTTGAGGTTGATCATCCACTTCATGGCCGTTTGAGGNTCGGGGGACCATTCGAGGATTTTCTTCCCCCAAAGCATGCGGAGGTAGTTGTGAATGATGCCTTCGCGTCGNAGCTGATTCTGGGCTGCGTTCCACAGCGGGTCGTGGGTGGAGGCGTTTTCCAGTTCCTCAAAGGTGTAGAGGTGCGGTCGGTCGTCCTGCTCGTGGTCGGCGAGCGTCGCCTTGGCCCACTCGGGCAACGATTCGTATTCGGTGTGGTTTTCGACCATGGCGCAGTGGATGAAACCGATGTCGCGCCACGTGATGATTTGATCGAGGAACGCCTCCACGGGCTCGGGCAAACCCCACCANCCCTGTCGGCGTCCGTCGTTGGGTGGGTTNACCATGCTCACGTCCCAACGGTGGTGGGTGAAGATGTCGTGNAGAATGGCATGNACGCTGATGTGGCCGTAATGCAACCACGGCGAGAGNCCGCTGGCACCTCGCTCTTGCGGTTCGTTCCGCTTTTCGTGGTAGACCTGCAGGCGTTCAGCAAAGAATTCCTTCCAACGTCGCCGGCCTTCGACGTAGCCACCTCGCTTGCCAACCACGGGCTGGACGGCGTGGTCAATGCTGAGGGTGGAGAGCGCTTCTCGTCCAATGTCGCCGCCTTCGGAGACCCGCCAGAGGAACTCGTAGGGCGTCATTGGCGTGTTGGTCTGGGCGAAGATGGCCTTCACCACGGCGGGGTCCACNTCGGGCAGACTTGCNGCGTCGTCCAAGGGGCTTCGCTTGGGAAAGTCGTGCATGTGCTCTCGGATGGTTTTGTGCANATGGCGTCGAAGCGAGTACGCCGTGGAGAAATCACGCCCTTGGGCTCGCATNGCCATGAAGCCGTTGGAATCAACNACGTGGATTTCGCANGGGATGACGGTCAGGGCCGTGTCGAGGACGTGCTTCGGGTAGTAGGTGGGGTAGTCGTCGATGACGCACACCTTGGCGTGCTCGAGCCAACCTTTGAGCAAGCCCGATGCTTCTCGCTTTTTGGTCTCGACGTACGGGATGTAAGTGACTCCTGACCGCTCAAACATCGTGCGGTTNTCNACCATCCCCTGNAGGACGAACGTTGAGATTCTGTCGTTGGCCCATCGGTGCTGGAGAGCCAAGCATTCAATGACGACCAGAGGCAGNCCGTGCTCGGTGGCCAAGTCAACGGCATGCTCCAGCGCGTGGTTCCACTGCGCCCGACGGGCTGACGTCATCCAATACACGACAAAATCCCCGTTTTCGTTGGGAACGCCGTGNATTTGAACGCGGCTGCTGGAGATCATGTTCGNTCACCTCGATGAACCTGCTCGGTGGTGCTGGTTCTGTACACGGCNTAGGGGTTGGACCGAGGCGTCAGACCTTGATGNCTGGGCATCAGTCGTCGTTGCGTAAGACCGTCAATGGCCAGCTGGTGCATGGTTTCCGACACCCACTGCAGGGAGGCTATTTCACCAAGTGAAAACCATTGAATTGACGAAATTTCATCGCTGANCGAGGGTTGGTTTTCTTCNTCGACGTGGACGTCGTAGCACAAGAACACCGCTGGTTCGTCCTTACGNAGCGCCGTGCGTACGCCCGCAAGACCCATGACCCTTCCGTTGAGGCCGGACTCCTCGGACAGTTCTCGCAGTGCAGCCTCCTCCGGGCTTTCGCCCTGGTCAACATGACCTTTGGGGAATCCCCACCGAGATGCGTGGGGGCCTTTGGCCTCCTGAACGAGGAGCACGCGGTCGTTTTTCACCACCCGTGCAGCAACACCCAAATCACACAGCAGGCTGGGCATGGACTCGAAATCCATTCCTCCAGTATTTGAACCACGGTTTCCCTCCTTGTAAGAAAAAGACGAGTGTTTATATACAAACTCGGGNAGTTTTGTAACATGGAACGAGCTCACCGNCCGTCNGTCATAGAAGCGCCTGAAGCGGACGCAANACTACCCACCGCTTTTGGCGATTTTCGAATCCGNGCGTTCCGAGATCCAAGCGACGGTAANGAGCACGCTGTCCTCTACCTTGGCGACCTCACCGAAGGCTCACCAATGGTCCGAGTCCACTCGGAGTGCTTNACCGGCGATGCCTTTCACTCAAAGCGCTGTGACTGCGGCCCGCAACTCCACGCCTCGATGAAGGCCATCCAAGAGCGAGGCGTGGGCGCCATCGCCTACATGCGCCAGGAAGGTCGAGGCATCGGATTGTACGCAAAAATGCAAGCCTATGCGCTCCAAGACCAGGGCCTGGACACGNTGGACGCCAACCTTGCNCTGGGCCTGCCTGCCGATGCNCGNCGCTACGATTTNGCCGCTGAAATGCTNTATTCCATGGGCGTGAAATCCGTNGANCTCGTGACNAACAANCCCGACAANCGTGNNCAACTCATGGACCACGGCATCGAAGTGACCAACCGTGTTCCCATCATCGTTGGCCAGTGCCATCAGAATCGAGACTACATGCAGACGAAAGGCGCNAGAATGGGCCACATACTACCGAACTGAGGACCGAGCATGCGCACCAACATCGTCGGTCAGGAAGTTCCCCGTTTCGTGCTGGAAAACGAACACGGCGAGACGTTTGACAGCAGCACGCTCGACGGAAGCTGGCGCATCGTTTTCTTCTACTCACGCAACAATTCTCCAACCTGCAAGCGTGGTTGTCTCACNTTCAAGGAACANCACGANTTGTTCTCGTCCGTTGGGTGCTCNATCGTGGGCATCGGCCCNGGNACGCGTGAGGAACTGGCCGGATTCAAAGCCTCCATCGGAGACCTGCCGTTCCCGTTGCTGGCCGANCCTGAACGGGTGGTCGGCAAGATGTTCAGCGTTCCGCTGCATCTTGGCCAGTTCCCGTCCAAATCGTCGTTTTTGGTGGGTCCTGACAACACGATTCGCTACGTGTACGACTGGCTGTTTCGACCACGCCGCCACGTTGCNCGAATCCTGGCCGACATCTCCGAAGTCCGAGGTGATGCGTGAATGTGGGACGAACTNCTGCTGGAGGCNGGCCTGAACGAACGCGAGGTNCGTTCGATCATGATCTTGGGTTCACGGCCGAANATGAAGGCGTCTGAACTGGCNAAGGAACTGAACACGACTCGACTTGACGCCTACAACAGCCTCTCTCGTCTTCAAGAGATGGGCATCGTCACGGCCACCGCCGANCGGCCCATGNTGTTCTCAAGCCTCCGCATCAACGAAGCCATGGAGCACATCATCCAGTCCCGAAAACAACAGCTGGACCGCTTGGTGGATGGATTTGATGAGCTTTCAAAGGGCATCACAGAAACCGACGCCTCCTACGAGAAACAGCGACGGGACATCGATGACCCGCGATTCGCCGTTCTCAAGGAACGAACGCACATCTACAACCGACTTCAAAAAATGGCCAACGACGCCGAGGAGCGGCTGATTTTGCTGCTCGGCCAGTTCGGTATTCTCCACCTTTGCAGGAGCCCTGATGCCCTCGAAGCCGTCAACACGGCGGCCGTTCGAGGNGTGGTGGTGCANATCATCACCCACCTNGACGGGCGAACGCTGCGCTTCTTCGACAAGTTGGACAAAAGCATCGATGTCCGTCATTCCGATGAGNTGGACTCGTTGGGCTTTGTTCAAGACCAAGCCGAAGTCATNCAGTACCTCAACATCGAAGACAATCCGGTGGGTCGNGGGAAAGAAGACGCTGCACTCATCATTGAATCGGGTCCCTTTTCCCANGCNCANCTGCACCTCATCGANGCCATATGGGAGGGCGCNGTNCCNCTGGCAACCGCTCGTGCANGGTTCACTGAGAATCAAATCAACGACCCGTTGCGTCTGACCATNGGAGAGGGATCCTTCCTCAAGAACGTCTCCGTTGCGCTTGGGTTTGACGGCCAGCTTCCCGAAGAGGACACGCCGTTTGACCCCGATGCGTTCTTTGCCGCTGGAAACGAGGTCAACGAGGCACGAATGCGATTGACGGAGGGTAAACTCTCCAACCTGAAGGTGCTCGGGATTGACATCGGACGAATGCTCCGNCAAATCGGGAACAGAGTGGGGCAAGAAATCGCCTTNTCNCTTCGTTCTATAGAAAACGACATCGAGTTCCTNGACGAGATGATGGACTGGTGGGAACACGCCGGACTGGGTCTNCTCCANTACGATGTNGACCCTCAATTTCACGTCGTCGTGGGCTTGAANCACCCCCCCATTGACGACGTTGACGCACTCCCGATGTGGGAGATGGACGACGGTATCATNGAAGGNGCCCTCTCAACNCGGTTTGCCAAAGAGGCAAACGTGGTCATTCAACGCATCGACGGGAACGGCCACAAAGACGATCTGTGGCGGTACCTGATTCACAGGCACGAACTGAACACCATCGAACTCCACGATTGAGCGGGCGTGATCCCATGAAACTCGGTACGTTCCTCCGCTTCTTCCGTCAACTCAAAGGGAAGAAACCCGTTGACATCGATGCCATCCAGTCCATGGGATTGCTGGCCGTCAAACTCGGACAAATCTTCGCTTTGCGACCGGATTTGATNGAACCCGAGCGCTGCATTGAACTNCAGCAACTCTACAGCCGGGCAGCCACCATTCCCGAAGAGGATTCGCAACAACTGCTCGACAGGTTTGCTCCGGANGGGTTCATGGACCATTTTGAGAGCATCGAAATGCGGCCCTTTGCTGCNGCGAGCATCGGGCAAATTCACCGAGCGGTCATGACCGATGGAACCAAGGTGGTCNTCAAAATCATCAAATCGGACTTTGAAGCTTCGTTCAAGCGAGACGTGCAGCGCATGAAGCGCTGGATTCGCATGGGCTTGTTTTTCAACCCGCGATTGAGGAAGGTTGGCAATCCGATCGGCCTGTTGGCCCACATTGAAGATTACACGCTGCGTGAATTAAACCTCCTCAACGAGATCGACGGTCGCAACCAACTCCTCGCTCAAGCGGAAGCCATTGAGCATCATTTCCCAATGCCGAAACTCAAATTCCCAAAAGTCTGGGAGCACCTTTCAAACCAGCACATCTTGGTGATGGAAGAAATCACGCATCCAACCCTCGAGGACCACCTCGAGGCCGGAACGCTCACCTGGCCGGACATGCTCGACCTGTTCCGCATCCACGGNGCGTTCATGTTTGGCATCGGCACCTTCCACGGTGACCTCCACCCNGGAAACGCCATGATGGACGGTGAGGGAAATTTCGTGTTCATCGACACCGGTGCGATTTGCAACGCACCCGAGCACGTGCGAAACGCCCTGTTCGGTTTCTTTTACTTCCTTGCACGAGGCGAGTTGAAAAACGCCTTCGACGCCATGTTGACGATGGCGGCCGTTCAGCCCACAGGAGCCACACTTCAGACGTACTACGACTCCATGAACGAGCTCTACGATGGTTTTGTGGGCACGTCGGTGAGCGAGGTTTCATTGACGGAGCAGATGATGAAAACCGTCAAGGCGGCCGTTTTGGCCGGTTGTGCGTTTGGCGAGGAAGCCTTTCCCATCATTCGCTCCTTGATGTACATGGACGGCATGGTGCTGAAGGGNCACCCAAGCGTGGACCTCATCAGTTCCATGGGCCCNTATTTGGACGAATTTTCCGTTCTCATTGACCCGNATCGNATCCTCGAATCTGGCCCCGCAAAGGCCCGGGCTCAGAACCAATGAGTGTAATTTTTTATGATTTTTTTATGAACAAAAACCGCGCTTTATATGGTCANACCANCAGCGCATCNCATGAGTGGAACTTCAACACCATCCGTGGCCATCATCGGTGCGGGCCCCGGTGGACTTGCATCAGCCCTTCTCCTGGCAAAATCCGGTGTGGACGTCACCGTNTTTGAACGCTCGAGCGCCGTTGGCGGACGCAACAAAGTGTTCGAGCGAGACGGGTTCAAGTTTGACTTGGGACCGACGTTCTTCCACTACCCAGAAGTCATTGAGGACATCTTCAAGGCCATCGGGAAAGACGCTCATGAAGAACTGAATCTTCACCGGTTGGACATGAACTACCGTCTCATTTTCGGCCAAGGCGGTGTTCTCGANTGCACCAGTGANCTCGACGAAATGACCGAGCGAATCCGTGCACTGTCCGGCGACAGCAACGCCAATGCCTTCCGTCGCTACGTCGTCGACAACCGNTTGAAGCTCACCAAATCGAAAGCATGCCTTCAGGAGCCCTGGTACGGACCCACGGACCTTCTGTCCAAGCGAGCCATGCGAGTGGCCGGTGTGCTGCGCCCCCAGCGTTCGGTCGCAGGGGATTTGATGAAACTCTTCGACGACGATCGTCTCATGCTCGCCATGTCCTTCCAGACNAAGTACCTCGGCATGTCGCCGTTCAACTGCCCGAGCCTGTTCACCATGTTGGCCTTCCTCGAGTACGAATACGGCATTTTCCACCCCATGGGTGGATTGGGCAGCGTCAGCGAGCGAATGGCGAACATCGCCAAGGACCTCGGCGTGACCTTCCGAATGAACGAGGCGGTCGAATCCGTCATCATGGACGGCAAGACCATCAAGGGCGTTCGAACGGCAGAAGGCGAGTTCTACGCCGACAAGGTCGTCATGAACGCAGATTTCGCCAACGGCATGACCCAACTTTTCCCGGACAAGGTACGCAAGAAGTGGAGCAACAAAAAGCTCGACAAGAAGAAGTACTCGTGCTCGACGTTCATGATTTACTTGGGCATCGACAAGGTCTACGAAGACCTGCCCCACCACCAAATTTACGCNTCGGCAAACTACGAGAAAAACCTCGAAGACATCGAAAAGAACCACAAACTGACGTGGGACGACCCGTCGATCTACGTGCAAAACGCCTGCGTNGTTGACCCCAGCCTCGCCCCCGAAGGCTGCTCNACCGTTTACGCACTGGTGCCGGTGTCTCACATCCACGAAAACATCGATTGGAACGCTCAAAAAGACGCNTACCGAAACCGCATCATCGAGCAAATTGAAGAAAAATTGGGCTTCGANGGCTTGCGAGACCACATCGTCACCGAGATGNTCATCACGCCCGAAGATTGGGGTGACCACTGCTACCGTGGCGCCGTGTTCAACCTCGCACACGGCCTCGACCANATGCTCTGGCGACGACCCAAAAACCAGTTCGACGAGATCAACAACCTCTACCTCGTCGGTGGTGGAACCCACCCCGGCAGCGGCCTGCCCGTGATTTACGAGTCGGCTCGCATCAGCAGCAAGTTGCTGCTGGACAGCCTCGGTATCATTCCAGACTGGAACGGTGTTGACACGTGGTTTGAGAGTCGAAAGCGCTCAAAACAGGGCCGAGCCGCCCTCAGCAAAACCTCAAAAGAACCGTCCAGCGGAACCCCTACATCGGCTTGAGGGTTCACCATGCAACAACAGCGCCTTGACGAAGCGTATGCGTTTTGCGAGGCCGTGTGCAGGAACGCATCAACGACCTTCTATTCCTCGTTCAGTGCGCTGAACATTGACAAGCGTCGAGCCGTCCACGCCGTGTACGCACTCTGCCGGTGGGTGGACGACATCGTGGACGGAGACGAGGAACCGACCATTCTTGAAACCAAGGAACTCAGAGAAGCCACTGAAGCGAGGCAGCTCATCGTNAGCGAGCTCCACGCCGGCGCATCCCCATCGCTCTCACCAGAAGAGCACCGACGCAGNATGATGGCTCTCGTTGACATTCGTCTCAAACTGGAACGCGCCAGCGAGCAAAACATNGGCGAAGACGACCANCCNATNTTCGTGGCCCTCCAGGACGTGTTCACCCGGTATCCCATTCAACTGACCGATTTTGAAACCGTAATCGAAGGGATGGAGGACGACCTTTACCCCGTTCACAATCAAACGTGGGACGAACTTCGGTCCTACTGCTACAAGGTGGCTTCTGCCGTCGGGCTGATCCTGATTGAGATNTACGGCTACGAGGACCGTGCAGCCCGTCTTCACGCCATTGACCTCGGCATTCAGATGCAACTCATCAACGTCCTCCGAGACATCAACGAGGACATGGAGCGCGGTCGAGTNTACCTCCCCGTGGACGTGCTCGCCTCGCACAACATCAGCGTTGACTTGCTCCTCACCGAAAACATCGCCAACACCCTCGCATGGCAGAGTTTTGTGGTCGAGTACGTTGATGTCATCAAGCGACATCAGACATCAGCCAACCAACTCTTCGGNTTCCTTGACGGCCGGGCACGCGTACAACCAGAAATCATGGCTGACGCCTACACCTCCATCCTCAACGANATTGTACGCAGGTCGGGGGACGTGTTCACGCACCCCGTGAAGCTNTCCTGGGTTCGAAAAGCCCTGCTCGGTCTGAGGTTGAGTCTGCGCAAGGCACGAGCCCGGCTCTTTGCTTGACTGAATCACTCGTCGATAANNGGCGCCATTGGGCTGAACCCTTCGTAGAGGCTCGGGCCGCTCGCNAGGTAGTACACCGAGCCGCGGCCGTCGCGAGAGTCGGCTGCCGTGGCGTTTTCGTTGGTGGCGCAATCGCCCGTGCATCCGTCTGCAAAGGCCACGTAGACGCGACCTTCTCGATCGATGTGAAGGTCGTTGAAATCGAGCAAATTCCGGTTNGACCCNCCGATGTCGCGACAGTCCCCTGAATTCAAGCAGATGGACCCCACCTGAACCGGGTCGTCGGTGACCCGATAGGTGTGAAACACCGGCTCGTCGTCCAGAGCGTTGAGGCTGTACGTGATGTACAGGTGATAGGTTGCGTTGTTGGGAGCGTAGTGAGCGTTGCCGTCCCAGGGGTTNCCATCGATGTCGGACTGGTTGAGCATCTCNGCGTTTTCGCTGCCAAGATAGGTGATGGCGATGCGGCCCGGGTCGCCCGCATCGGTCTGTGGGAACACCGAAGAAACAACCTCGACGGGCGAAATTCGAATGCTTTCTTCTTCCCANGTCTCACCGGAGTCCGTGGATCTTGACATGTAGACGCCCTCGTCGGCTCCGGTCCAAACGTGGTAAGCGTTGGANGCCGTGTCNGTGGAGACCTCGGAGTTTTTTCGAGGGTTTGGGGTGAGGACGTCCTCCCCCATCGTGCGCTCAAACCACGAGAAACCGTTGTCCTTCGAAACGATGACGGTGGGGGTNCCGACGCGNGGNGTNACGTAGACCGTGCCGTCTGGAGCGGTTGAAATGGCGCCGTGCAAGCCGCCGTTGGTGGTGGCCANNCCGATGATNTGNCCCCCTGTNTCNAACGTAGCTCCGCCGTCAAAACTGGTGAAACAAAAAATGCCTGCGAGTTTGTTGTAGCAGTAGTANACGGCCGTCTCGTAGAAACTCCCGGTGAACTGACCCAGCGCTCCGTAGCCGCTGTCGGTCCAAGGACCGCTCGCCAGTTTGATGTGNTCGTTGAGNGGTGTNGTNCCCGAATCGTGAGGGTTGCCCATCCACGTTTCACCGTCGTCATCGCTCCAACAAATCCAGGAGGTCTCAAGTCCGATCATCTGGACACCAAACACACGGTCCGTGATGGGGTCAACCCATCCGTAGGGATCGCTTGTGGTNGGGGAACACATCACCGGATCCTGCGTTTCCTCCCANGTGAGGCCGCCGTCGCACGACCGCATGACCTTCTCCATGGCGATGAAGAAAATGCAACCGCTGGAGGTGATGCCGATGCTGGGCTCTTTGCCCGTCTCGCCGACGTCGCTGAACTGGAACGTCATGTCGAGGGGCGTCGTACCGAGGGANACGCCGTTGCGNTCGGTGACGAAGACGCGTGCGTTCTCCTCNACCACGACCTCNGGCGCTTCGACGACCTCGGCTTCGCCGAAGCATCCCGAAAGCGAGAGGGTGACGACCATCAANGATAGAAACAGCGCTCGTGCCTGCATGGTGNNCGGACACANGCCCCTCCTAATGACCTTGCGCTCGGTGCGACATCACTCNTCGAGCAAGGCCGCATAAATTGCTTCGTACGCTGCNGCGTTGTGCTCGTAGGTGAAGCGGTCGAGCACCCGCTGCCGTCCTTTTTCCATTTGTTTGACCCGTTCCTCGGGATGATGGAGGCTGTGATTCACGGCTCGTGCGAGGTCTTCATGGTCTCCGCAGGTGAACAAGCCACCGACCTCATCGTCGATCATCTCGGTCAGCGGGGGCTGGTTAACGGTGACCACCGGCGTACCGCTGGCAAGCGCTTCGAGCGGAATCAGGCCCTGACCTTCGTAGTACGAAGGGTAAATCACCAGGTCAGCCGCTCGGAAATGGAGCGCGAGTTGTTCGAAGCTCATGCCGGGTTGGATGTGAACGGCGTGGGCAACGCCAAGCCGCTTTGCCTGGTGCAGGAGGGTCTTGCGCATGTGGCCTCGTCCGATGATCACCAAGCGAGCGCCGGGGTGTTCGCTGAGGATGGAGGGCATCGCCCGCAACAACGTGCGGTGGCCTTTTCGAGCAACCAAGCGACCGACCGCAAGCAACAGGGGTGTTTTCGTGTCCGGGTCTCCGCACAGGGCCGAATCGTCGCCTGCGTCGTACGAATGACGCAACGCCTCGTACGCCAATTGTTCCTCCTCGTGGTCGTGATTGATCGGTCGNAAAATGCGATGGTCCACGCCGTAAAGCACGGTCTCGCAGTGCCAATCCTCCGGAGGTCGGTACCAACGCTCAAATTCACGACGGGTGGATTCCGATATGGCGACCGATACGCTGGAGTGTTCCACACCGGCCTGCTCGTANTTTGCGTAATAGCCTCCCGTCAGAAGGATGGCGAGGTCGTTGGGGTTCTTCCATGCGGCGGCCTCGTTGTGCTTTGCNGCCAATTTCATGCCTTCGCGCTCCCCAATCCANCTTCCGTTCAANGCCGANACCACCGGCGCCACGTTTTCCTCCACCCACAGGTATTCCTTGGCCGTCCAACTGACCAGAGGGAGCAGGGTGTGNACCACATCNACGGGTTTGACCTTGTGAAGGCGNCGAAGTTCNGTCAANGCGTGCTTCCCGTACGACCGGGTGAACGCCATGGGCGCTTTCATCCACGGCACCTGGAGCACGCTGACACCGGGTTGATGCGGCGTTGGTTGCTTGTGCATNCGCGTGATGACCGTCACGTCGTGGCCCCGCTGAGCGAGGTGGCCCGCCAGGTGGAACACCACGGAGCCAATCCCNCCCCAGCGGGGAGGATATTCGCCCGAGACCATGGCGATGTGCATGGAAGCACCACGGAGAACCACCATTTGAAGTTCATTGANAAGGGGACGGACAAACCCACGCTTCCAGCCAAACCTTTGAAGGTCAATCCTCGGGTCGGGGCACCATGGGCGATGTGCTACCCGTCTCAGTGACGGTGATTTTGCCGACCCGAAACGAAGAGGAGGCGCTCGCCCCAACCATCGATGCCATCCCCCGTGGCTGGTGCAAGGATNTGGAGATCATGATCGTGGACGGCAATTCATCGGANCGAACCCGNGAAATCGCCCTCGAGAAAAACATTCGAGTNCACCTTGAGCCTCGCAAAGGGTACGGGCGTGCCTATCGAACGGGGTTTGACGTCGCTTCGAACGACATCATCGTCACCATGGACGCTGATTGCACCTACCCGGCGGAACTCGTGCCGGAACTGGTGAAGCGTCTTGTCGATGACGACCTCGACTTCATCACCTGCGATCGCCTCTCAATGGCCGAGGACGGGTCCATGTCCGGGCTTCACGGGTTTGGAAACTGGGTGCTCTCGTTCACCGCTCGCATGCTGTTTGGCTACGGCATCAAGGACTCGCAAACGGGGATGTGGGTGTTCCGAAAATCCATTTTTGAGAACGAAAAAATGCGCCCCACCAACGACGGCATGCCGCTGAGTGANGAAATCAAAATCCTCGCTCGCCGTCATTTGGGCAAAAAGAAAGCCATCGAAATCTCCGTGCCCTATCGGCCCCGAGTGGGNGAGGCAGAAATCCACACGTGGGGAGACGGCTGGAAGAATTTGAAATTCCTCTTCACGCGCAGGTTTGGTCTGCACCGCACGCTTACACCGTGGGGTGGACTTGAGAGCAACCCTGACTCCAACAACGGCGACCTTCCCGAACAGCAAGGCTGAGNCAGCGACNNCNCAGCGGTNACTCAACCGCTTCATCGATCTCTGCCTGAACCTCGTCCGTACCGTCCATAACGTTGCCTTCCACGGTTGGCACNTCNTTGGTTTTGTCCTTTTGAGGCGGTGCTCTGAAAGCGTCCCATGACGTNATGAGGTCGAGCTCCTCTTGCGCCCGTCGGCGCCTTGAAACAACAAACATCACCGCTCCAACGAGGAAGAACATCCCCAGCGTAGCGGCACCCANCAGCAACCCCCGCATGTCGTCCTCGGGAGCCTCGACGATCAGGTTTCTCGACATGAAATCGATGTTTGCTCGGTCGCCNACGCCGTCTTTGGCCACGATTTTCAGCAGGGGACGACCGGTGGTTTCGGGTCGCCATTCGANGNACNCCNTCCCAAACGCCGTCGCCGTCCAAATCGGTCAGGTTGGCCTCCCACTGCTGAACGCCCAANGTGATGTTCACCCTGACGTCGTCGGTGGTGCCGTCCGGNTCACTCAACGCCACGCGAACCGTGAGCGTGTTGAGTTCGTTTTGGGTAAAGGTGTCAGCGCTGAGCACCAGCGAAGCCCGGTCGAGCGAAGGAAGACTGGACTGTACGGTGATGTTCAGGTGTTCTTCGGCCCACTTGCCACGCGCATCTTCAACGTAGAGAGAGAGATGGTATTCGCCGGGAAGAAGACCGGTGATTTCATCTTTTGAAGCGGTGGAAAGCACCTCAGGAGCGCTCAATTCGGGAGCATAACGACGCCATTCTCGAACCACCAGGTCGTTGTCGGCGTCGTAGGAGGCTTCCTCGAGCACCAAGGCGCCGCCGGGGACGATGGACTGACGGTTCTCGGGAGAAATCAGCACCAACACGGGGGCTGATTCCACGACGATGAGAACGAAACCTTCGTCCCTCGAAGTCCCCGTTTCATCGGTCAGCGAGACCGTCAATTGATGCTCGCCGGCGTTCAGGTTGAAGGCGTGTTGCTGGCTGGGGTCAACATCGACCAGCAGCGGCTCGCTCGCTTCGGATGAACGGAGCGTGATGGTGAATTCATCCCCGTCGTGGTCAACACTTTCCGAAACATCAAGCATGAACGTGGTCGAGGAGAGGTGAACGGTTCCGGATTGCGGACTCACCAAGCCGAGCACCGGTGCAGAGGTGGTGACCGTGAGGGTTCGTGTGGTCGTGATGGGCTCGTGAATCCCGTCGTCAACGCTCAGCGTGATCTCGTGCTCGCCGGCGCTCAACCGGCGCTCGAACAACAGCCAGTCTTCACCTTCAGGCGTCAATCGACCGTCGAGGCTGCTCGTCCAGGTGACCACGAGGAATTCCGAACCGGTGGCCGGTTCCAACTCAGCACAGACCCATTCGCCTTCCATGGGGAAGGTGGAGCACGCAGCATCATAGTCCCCCGAACCGTTGGCGGAGAACGAAATCAATTCGGAACTGTCGAAGGTTTGGGACGGCGGTGAGGCGATCACAGCGACCGGCTCGGCGTTGTCAACCGTGAGCAAAATGGAGGTGGACTTGCTCTGGTTGGCGTGCTCGGCACGGTCGTCGGTCACCTCCATCGTGATGGTGTGAACGCCGCGGGAAAGGCGGCCCTCCCACACCAAATCGGGGCCTTGGCCGATGACCCCGTCAAGCGAAGAGGTGAAGGTGGTCGTCAGCGCATCGCCTTCGGGGTCCTCGGTTGCGCTTCCGTCGAGGGTGACGAGTGCATCGCTGGAGCTGGAAGCGCGTGATACCGTGAACACAGGGTCCGGAATTTCGTTGTACAGCATCACGGGAACGCTGTAGGTGGCGTTGTTTCCAACATCGTCCCAGGCTTGCACCGTGAGGGTGAACGAAGCCGGGGGGTCATCGTCGACGTGGTCAAAGGTGTAGGACAAGGTTTCGGGACANACCCATGCGTTGTTCCAGCCGGGGCTCTGACGGTTGTATCNGCTGAACGNAATCGTACAGGCAAAGTTGTCACCTTCAGGGTCGTAGGTTCCGGTGGTGTTGATGGTNACGGTGCCCGTTTGCGGCATGATGAGCTCGCTCCANGGGTTGAGAGCAGGTTCGAAGTCGACGACCAGCACCGGCGCAAAGTTGACNAGTTCAATCGTACGGGTTTCTGAAACGCAATGACCGGGGTCGCAAATCTTCAGCGTGATTTGGTGNACACCATCGCTCAGCGACACGCCCGAGGCGACGTCGTTGGCCACGAAGGGGTCCATGTGCGTGGAAAAGACGCCGTCAATGGAGGACGTCCACTCGTGCGTCAGCACGTCATCGTCAAGGTCCCACGATTCGGAGGCGTTGAACGCCACTTCGGCCTGAGAAGGGAAGATGCTCCCGTCCACAGGCGTGGTCCAACGAATGAACGGTGCTTGGTTGGCAAGCGGTAGGTGGCAGTAGATCACCCGGTCCTGATCGAAGGTGGCCGATGTGGAATTGGCCACGCCGACGTACCCGCAGTTGATGTCCACCGTGTTGTGAGGNCTTGGACCGGACGAGGTCCATCGTTGGCTGATGAAATCCGGTAGGAAGAGGCGTCCNTCATCGCTGGCCGCAAGGGTGAACGTCGGCTCGAAGGAGGCGAAGGAAACGTTCACCGTGGCTCCGGGGATGCCGTTGGAATAATTGTTGACCACCCANACGGTGAGGTCCCACGCAACGTCCAATTCTGCCCCGGCTGCCAGCGTNGCNTCGGTGTAGGAGACATCGGCTGGCTGATGCAGGTGAAGCGTTGAGGTTGCGTCGAGGTTCAGGACGGTGGGCGTCGCNGTTGGACCTCGNTCGTCGGTNAGCCCNGACCAGTTGACCTGACTGTTTTGNANGTTGACGGACCCGGTGCAGGCCGCTGAAATTCGGTTGCCGTGGCCGCTGAGGGCGGCNTGGTCCACAATCGTGAGGCANTCGGTGCCGGAGAAAACGGAGTTGTTCAGGGACGAAGGGAACTGACCGTTGTTGTCGCCGTTCCACGTCAACCCGGTGTGGTTGCCCGACATGGACAATCCGTCCACGTTCGCTGCGGTGCGGTCCAATTTCACGGCAGGGTGGCCNGGACTCTCAGCATGAACCTGAACGTTGGTCAGGTGCACACGCCCGCTCGCCCCTGCAGGCATGACCTTGCTGTTGTCGATTTCGAGTGCGGGCAGGTTTGGATTGTTGCCCTGAAGCTGGATGCTCTCGAGCCACAGGTCGACGGAATCAGCGGCCAAGATGCCGTGACCTTGGGAGCCCGACACGGTGCAGTTCAGGCATCGAACATCACCGGACGAGGATTCAACATCGTTCGCCTCCTCGTAGTACACGCCCGCTTGCTCGCTCTNGCTGGCTCCGGGAGATGCGCCGTTGTTTTCCGAGGTCAGGTTCCAAAAGTCCACGCGGCGGGCATCGAGCACGTGAGCACCGGAATACCCGTTGTCGGCGAGGTGCATGCCCTCGATGTGGACGGTTGCTCGATCCACGATGATGCCTTGCTTGCTGTTGTTNTGCAGAACCCAATCGCTGCCCTGCATGGCACCTCCCGATGTTGAGTGAACCCCCGGACCGACCGAACCCGACACCTCNAGGCCGTCAAANGTGGGCGCAAAGAACGACGAGCGAATTGAAACNCCGGCTTCGTGCGGGCCTTGACCCGGGTCGCCTGAGTTTCGGACGGTCATGTTTCGGAACGTCGTGGTGGAATCAACAAAGTACAATCGAACACCGACCGTCGTTGAGTCTTCGATGAGCGTATCGTCAAACCATGCGCCTGTGGCGTTGACTTCCAGGGCTGCGTAGCCGATGTTGGGCGTTTTTGCGTTCGGGCCACCGGTGCCGGTGATGGTCAANTTGGTGAAGTCGGCGGTTTCGTAGTTCGTGTAGTTCGTGTGGTTGTTTTTGTCCACGTACACCCCNCGATACATGGAATCGCTGATGTGGGCGTGGCGAACCACAGCGTGGGTGTAGCCGCCGTCGTCGATGTGTCGAACGACCATCCCGGTGTCCGAGGATTCGATGGTCAAATTGGTCAACAGCGGTTGACTGTCCTCNACCCACACGCCCGCCACCATNGCCCAAGACGAACCCGTGCAGTTGTCGATGGTGATGCCCTGAATCAAGCCGCCCGAGCCGCCCCATATGTTGACGGCACGGGTAAGGACGTCGGAAAACACCGCTCGGTTGACGATGGGCGTTGAACCGGCACCCACGGACAACCCCAGACCGTACCGCCAGTCGTTTTGGAAGGGAAGGTCGCGGCCGGCTCGGTCGACGAGGAGGTCGGTGATTCGAGGCGCTGCAGAAGCAAACAAATCCACAGCGACACGATCGGGATTGACGACGGTCAGGTTTTCAATCACAGGATTCGAACCGTAAACGGTCACGCCGTACACAGCGTCCTCGATGGTGAGGTTTTGAACAAGGGAGCCTCGACCGGACGAGGAGGCGTTGAATTGAATGCCCTCGTGGTCGCCCAACCCAGAGGCCTCGAGAACGACCGGACACGATTGNGTNCCCAAAACGGTGAGACGCCCGTCCACGANGATGCGTTCGTTGGCCTGCAGTTGAACCACCGTGCAGGGCTGAATCACAACTTCATCCGCAACCCCGATGGTGTAGGTGCCGGTCAACGTTTGCGTCCCCGACCATGTGATCTGTGCACGGCCTTCGGCTCGCATCGTCCTGCCGGCCTCGGACACCGTGTTNTCCTCGTTCGTNGCGGGGACGGCGTGAAAAAACAGAGGTGTGAGGAACAGAACAACNAGAATCACGGCGATTCTCGACGAAGAACCGNNCTTCATAGCCCAAACCGCGTGCTCGTCCTTCTTCAAAGGTGCCCCCGTTTGTTCTTGCGATGGACGAGGAGCAATCCATAAGTCCCGAGTTGAAATCCANAGGCTTGATGCCCGAAGCTTTTGTGTTGTTCAAAACCGAACCCACCCATGAACGGGACGTCTACCTNTCGCTGACCGAACACGAAGGCGTGGCCGANGTGCACGCNCTGTACGGGGAGTTTGACCTNCTCGTTCGGCTCACGTCCCCTTCATCCAAGGAGCTCTCGTCCATGTTGATGTCGTCGTTNAGGCGAATCGAAGGCGTCAAAGAAACCCAGACGCTGATCGCAGTGGAGGCCTGAACGNTGGCGATCGGTTTTGTGCTGTTGACCACGCTGCCGGGCATGGAGGCTTCTGTTCGTGAGGCGCTCTCCGATGTGGATCTGGTCACGGACCATTGGATGTTGTTCGGCGAGTACGACCTCATCGCTCGTGTTCAAGCCGACGANGAATACGCNNTGACGCGATGCATCGTTGAGGANATTCGCCAGCTNCCCGGCATCAAGGACACCAAGACGCTCATCGGCGCCGAGCTGTGANGTTACAGCACTCGGTGGAGTTTACGAGCGGNGGACCGGGCCGCTTGCGAGCACCCCGCCTGACGGAACCAACGAGCGGCTTCTCGAAGGGAAGCAGCCGCCGATGCTGAATCCAAGTGGCCCTTCAGGTACCACCACCGAGCAGCGTACCGATGGTGCGGCGTCCCGGGCTCGGACCATGCGCTGGGATGAGGGAGTGCTGCGTGAACCTTCATGGCTGCCGGGTCGCCGGTTGATTGAAGATGTTCAGCGTAGGTGAGGTTGACCAGCGCTGCGTGAAACGGGGACGGTTGAACGGAAACGGTTCGTTGATGGAGGGCTTTTCGGTCCGCTGGGGAACCAACGTCAAAGGCGAGTTGAGCCTTGAGGCGTGCATGAAGCACGATGGGATCGTCGTCGTGGCTGAGGTCCTGCAAACTCTGAACCAGCGCTTCCATTCGCTCCCGGTCACCCTCAAGCATGGCCAACGTGTGCTGAATCAGCGTGACGCTGACCGTCAGCGAAGCACGAACCTCGGGATGGTCTGGAAGGCGAATTCGCTGGAGAAGCGTGCGTACACCCTCAACATCGCCCTCGTACGGCTCGTCGAACAGGCGGTCGTCGAGCCGTTGAACAGCGGCCGACACCAGCCAGCGACAGGCTTGGACGTCCGTGGCTTGGTCGAGTTGAACGTTCAGCAACCGCTCGGCTTCATCGCTCCGTCCTTCGATCAGCGCNAGACCGTACGCCAGTTCGTTTCNCATCGATTCCGTGCGAACGTTGTCCAGGTGGTGNCGAACTTGGTTCGTCTCTTGTCGGTGAAGCGCGATTCGCCCCGCCCAGTAGTGCAAATCTTCGTGNTCCGGTCGCCGTTGAGTGGCCCGATCGTAAACAACGGCCAAGGCTCCGCTTTGTTCCGCCACGAGTCTATCAAAATGCTCCTCCATCAAAGCCGGAGCGTCTCCGCTGTCCAGAGCCAAGTGGTGGTAGAGGTGCAAAACGGCGTAAGCAGGCTCCTCAAGGTGCGACGCCCAGTGCTCAGCCGCTTGCTCGTGAAGCGCTCGGAGACGCTCGTCGCTGAGCATTGTGCGACGCACGTTCCTGATGAGGTGCTGAATCTCGACGTCGNNGGCCGAAGGCGCCCAGCGCAGCAGTGCCCGATCGTCCAGTTCATCCATGAACGCAGCACCCATGGCGAGATCGGAAGGCAGCGGACGAGGAAAAAGCACCATCTGATCCAACGCATCNAGACCGCCTTCGGAAAGGCCGTTGAGCATGGTTTGCTCGACAAAAGCCTGTATGTCTTCACCGGCCTCCGGNAGCGGATCGCCCTCGCTGTACAGGTGGAGCGCCATGGGATGGCCGTCCAACGCTTTGGCCACCTCGAACCTCAATTCGCTTTCNAGATGTTCACCCAGCAGATGTTGGCCCTCTTCGGGNGACAGNGTGCCGAGATGNAGCGAGGGCCAGTCCAGGGACTCCGGTAGCGGAAGACGGCCGGCGAGGACGAGCGTTTGCCCNCGCTCATGAAGGCCGTTGAGCAAACCCAGGACCTGCACCCGATGTCGCTGATCCAAGAGATGAACGTCGTCGACCACCAAGANGGAGGTGTTCTGTTCGACCACCCACTCCAGCATCGCATCTGAATCGGTGGGGNATTCCGTGTCCCCGGAGAACCAAGCGCTCACGATGGAGGTGGCGTCGCTGAGCTCGTCCANGGTTGCCCACCGAACCGATTCACCGCNCCGTGCGACCCAAGCGCGCAGCAGGGTGGTNTTGCCCACGCCCGANAGACCGCAAACGACGGCTTGCTGGTGTTGGTTGACAAGTTCACTGAGGGAGGCCAATTCGTTCCCTCGACCGACAAGAGCGACGGCCAACCCGTCATGGCTGGCGTCGTTTGAGGNCACGGGTCGAGGGGATGGTGCCTCCAACGGGTTGTTTGCCAGCCACGAACGTCCGGTTTCCGTGATGTGATAGACCTGCCTTCGGCGTGAACCCCCACCGATGACATGCGCCACTCGCACGGTGATGTANTCGTTCTTCAGAAGAGCGGTGAGCGGTTGGTTCAGTCCGGAGCGAACCACACCCATGGCGTCGGAGAGGCCGGGAAGCGAGACGTCTCGAGGCACGTCCCATGCTTGCGACAGCGCATCGGGAAACGTCCCGAGGTGGCGCAGCAACCGTTCCTGACTTCGACTCAGCATGGGGACAACGAGACATCGTCGCACGCCTCCTTCATCAAACATCCCCAAAGGTGCATGAGGGTGCTTGTGGGGTTGCCCTTTTGAGTCACGCCGAGCGTGCCNAAGGCATGCCCGTGGATTTGGCTTCGGCCGACCTACCCAATGAACCGGGCGTGTATCTGTTCAAGAACGAACAGGGCAGGGTGCTCTACGTCGGCAAAGCCACCCGATTGAGCGAACGAATTCGCTCCTATTTCGCCAGCAACCCCGACCGCCACATGATNCCCGAACTCGTCGCTCGNGCCGACGACATTGAATGCATTGTCACGCAGACACCNCAAGCGGCGTTGGTCCTGGAACGGCAACTCATTCGCGAACACATGCCGAGGTTCAACTCCATGCTCAAGGACGGGAAGTCCTTCCCCTACCTCGCCTTGACCAACGAGGAGTACCCNCGCATCATGTACACCCGGCGACCNCCCAAAACCGCCCAACAGTGGGGCCCGTTNCCCAANGCAGGTGCNGCAAAGCAGGTGATGCAACTGCTNCGGCGACANTTTGGAATCCGAGACTGCAAGGAACTTCTTCCACAGGGATGTCTGTCCATGCACATCGGTCTTTGCGCCGGCCCGTGCATCAACGGAGACGGTTATGCCGATCGCGTCAAAGCCGTTCGTCGGGTGCTCAACGGCGACGCCGCCCCTCTGCTGGAGGAACTGGTTGCCGACATGGAAGCGGCGTCGCAGACCCAGGCTTTCGAACTGGCCGCNCAGCATCGGGACATGATACGGGCCGTGAGGGCCACGACCAGCCAGCACGTCGTTTCCAGCAAAGTCTACCGCGACTGCGACGCCATNGGNATTGCCAGCGANGGCGACCTCGCTGCGCTCGTGGTCCTGCACGCCGACGAAGGCATCGTGCAGGGGCAGGAGGCGTGGCCTGCCGTGCATCGGGGCGACNTGGGCGAAACCGTCTCGATGTTCATCTCCGAACACTATGCGCACCGTACGCCACCTCGCTTGTTGCTGTCCCCGGTACCGATATTTGACGGCCTGCAGGCCTGGCTGGACGAGCGACGCGGCGCCTCGGTTGAGGTGCGCACACCCCAGCGAGGGGATTTGGAAAACCTCGCCACCCTCGCTCGGCAAAACGCAGAGATTCAACTGCAACGCATGGCCAACAAATCGAGCGGGTCCCTCGAGCAGCGTGCTGCGGACGAAGGCGCGAAAACGCTCGGCATGAATCAGCTCAACCACATCGTGTGTTTTGACATGGCGCAGTTGCAGGGCGANGAGCGCGTGGGCGCAAGCGTGGTCATGCGAAACGGGCGACCTGCCAAAAGCGAGTATCGAAAATACATCGTGAAGGGCGAGGCCCTCGACGACCTCCGCATGATGAAAGAAGTCGTCGTTCGGTGGGCAAAANGGCAGGAAGAATGGCCTGACCTGCTGCTTATCGACGGTGGTGAGACCCACTTGAGCACGATTCATCAGGCNCTTGACGAGCACGGCTGGGCGGACCGGTTTCCGCTGGCTGCTCTGGCCAAGCGAGAGGAAACNATCTTCCGAAACGACGCTGAACCCCTCGTGCTCGANCGCTCCGGCCGAGTGCTCGTCCACGCTCGCGACGAAGCACACCGATTCGTCAACACCTTTCACAGGAAACGTCGAAGCCGCACCCGTCTTTCGGACCCGCTCGAGGCCGTCGAAGGGTTGGGCGCCAAGAAACTGCAGACGCTCCTGCGCCATTTCGGTGGTCGCAAAGGCATTGAGCACGCCACCGTTTCGGANCTGACCACCGTGCCCGGAATCGGTCCTGCGCTGGCCGAGCGCATTCACGAAGCGCTGCGTTAACGCGAGAGTTCGTCGATGTTCGCCATGTCTTCAATCGTCTCGCCGTGNCGAAGGGCAGGACTGGAAAAACCAACCAAATCCGCGAACTCGTGATCACCGAGTTGCGCCTTGTTGATGGCCGCTTGTCGGTTGGCCATGACGTTCTTTTTCCGCTTCTTCTTGGCCCTGCGGCGGCGTACAAACATCGCAAGAAGCAAAAACACGATGGCAGGATAAACCCAGAATTGAATGAGGAAATACAGCCAACCGACCTGAAGACGGAACGTCAAATCGTCGGAAAATTCACCGGGCGGTACGACGTAGGTGACCGTTTGACGACCTCCGTCCTCGGTCAGGACGACGTTGCCAGCCGAGGACGAGACATCGACGAGTTTGACNCCTCGCGGCAAGGTGAACGTGATGGGACCTGAATACGCCGCACCGTCGATGGGTGAGTCAACGTCGCCGTACTCGGTGGCCACCGTTGTGGGCANCNTTGTGTCAACCGGTCCGGTTGAAAGGGTGATGCTTTCCTCGTTGGTCGGCGGATAGGACAGCCCGTCGCTTCCGATGAGGGAGCCCCTCAACCCTTTGGTGAGGACNTCTGCAGCCATCTGAACAGGGCGATGGAACACGGATTGGATGCTGCTGGTGACCAAACTCAACTGGATGTCCTCGGGATTGGTTTCGCTCAATTCTTCCCAACCGCTCTCGGTACCGAGCGTGAACTCCACCTTCGGAATGGTCAGCGAGAGCACGATGGGCTCGTCGTCGCTGACCAGCTCGTCGGGCGCNTCAATGCCGTCAATGGCCGTNCGTATCTCAAACNTCGAAAGGTCCATCACGGCGAAGGGGGATTCAGGGTCGTTTTCCACCACCNCGCCCAAGCCGTGGATACCGTCCGTGACCACTTCACCCATTCGTTTTGCGAGGTCTTTCATCCCCTGCCGGGTTGCTTCAAGTTCCAAATCGTCGCAGTCGTCGAAGTACTCCTTGAGGTCCTCGTTGGCGCACCACGGCAGTTCAACGGTGGTTCCCAGCGGGTCGTCCATGCGGCTTGAGAGGTCGATGATGAGGCGCAGCAAATCCGAGGGNAACGCTTCCANTTGACCGCACGCNCGGATGTCCGTGCCGTTGTGGCAGCGTTGGCCGTCCACGAAACCCACCCGATAAATGCTCAATTNCGCCTCGANTGCCATCGTGACGCTGATGGAAGCACTCCATTCGTTGAAGTTCACCTTTGACAGGTCAAACTTCACGTCGGATTCAACGCAGGTGCTCTGGTTGGCGTAGCACACGACGCGCCCGTCGTCGTTGGTGATCTCGTGCTCCCAATCGTAGGGGTTCAAACCCGTCAGCGAAAGGTCGAGTGAACTGGAGGATTCGATGGATTTGGTCAGCACGATGGTGGAGGTCCCGTCAACGGTCGTCACCCAGTTGGGCAGGACGATTTCGACGGTCAGATCAGCGGGTGGAAGGCCGCTTAAGTCAATGCTGTTGAGGAANGACTCGCCAACAACGGCCTCAAGGGAAAAACCGGCGTTCATCAGTCGCTCAAGGTCGGTGCTCTGAACGTTCTCGAGGAAACCGTTCAGGGTTGAATTTTCGTCCCCCTGAGCGATGATGATGTCGATGAACCNCATTGAGAAGGGTTGACTGGTCGTTTGGAGGTAAACGGGGTATGTTTCGTCCATGGCGTTGGGTCCTTGGAGGCAATAGTGGAGCACCTGCCCGGCGGCAACCGGCTCGGTGCACCCTGCTGAGTGAGAAAAATTGAGTCCNCCGGCAACGTCGAACACGCCGCCAGCCTCNNCTTGGGAAACCCACANAAGATCGCTCATCTCGATGTCGCCCACGCCGGCGATGGTGTTACCAAGNCNTTCAACGATGTCGCCAACAGGGAACTGGTCGGTGAACTGTGTCAGGTCAACGATNCCGTTGTGGTACGCTAAACGGATTCCGTCCGACGTGATGACGGGAATGGATGCCGCCGAGGAAACTTCGAACATGTTGATCCCCCAATTCTCAAGGGTCGCAGCGTCGAGATAGTGCAAACCGGCTGCGAAATTGATGGTGGCGGCGTACTCGTCGGTCAAGTCCAGCACCAAATTGAGGTCAAGNGCCTTTGAGCCCTCTTCGATGTGGACGGTCGGCGACGAAGTGGANGTTCGATGGCCCATGCGCACGTCAACCCGCTNCACGTCGTTTGGGTCGTTCTCGCCCGCGTCGAGGTGGTCCATCGACCACGCAGCGGAATTGTAGCCGCCTCGNGGGACGAGNTCGGCTTGTGGGCCGTCAGCGGCNACCATGGACGCGTAGGNAGCGGGGTTGATGACAAAGTCGGCACGGTGGCCGGGTTGGACGGTGAGGTTGAAGCTCGTGTTCACTTCAGCGCCCATCGTCAACAGGCCGCGGTACGTTCGCTCCAAGTCCAAATTCTNCGTGCCGGCCAGATTGAAGTTGGCCGCTGCGAGGTCAACCGAGGCTATGGCTTTGAAACAGAGGGGCGGTTCAAACACGTTGTCNACCGCCGCACCTTCGGCGAACGAATCCGTTGCGTTGTCGGTCGAGCAATCAATCGTCGATGTCGGATTTGAGAACGAATCAACGTATTGCGTGGAGAGGCTGTTCACCGTTCCGAATCCGGATTCAAGNGCGTCTCGNATCGCAACGTCAATTTCGGTTTTCAACTTCTNACCGACGGTGGTTCCGCCGATGGACATGTCAAAGGTTTCACGAATCAGGTCCGCTGGTGCACCGTCGTTGGCGTCCAGCCCGTCAAAATCTTCCAGCGTATCGCCGACCGGAGAGCCGGACCCCAGTCCGATCGANTCTCGGTCAAATTCCCGAACCGCCCAGGTCAGCTCGAGGTCNATGGAGGAAGTGGAAACGAGGTCAAACTCGTACATTCCTTCCACCCAATCTTGAACGTTGGGGGTGAGGTCTTCGTCGTGGTCGTACGTGTCGCAGTTGTCGCCACCGCCGCAGGATTGCATGCCTGCGGCGCTGACCACGGGCGCCAGTAACTGCANGGTGAACATGAGGACCAAGAACAGGGAGAGNCCGTGCGTTGACGGGTGCACGTCGCTGGCCCGCGAGGTCATGGTCCNCCTACCGTCGGGAACTTCAAAGGAGTTACCCTCTGGCGGAAGCCATGGAGGGGGCGGACACTGCGGCCTTTGTGCGCTCGAATTCCGTCCACGGTGAGCAACTGCACGCCTGGCTGAAAAGCCGCCAACTGTTGAATCCGCTCGTTGAACCCATCCGCTCATCGAAGGGCGAGGTCGCGTTCCCGCTGGTGGAGGAGGCCGACCCGGCCGAGGTCGTCGCGTCGCTTCGCAACGACGTGCCGTTCAGCGTGGACGTNAGAACCGCCCCGGCCGTGCACCGCCCGCCGGTCGACCCGCACGTTCGATTGAACCGCATCGTTTCCAAATGGCTTTCAGCAAACGGACTCGAGNTGACCGTTGACGAGGTTGTTCCCACCAAATGGGAAAAGTTGGGGAACCTTGTGTTGCTGCCGGTTGATTGGGGAGGCGACGGTGTTGCTGAAACCCTCCAAGCGCACCAAAANGCGGAGACGTTGTGGCGTGCGATGGCGGAGGCCCTCAACGCTGAGGCGCTTGGCGTTCAAGCACCCATCGCCAACGACACGTTTCGCTCGTCCCAGGTTCGCATGCTCCTCGGGTCGCCTCACGTCAGGTTTGTTGACCACGGAATCACCTTCGCATTTGATGCCTCAAAGGTCATGTTTTCATCGGGGAACATCACCGAACGCCGNCGCATCGGGGCGCTTGACATGAGCGGCGAAACCGTCGTTGACGCNTACGCAGGCGTCGGCTACTATGCGTTTCCCATGCTGATTCATTCGGGTGCAGCACGGGTGCATGCGTGCGAGATCAACCCCGCATCGCTTGAAGGGCTCAGGGCCGGTGCTGAAGCCAACGGACTGACGGACCGTTTGGTCGTTCACGAAGGAGACAACGCGAGCAGTTTAGCCGNCCTTCAGGGCCAAGCCGACCGATGCCATCTCGGTTTGTTNCCGTCCAGCGAGGCCGCATGGGAGGCGTGTTTGCTGGCGTTGAAACCGACGGGTGGGACGCTTCACATCCACATGAACGTGGAGGAGGAGCGCATCGAGGCGTGGAGCAAAGCCACGGTGGCTCGGTTCAGGTCGCTGNTGGAGCACCACGGGTTGTCGTTCAGCGTGAAATCCGTTCACTTGGAGCGGGTGAAATGGTTTGCGCCAAGGGTCCGACACGTCGTGCTGGACCTCAACTTTCGTCCGTGACGTCGCTTGCATCCACGATTTCTGCGACCACAATGGCTTCGGCTTCCAACACGGAATCCTCGCCCTCTCCCGCCTCGCTGTCGCGATCGGCTTGNGCGTAGACCGCCATCGTGATGCCAACGCCAACGAGAACGAGCGCAAGCGGAACGCCGATGATNACCGCTGCGTCCTGAAGGAAGGACTGGCCTCCTTGGGCTTCTGCCACCGGATTTCGTATGCTGCCGTCGGGGTCGGCAACACCGATCATCTCCATGGAATTGATTCGAACCTCAAACAGCGGCCTTCCGGCTGAAGCAAACGGATTGTCGAGGTCGGTGCCTGTGGGTTCGTCGCTCGTAGGCACCTCCGCGATGGTGCGGACGTGGGACATGCCGTGGCGAACGATACCAAAGGTNGCGTAGCCTTCGTCGTCCCGGTTTTCCGGGTCGAGGCCGTGCGCNTCGGTCTCTGCGATGTACCACTGCGCATCGGCCGAATCCGGGTCGGCGCTTCGAGCCATGCCGAGTGCGCCGTCGACGTGGGAGAGGTTGGTGTCGTGTTCGAGCGGAATGGTCTCTCCCGTCCCGCCGCTGCCGCACGAGGGATTGGTGGCCGGGTACAGACCGATGGTTTTGCACGTTGGGTCGCCCGACTGCGTGACGAAATCGTTGATGACGCGGTGGAAGAAGACACCGTCGTAGAGACCTGATTCGACGTGCGTGATCATGTTGTTGGTCGTGATCGGAGCCCACTGTTCGAAGAGTTCGATGATGACAATGCCNTCCACACGCTCGGAAAGCAACCCTCCCAGCTGGTAGGAGACGTTCATCTCAATCACGGCGTTGCCGGTGTAGGATTCCATCATCGGGGATTCTTCGGGTTCCGGACGGTCCGTCCACGCATCGGGGTCGAGACCAACGCTGCGCCAGGCGGGTTCCTCGTTGGCGACCTGCAGCGAGGCCGAGGAGGAGAGCGGTGCCATCANCAAGAACACCAGCAGGAGGCCGGTGAACCCGNTTCGAGGCATGGACGGCGATGGACCTCACCTCAATGAAAACTACGGCGGTCGAGGAATTGGAACATCAACCCCAAAAAGGAGAACCTCACAGCAGAGTTCATGGACAAGCAATCCGATTTCATGCCCAACCTCACGCTCGGTTACGGAGTGTTTCTTGTCGTGTGGGGTTTGGTTGTTGGCTTCCTCTCCACCAGCGATTCTCTGACCCGCTTCATACCGTGTGCTCCAGGTCTCCTTCTGGTGGTCAGCGGTGGGCTTGCGAAAAGCAATCCTGAGCAACGAAAACTCTGGATGCACGTGGCCGTTGTCNTCGGACTGCTCTGCGCCCTGCTCGGCACNNGATTTTTCATGGNNATGGGCGACGGGCTTGACTANGCCAGCGGGTCCCAGNTGATGCTCTTCCTCACGGGTTCAGCCTACACGGGACTGTGCGTCCGCTCCTTCATCCAAGCNCGAAAAGCACGACTCGGTGAAGCGTCATCCTCTTGACGGAGGGCNGGCTCCTNCNACCATGGCCGAGGCGTCCGAGCCCATCGAAGTGGAGCTCAAGGTCGCTGAAAGCAACACGCANCGACAANTGAACCTCTCCATCAGCGCCACCGTCGCCATTGCGCTGGTGTTCCTCATGCTGGCCATGTACCTCGCCCCATCGGCTTCCAAAGCGGCGGAGCGCGAGNCGGCCGGCGCCACGGAATGGTGGAACACGCCCCTGAGCGANCGCCACACCATGGACCTGCCCATGGACACCATGCGGGCTCAACTGCCCGAGAACGGCTCCTTCCAAGCACTGCCCTACGAGGAACACTTCGTGGAGGTNGAACTGCCTGCAAGCGAACAGGACGCTGGGTTCCCCGGCGAGGCGCTCATGCACGTGGCGCTCTGGCTGCCCGACGTGCCCGACGGCACCAAGATTCCCGTCATCATGACCATCCATCCGTACTACGATTTTGGCGGCGAAGGNGTGGTTGGAGACGACTCCTCACCGAACACCGTGCCCGACGGCGGCGTTGGCAAATGGGTGTACGACACGTTCGTGCCTCACGGCTACGCACTCGCCCAAGCCTCCACCTTCGGGACGGGTCAGTCCACCCACTGTCAGGACGTCAAGGGGCTGGGCGAGCAAACCGGCATTCAAGCGGTTGTTGACTGGCTTGGCGAGCAGGAATGGTCAAACGGAAACGTCGGCCTGATGGGGAAGTCCTACGCCGGGACCACCAACTGGGAAGCCGCTCAACAGCCCTCGCCCTACCTCAAGACCATCGTGCCGATCTCAGGCTCAATCGGCGTGCAAGAGATGTTCTATAGAAACGGTTCCTCCGAGAGCAGAGCCATGCTTTACGACGCCCTTTACGAAGGCGCAACCGCCGACGCAACCACCGACGACATGCGCATGTGCACCGACGACGTCATCGGACCGCTCAATCCGTTGACCACCTGGGCCGGCGCTGAATTCGGCGGAGCGCAGTGGAACGACTANTGGGACGAGCGACGCCATCTTCCCGACGTCCTTGCCAACTACAAGGGCAGCGTCTACTTGGTGTGGGGCATGCAGGACTGGAACGTTGANCCCTACCACGCCTTCCCAACCTACCAACTGATGCGAGACGCCGGCATCAACGCCCGGGCCATTGCGGGCCAGTGGGCCCACAACTACCCCGACCAGCCCGACCGCCACAGCGAAATGGGAAGCGGCTACGGCGCCGAGGCCTACCCGAACATGAGCCGAATGGACTGGGCGGTGGAGCTCTTTGGTTGGTTCAATTACTACCTGAAAGACATCGGCGAAGAGCCCGAACCGATGGTCCAAATGCAAACGCACGATGGAAAGTGGCACGTTGAGGAAACCTGGCCGCCCAGCGACATGGAATGGTGGTCGGNGCCCCTCGACGGCGTTGAAGGCCAAGGGGGCACCGTCAACACCAACAATCAACGCAGTTTCACGCTGCCTGCCCTCGAGGACGACACCCACATATCGGGCATGCCGACGCTTCATCTCTCGGTCAACACGCTGGCGTGCAACGGCGGACAAATCTTCGCTACGATGTACGCCGACGGGCTTCGAGTGGGCCACGCCACNATGGACGTTCGCTACCGNGACGGAGGCTACGACGCCAAACCGGCCGCGCCCTTCTCGGCCTACACCATGCTGATGGAGTTCAACCCCATGGACGTGGATTTGAACGCGGGAACGGTCGTTGAAGTGGTGCTGACGGAGTCGGGCGAGGACTACTTGCCCAGCCCGTGCGCAGCCGTGGGGCTCAACGTGAATTTTGACGCCTCGTCCACCCTGAGTCTGCCGCTCATCGATCGGCCCGACGGCGACGAGCGCTGGTTCCTCGCCCCCGCATGGTGGGAGCAGCAACCAATTCCGTCCTGAGGTGTGGNCCGTGCGNGTGTTGGCCTTTGAGGACCACTACGACATCGANGCCATGCTGGCCGCCGGCGGCGTCAACACGGACGCACTCGTCATTGAGCAGCGATGGAATTCAACCGACGCCGTGGAGCGGATTCGAGCGTTCGCTCCCGACGTGTTGCTGCTCGACCACTACATGCCACCGATGAACGGCTATCAAGTGCTCGAAGCGCTGCTGCGCTCGGACGTTCANCGACCGTCCACCGTCATCGCCATGTCGAGCGCNTCGGCGAAGAACGACGCCATGGTGAGGCTGGGNGCCGACCGGGGTGTGGTCAAGTTTGACCTGGCCACCTTGGATGTGTGGCGATAGCCATCCCTCGNTTCACGGGAAACTGCATAAAAGCAGGAACGCTGCCTCGGGTTCATGGAACGGGTTTCAGCGTCTGAGGAACCGGACCGAACCACTGTTTCCCTGCTGTGCGCCCTGACCATCACCGTGCTCGCCGTGGTCTTCTACGTCGTCGTTGGAATCAACGACATGCTGGGTGAATCGGGTCGTTCGTACCAAACCTCAGCCCTTCCGATGGTCCTCATCGGNNTGTTCCGCTACGCCTGTGCCTACCTTGCGTTCCACACCATCGTGTTCTGGATGGTACGACATCCTGAGCCCGGACGTATGTTCGTGNTCCTGCATGAAACGGGGGAAGAAGCCATGATTCGAACCATGGGCTTTGAACGAATCGGGACCTTCAGCAGCTGGACGCTGATGGTGTTTGGATTGGCTTTTTTCATCGCCGGCACTGCAACGTGGATGACCGTGTTCAACCTCGAGGTCCCCTCGCTTCTGAACACGCTGACCGTCGCGCTGATGCCCATCGCCTACGGTGCTGCNTTCATCACCGCAACCGTGATTCGCTACATCNTCATACCCGAGGAAATTGCGTTGAAACGNCCGTTTGGAANCNTNTTNAAAAATTACGAATTGGTCATGCACAACTACACGGCGATTTTCCTCGCAGTTGATNTGTTCCTGGTGCAAGCAGAGCTTCAATGGCAGTTCGGANTTTTCCCCANTCTCTTTGGAATCGTCTACGTCTTGTTTTCCTACGCGTACGCACGCCTTCCGCAGGGGTACTACATCTACTCCTTCCTCGACCCACGAATCAATCTGGCTCCGGTGTACTTGTTGGCGCTTTTGTTCGCTTGCAGCCTCTTCTACTTCGGCTTGTGGGGCATGAGCCTGCTCATCCAGTGGAATGCGCTTTTGGGCGGGCTGGCGTTGGCGTTTTGGGTCAGCCGAATCGTCCTGTTCCGCCGGCAGGTCAACGACAATCCGTATGCGTTCCAATTCTCAACCTGAAGCTGATGAAACCGGGTTCGATGCTTCACGCTTCGACGCCTGCGTCGCTTGAAGGGGTGCCCTGAGGTTCGGATTGGCGATGCTTCATCCGTCGAACGGCGATGAGGACGAGGACCTGCACCACCAAGAAAACAAGCGTTGCCGTGCCGACCGTGCTGCGCGCCGAGCGTTCAGAAGCGCTGTTGAGGTAGGCGCACTCCCATGCCCTCGCCCCGCTGTACACGACACCGTGCCCTTGAACCGACCGGTAGGCGAGGTGGAAGATTTCGTTGCCGAGTGTGATGCTGAAGACGCCAAGGCTCAGCATGACAAGAATGAGACCGAGCAGAACGGGATGGTTGAGTTGCTTCGCCCGGAAATAGTGGACGTACAGGGGAAGCAACGGGAGTACAAGCGGATAGAACAAGCGAAACGCTTCGTGGGGAAGCGGGTCGTTGCAGTAGCTCTGCGGATTGGCCACGAACACCAAAACAAGCGTGATGAGCGGTGCCAGAACGAACGCGTACACCCACACGAACAGTCGCGGGAGGCGCTCCTTTCGCTCGAGAAGAACCAGAAGGCTCGGTCCGAGGAGAAAACACACGACGCCGACGATGCCGAACAGCAGTATGTTGTCAGCCACTATGTCGAACACATCGCCGATGAATCGTGCGAGTGCGCGGTCCATGTCGAATGACCGGTGAGGCAAGGTCTTGAGATTTTTCTCAGTTCATATTACAGCGCTACGGATTGGGAGGACGTTTCGTGTTCATAGGAACCCAAGACAGCCCATCATCGCTGAGTTGAAGGCCCATCGCTTGAGCTTGCCGCAGCGTTTCCTCGCGACTCGAAGGCGCGTGGACAACCGAGTCCTCAGCGTCTGAATCCGAATCCGTGCGGCGTGCCCTGTGGTAGCGGCGTGCCAACGTCATGGTGCAGGCGAGGAGAAGGAGGCTCACCGTTCCAATGGTGTATCGAATGGACGCACTTTGGTACTCCGAACAATCATCAGGTTCTCCGTAGCCCGCGAGCATCGCTGTGTGACTGATGCTCATGTCAATGAGGAAAACGAAGAGCACAGGGATGACGATGGTGTAAAGCAGCGGGTGTTGCAAGCGGCGAGCCGTCAAGTAGTGCCAGAGCAGAGGCACATGGCTGCCGAGCCAGAGGTAGTAGACCATTGACGGATGCGTGTCAAGA
>NZMN01000028.1 GCA_002694525.1 Methanobacteriota archaeon
CGAGAGCGTCGCCGACCACCTGAAGGAGGGCAAGATGTTGACCTACGACATCGGTGGAAACGCCTCGTGCTCCGACGTCGGTATCAGCATCGCCAACCGACTGGCAGACAAGCTCAAAGAACGCTGAATCAATGCAACGGGCCGACATCAGCCCGCTCAGCGACGATGCTCACTCAACTACAGTTGCGCTGGTGATGATCACCGGCACAACCGGGCGATCTTCACTATCCGTTTCGACCTCGGAAATGGTCGTCACGTGTTCGCAACCGTCCGTGATTTCACCGAACACGGTGTGGACGCCGTCCAGCCACGCGTGGTGGTCGATGTCGTCGGGCATCAGGAAGAATTGGCTACCGGCGGTGTTGGGCTGGGAAGTCTTGGCCATGGAAATCATGCACGAGCGATGCTGCAGACCGTTGTCGGCTTCATCTGGAACGGTCCATTCGTTGTTGGCACAGTTCGACGCATTGGCCATGGCTTGCCCGTTGCAGTACCCGTACCAGTCAGCGGCGTATCCACCGCTACCGTCGTTCTTTTCGAAGTCGCCACCCTGCACCATGAAGTCGTCAATGATTCGATGATAGTGGGTCATGTTGTAGTTCCCCGCCGTGACGTGCTTCAGCATGTTGTCGGCGTGCATGGGCGCAGCGGAATGGTTCAACATGATTCGGATGGTGTATTGAGCGGTGGCGTTCTCAATGCTCTCTCCGTGAATGATTTCCATGGAGATGTTGGTGTACCCGCCAACCCCGACGAATCCGTTTTCACCTTGCTCTGAAGGTTCTTCTTGGGTGTCCTCCAAACATCCTGGGAACAGAACGACCAAGACCAAAAGCACAACTTTCAGTTTCATGTTATCACCCAAACCAGCGGACGTTCCTTTATGAACCATTCTTGAAAGCGCGTCCCGGTTTTTGATCAAACCTCTCATCCAATGCGTGCATTTTGCTAGGGTTTCTTCAAACCTGACAGCACCGCTGCGAGCCCTTCGTTCAGGACCGCTTGGTGGTCGTAGGATGCGTCAATGGCTAGATGTCCTTCCTCAGCCGCAATGCCAAGCATGGTGTTGAGCGCCCTGGACAATTCATCGACGATGGTGATGCTGCCCTGCTGAGCCGAGCGGGAAAGCGGGTTGAGATCGATCACGATGACGGTTTTTCCCATGGCGACCAACGCATTGCATCGGTCCCCGTCTTCAAGGGGAACGAGGATGACATCGCTCTCCAGAATGCCTTCTCGGTGGCAGGCCGCTCGTGGTCCTTTGAGTCCTGGGATTTGCGCGTCGGGTGCGTGGCCCAGAACGGGGACCTCCAACCCAAGCGCCAATTTTCGTTCGTTCATGTGATTGAGAATGGCTTCCATGCGTTCTGGGGTGCGGTAGAAGATGTTCACTTCAACAGGGCATGAAAGATGGTCGGCAAGCTGAAGCATTTCATCGCAGGCCAGAGCAGCGACGTTCCCGTTGATGCTCAAGACCGGGCGGTCTGCAGCTTGGAGCGCCGCCAGCGCCTGTCGAGCGGCCCGGGCCGCACTCTCGGTGGTTCGCTCGCCCAGGAGATAGTCGAACGCTTCGCCTCGTCCGTGAGCGATCATGGCGCTGTCGGCCAGCATGCCTTTCTCGGCAGCGATCTCGAGGCGTCGGCGCATCAGCAGCGAAGCGTAGCGTGGATGACTTGGGTCCGCCGCAATCTCGTCCATGGTTTCGCCTCACAAGCCCTTGACGAGCATGCTCACGTCAAGGGGTTGTACGCCACGGTTGACCACACTCGTTGAGACCACGTCCAACCCGCATTCATGCCAGGATTTGAGGTCCTTGAAGACGATGCCACCGCTGGCCTCGAGCACCACGTGTTCGCGTAGCCCCTGCTCTTCCATTTGCTCGCTCACGGCTTTGCATGCCTCGGGTGAAAAATTGTCCAACATGATGACCAGCCGGTCCAACCCTTCCTGCGCCCTTCGCTGAGACCACACCATGGCGGCCATCAACGCCTCTTTGTCGGTTCGAGTTTCAACCTCCAAGAACGCTCCAACATCGTTTGAATCAACGTTCTGGAGATAGGTGACGAGGCGTTCGGCGTGGGTGTCCAATTCTTCATGCATGCTGGCGAGGTCGTTTTCCTTGATCATGACCGCATCGTCTTTGGAAAGCCGATGGGTCAATCCTCCTCCCATGTGAACGGCCCACTTGTCCAGAAGTCCCCAGATGGTTTTCCGGGTGCTGGCGATTTGCTTCGGTGCGATCGACGACCAGCGTTTGGCCTCGGTGGCGATGCCTGAGAGTTGGCCCAACGCATTCAAGACCGGGCGCTCGATGGCAAGGATGTCGTCTCTTGCCCCTGAAAAAACAGCGATTTCGTCGCCGGACGACACGCGCTTTCCGTCCCCTGCGTACCAGGAGACGCGCACCGACGGTGACCAGATTTGAAGCATGTAATCGACCACAGCGCACCCGACGATCAGCCCGTCTTGGCGGGCTTCAATCGTTGCTTCGACGGTCGGGCCGCCGCCCGAGAGAGGCATGTCGATGCCGTCGTCGCCGACCATGGCCCCGACCCAGCGGTCAATGCTGGCCAGCAGTTTTCGGCTTGGACCGTCCTCCATCGTCCACAATTCATGCCCGCGGTCGTGGGGCAAGAGCGGGGCATCGGCCATGGGGATTGGAACGCTGACCTCCATTTCAAAGCACCCCCTCCAACGACCTTTTGGCTCAACTCCGCCTCGACACGCCCATGGCACGCGTGACCGTGGTTGGCGCCGGCATAGCCGGTTTGACCGCTGCGTTGTACGCGGTTACCGCTGGCCATCATGTTGTTGTGCTGGACCGCACGGACCGTTTGGGTGGGCGAGCAGCATCTCAAACCGTCGACGATGCTCCCTTTGGGTACGGTCTTCATCTGTTGTTGAACCGCGGGCCTTTGATGCGGGTGGTGAAGAAAATCAGTCGCTTACCGACGGTGCTCGCCGCCCCCCGCCTCGACCGTCTTCACGTGGTGGGCGTTGGGCCGCTTCGTCCCCGAAACAACGTCCGTCTTGCTTCTGAACTCCGTCGTGAACTCAAACGTCGGGATGCGGGCTCTCCGGCCGTTCAAGGGGCGGCGCTTCTCGCAGGGTCGGGCGTTCCGTTGACCGATGAGCGGTACACGGCGCTTCTGAAGGGTCGTTTGAACGTGGTCGGCGAAGGCTGGTCCGGCCTCGTGGGCCGGATGGCTGCAGCGTTGGACGAAGTGGGGGTGCTGATCGAGGCCAACTGCAACGTGACGTCGATTGAGCATCGCACGGTGGTCTTGGACGACGGGCGAACCTTCCAAAGCGACACCGTGATTCTGGCGTGCGGCCTGAAGCAAGCCCGTAAACTGCTGAAGTTTCTGGACGACGACGGAACGTCCGATGTCGAACCGGTTCGAGCCAGCACGCTCGATGTAACGCTTTCCTCTCGGCCCGTGGAAGCGCTTCACGGCATCGTTGACCCCGCCGAGGGCGCGTACCTTGTTGACGTCGCCAACGTTCAGCCCAAATTGGGGCTGTCGGGTGCATTTCTGTCCGCCGTGATGGTTGAACGACAAGGCGAGTCCGTCGACGACCGCAATCACCGATTCGACCGTTTTCTTGAGCGGCACGCTCGGGGTTGGGAGCGCCACACCCTCCACGACCGCCGTCAACGCAACATCGTCGTTCAAACGAGCGGCTCAAAACCAAGGTTCGATGTCCACCGCTCGCACGGCATCCTCTTGGCCGGTGAATGGGTTGCATCCGACCACTCTTTGGCCGACGCTGCCGCCCAAACCGGTCGCATGTGCGGACAACATGGACCTTGAACGCTTATTCACCGCCGGTGTGGACCCTCCGCCATGCGCTTTATTTCGTGGAACGTCAACGGCTTGCGCGCCGCGATTCGCAAAGGCATCGACGAATATTTTCAGGACCTGGCCGCCGACGTGGTGATGCTTCAAGAAACGCGAACGCTTGAGGAGCAACTGCCCAAGGATTGGAGCTGGCCCGCATCGTGGACGGTATCGCTTCATCCGGCTGAAAAGAAAGGATACAGCGGCGTGGCCACGGCCACGACCCTACCCCACACCGTCCTTGCCAAAGGAAAGGGCGGTGAACTCGACCCTGAAGACCGAGAAGGACGCGTGCTCGTGTGCGAGGTCGGTGAGGTTGTTTGCATCAACACCTACCTGCCCAGCGGTTCAAACAAAGACGAGCGTCAACGATTCAAGGAGGATTGGATGGAGGAATGGAGGCGTTTTATCCGCCCTTACCTTGACGACGAGCGCCCGGTGGTGGTGTGCGGTGACCTGAACATCGCTCACACCGAGGACGACATTTGGAACCCAAAAGGGAACGCGAAAAACTCTGGATTCCTCCCTCACGAGCGTGCGTGGTTCACCGATCTGCTGAACGAAGGCTGGGTGGATGCGTTTCGCACAACCGTTGGCGAAGGCGAGAAAATCTACTCGTGGTGGTCAAACCGGGGGCANGCAAGGNCCAAAAATCGCGGTTGGCGNATCGACTATTTCCTCCTCAACAAACCGGCAGCCGCCGCCATGGTGGATTGCACCATCGTTCGGCAGGGTGGCATCGANGTTTCGGACCACGCTCCGGTGGTGCTGGACCTGGACCTTTAGTNCTCGAGGCGACCGAAACGGTGGCGTATTTTCGAGACAAACCAGTAGGCACCGTCCCGAAGNGGGAGGGGCACCAACCAAGCGAACGGGTACCACATGGCGTAGTACCATTTCATGCACAGCAACAAACGTATGGCGCCCGCTGAGCGACCGTACACNCGGCCGTTTCGCACGACGTACACGGTGTCCATCGCCTTGAGTCGCTCTGGAAAGTCAGCGATCATCGCTTGCCCTTCGTCCGACTCAATGCCCAAGATGGCGAGGGATGCGTCGGAACGTGCTCGTTGNTGCAAAAAACGAGCCAAACCGTTGCACATNACGCACTGCGCATCGATGAGCACCGTGGTCTGCGTCATGCACTCACCCTTCGTGCGCCTCTTCGAGGGCGCTGAACGCAACCAACAATTCGTCCACCCGGTCTCGCATCGACTGCAAATCGTTGTCGTTCACCTTCACCACGATGACCACCGTTCCGTTTGANNCCTCGACGTCGGTTGNAAACCCTCGCTGACGGGCCGCTTCGGCCATGAGGTTGCCNAGAACNGCATCGCCCGACCAACGGACTTCCATNGCGTGCTCTTCAGCCATAGCAAAGCCTTGAGGTGGGCTGATATGAGACTAACCGTCCGGCAAGAACATGGCTCGGCGTTCNGACGACCCCTTCGTCGTCGCGGGCAGCGGTGGTGTGGTTCTTGGAGAGGCCAGGACCAACCACCAAGGCCGTCGTGCNCTGCTGCTGGTTCGCGGCGTTGAAGACACGACCGAACTTCGNGCACTGGCTCAGACCATGGGCATCTCCATCGTNGAAACCGTTCTTCAGACCGGACACATTGACCCTCGAACCTACTTCGGCAAGGGCCGNCTGGAAGACATTGCTGACGAGCGGGGCAGCACGNTTCCCGGCCATCCTTGGGAGGGCGTTGATCTCGCCATCGTTCACACCAACGCCACGCCCCGGCAACTGGTCGGCGTCAGTCAAGCCTTGGGCGTGGAGGTTTGGGACCGTGTGCGCCTGCTTCTGGCGTTGTTCACGGCTCACGCCTCGTCGGTTGAAGCCCGCACGCAGGTTCGAATCGCACAACTCCAGTCCGACCGCACCATCCTCAGAGAACTCGCCCAGCAGCAAACCACCGGNGAGCGAGCAGGGTACGGTGGCGGGGGTATCACTGCACTGCANGGCGTCATTGCCAACCTCAATCGAGAACTGACGAATTTACGACGTCGTCAGAANAAACACGCAAATGCGCAGCGGGAACACCGACGGCAGCGGGTCCGCAGCGGNGCCATGACCGTGGGTTTTGTTGGCTACACCAACGCCGGAAAGTCCTCGCTGTTCCAGCATTTGTCCGGAAAATCGGTGCTCGTCGAGGATCAGTTGTTCTCCACGTTGGAAACGACGGTGGGCCGGATGGAGAAAAGTCCGCGAATCCTCCTGGCCGACACCATCGGATTTATTGATAATATACCAAATGCTACACTGACAGCATTTAAAGCAACTATTGCTGAAGCAATAGATGCCGATTTAACGCTGNTTTTGCTGGACACCTCGGACTCACTCGATGAGATTCGACGGAAATTGGACACGACACGACGAGAGGTGTTGGAGCGNCANGAAAACGAACCTGATTTGCTTGAAGACACCAACCAGCCTCACGTGGTNCTTACGAAGATCGACAAGGTNTCGCCAGANAAAAGGNAAGCGGTTGCGGCTCTTGTTGGTGAGGAAGGGTTTCCNGCGCCGGTCGCTGTTTCATCCCACACCGGTGAAGGCGTTGACGNCCTTCAGTTGTTCATCCGTGAGCAGCTCTTTGGCGCATCGGTTTCCGTCACCGTGTTGCCGCCGACATCAGCCAGTCCGGACGCCAGCGAGCGCATTGTTTCCGAGGTTTACGACCGCGGCATGGTGGACGACGACCACCGGGAAACCGACGGCTCCACGCGACTCGACGTATGGATGACGCAAGCATGTCAGGCGCAACTGAAGGCGCGCTGGGCGGACCGCATTGACATCAAGTAGGGCGCATGCCTCGCGTTGTCCATGTCGGGGGACGATGCAGACGACGCAACGTACCTCGACGAGGTGGTTGAAGAGACACCGGTGCTCTTCGCATCCTCCGAAGCGGTCCTCACCATCGAAGACCCCAACCTTCACCCCATGGGGAAGGCAACGGCGATTTTTCTCCTGTTCACCTGCCTGTTGGGCTTCCTCAACGGCTTGGACTACGCATCGCCCGAAGATGGCCTCGTTCGCCCCGATGAATTCGTGTACCGTCTTGCCTTGACGGCACCCGACGACACGGCAACCTTCCGTGGAAGCGTGGTGGACGACGAGGGACAGCCGATGGTGAACGCAACCGTTTACCTCTCCTGGTTGGACGACGCAACCGACGTGTGGGTTTCGGAGGAAAATTTGACCGACGATGCGGGAGCCTTTTCCTTTGAGAAACTCGACCCAGGACTCATTCGCGTGGACATCATCGTGGAGCGAGACGACCACCGAGACGTGTTCTCGAATCGCGTCCTGCTTTCACCGCCAGCGCTGATTGAACCAATCGGCTTCACCACCATTGATTTCACGTTCCCGTCCAGCGATACGTTTGCGGCTCAGCCGTGCGAACGTGAGGTCGGTGAGTGCGAGATTCGGACCGTTGATCGCACGCCTTCCCAGATGGACCACCCGCTGATGGACCCCACCGCAGCGACCGGTTACGTGCTCGTCGGCTTCGGTTTCATGGGCGTCGCACTCATCGCAGCGGGCTTCGCCGCATGGGCGCTCAAATCCGGTTCAATCGTGCTTTTGCGAACCTCGTCCGTTTTGGCGTTTTTCACCATGGGCCACTACTGGAGCGCGTGCATCTTCGGTTTGCTCGCGTTCATTCTGACCTTCGCCATCCCTCGACGCAGGGTGCCGCTTCTTCAGCCGTAAGTTGTGTCGTGGCCCGAATCGAAGGATAGAAAGGTACACGACACACTGCGAGCCCTTTGATTTGTCATTACCTGAGCAATGGGCATTCGGATAGACCCTTGCAAATATCCCAATCAATTATGCGATACATCCTATCTCCGAATGTCATAACTCCTCACAAAGTAAATCGCAATGTTAACCAAGGTGGCAGTTTAGGGTTATCCAAGGTGATTCTATGTCGGATTGGCAAAATGGAACTTTAT
>NZMN01000029.1 GCA_002694525.1 Methanobacteriota archaeon
GAATAATTTTAACCTAAGGCATAACAGTTTATACCTCTGTTCTGTGGGCGTGTTACATCAGCGAGCGTAGTGTAGTGGTTATCACCGGGCGTTGCCAACGCCTGAACCCGGGTTCGAGTCCCGGCGCTCGCACCACTGCGAGCCAACAGGGTGGATGCTTTCTGTCAATGTTTATTTGGTGTCCGAAGCCATCCAGTACCGATAGCGATGACCGACCGCCGCATCATCTTCGTCGGAAAAAAACCTCTCCATGCGTACGTTCGAGCCGTGGTCAAAGCCATGGAAGACGGGGACAGAGAGATTCAGTTGGTGGCTCGTGGTGCCACCATCTCCCGAGCAGTGGACGTGGCCGAAGTCTGCCGCCGGCGCAACGGCCACATCGCTCAGGGTTTGCCTGAAACCGTGAACATCGAAACACTCTCGTGCGAATCCGAGGAGGTTGAAGGCGACAACGGCATGCGAACGGTCAGCGTCCTCCGCATTGATTTGCAAGGCATCGGGGACGTTCCTCCCGCTCAGGAAACGTGATCGTCCAGCAGCTTCAAACGGCGTTCAATTTCCTTGGCCGTTTGCTCGTAGACCTCGTAGGCCTGACCCACAGGGTCCTCCAAGGCCCAATCCTGATCCAGTCTCACTGCAGGACAGTGAACACCGCACCCCATCGAAACGACCATGTCGAACGACTCGGGTTCGAACTCGTCGATGGATTGCGGCCGGAGATCGCTGGTGTCAATGCCCCTCGACTCGAGCAACGTGAGGGCGTGCGGCGCAACCGAGGCAGCGGGGTGAGTGCCGGCCGACGATGCTTCATGGCCCATTGACCGGGCCAATCCTTCGGCCATTTGGGAACGGCACGAGTTGCCGACGCACACGAACAGAATCTTCATGCCCACAACTCTCGGCTCACCCCACATTAACTCTCTCTCCATAGGTGCCTTGAAAGCGTTGAACGTCGCGTCCACACTCGAGGTGCAAAAACCGACAAGATGGCCAAATAGATTATGAACCGGCCCGCCTACGGAGTGGGGTGCGCCGCCTGGAGCACCAGAAACAGCGATTTGGAAACGACTTGATATAGGACAATATCAACAAGAACAAATCATGTTTGCAAAAGGCGAGCGCCGTTAGGAGGACAGAAGCAATGAAAAAGTACTGTGAAATTTGTGAACAAGAACAAGAATGGACCGAAGATGCAACCCGAGGGGAGATCACCTGCAACGTGTGCGGCTTAGCGGAAGAACACCAGCCAGCCGACAACGAGCACGACGCTTCGGAAACGGTGAGCGAAGACCGATTTCGTGAACGAGTCGACCGAACGCAAGGCCGGACACCCGGAACGATCCCCACGCCCTCCACACACGATGCTCGTGGAGGACGACTTTCCCCTGAGGTGCAACGTCGCTTCCAGCGGTGGGCAACTCGAGAGCGTGGACACCAACGTCGTCGAGAACCGATGTATTACCTTCTCTTCCAGCGAGTGGTGGAGTTGTACGGCATAAACGTCGCCCACACCCTTGCGTTTCTCATCGACGCCATCACGCGCCGACTGACCGATGAACAAGAAGCGACACGCCGATGCTTGAACACCGGTGAAATGGAGGCACTCAACCTTCCCAAGAACGTGATTTCGCACAGCGATGCCAGCGTGCGAGGCCGAGGTGAGCAGGACATGCTCACGCTCATGGCCATCGCCGTGCGTGAACTCGGCTACGATTTTGGATTGCTCGGTCCCATCAACCGAAAGGCAGAGGCGGAGCGACACCACCTCACGCCGGTTCAGGTGGGCAACGTCAAGCGCATCACCCTCAAGCACTACAAGGCACGATGCCGATACGGTTTTGCCATGCCACCGTGGTCCCCGACCAACGTAGAAATTGTTCGACAGGACATGGCTGAATGCCACGCTGCAAACATGTTTGACGAGTTGGCACCGCTGCTCACGGAGGACCAACTCGAAGACCTCATCAACCGTTTCTGGGCCTTGATGACAACGATCGAAGAACCATCAACGGACGGCTACACACACAACACCTCCATCGACATGCTCTGTGGAGCGGTCATGATGGCGGCTCTGGAGCAGGTCGGCCTGAAGCGTGGAAACGCCAGCGCCGTTGCATGCGGTGTNGGTCATCGCTCCGTNGGCGCACTGTCGACGCTGCTCAGAAGCCTGCGNGAGGATGCCCTNGTCGGGTTGTTTCCAGCNGGCAGAGCTCTTCTTGCGCACGAGCCCNNAACATCGTCCGGNGCTGCTGAATCGACACGAGACCGCTGAGGTGCGTGACAACCCTNGGGTGTCGGTGGTGGATTCACATAGGCCNGCGCNGTGGCAGGGTCATGATCCGNGGGTTGGCTCTCAACCTCGTCGTGTTCGGGGTTCTCTTCGTCCTCCACATCGTTGCGGCGGCCAACGACATGGATGCAGTGTTTCGTTTGGTCGCGGTGCTCATCAGCGTGCAGGTGATCGCCTTCGGTCCCTTNACGGTCGCCTTCTCGCGGCTTGATGAGAACCACAGGCGCCGTGCGGTCCTCAGGTGGTCAACGGTNGTCGGTGCGCCGCTNGCGGTTGGTTTGGCGTGGGCGTACGGCGGCATGGCGTGGTCCCTGCCCGAAGCGATTGGAATTGCACTNGGGTTCCTCGTCGTTCATGCAGTGGTTGACCGACGNTGGTCGGAAACNAGTTGACGTTTGTTCAGCGTGGGNCCGTGGGTGGGTTGAAGTAGCCCAGTTTCGTAGTGAATGCATGGCGGATTCCCCCGTGTCCATCAACACCCCCGGCGCTCCAAGCGAAGCCCCCTCGGGTCCATCGCCCCAAGAGCAGAAGCAGATGGAGCAGGCCTACGCACAAATGAAGCGAAAGATGGCCATGGAGGAGATTGGTCGCAACATCAAACACAAGATCATGGTGCTCTCCGGCAANGGNGGNGTTGGCAAATCCACCGTCTCAACCGGACTTGCTCTGTCCCTCGCTCAGCAAGGTCACACGGTTGGCATTCTGGACATTGACATCACCGGCCCAAACGTGCCTAAAATGATGGGACTCGACGGGCGGAGGCTGCACGTCGAAAACAAGCGCATTCACCCCGCACAGGGGCATCTGGGCGTGAAAGTGATCAGCATGGCGTTCCTCTTGGAAGACGAGGACACGCCCGTGGTTTGGCGAGGACCCATCAAACTNGGGGCCATTCAACAATTCATTGGGGACGTTGAATGGGGTCAGCTCGACTACCTCGTCATCGACTTTCCTCCCGGCACGTCCGACGAGCCGCTCACGGTCGCCCAGTCCCTNCCGGACATCGACGGCATGGTCATCGTCACCACACCTCAACAGGTNGCGCTGCTCGACAGCCGCAAATCNATCACCTTTTCCGAGTCGCTGAAGGTCCCGGTGTTGGGTGTTGTTGAGAACATGAGCGGGTTCACCGTCAACGGCACCGCCGCTCCGGGCACCGAGGTCAACATCGCCGCACCCGGCGGTAAAACCCTGAGCGCAACCGCAGACGCCGAGGGTCATTTCTCGGTGGTCCTGGACATCTTCAAAGAGGGTGGAGGAAAGGAGACGGCTGAGGAATTCGGTGTGCCCTTCCTCGGNGCCCTACCGTTCGACCCCGGATTTGTTCGAGGGGGCGACGACGGCGTTCATCGAATCGTGTCCGAACCCGACGGTGCTTCAGCAAAGGCGTTTGCCAGCGTCGTCGCTGCGATTCAAGCTCAACTGTCCGACGGCGCNGACGGTGGACTCGAGATCGTTTGAGGTGCGGACATGACCGACACACTGCCGAAATTGACCAAGCTTGAGCGTCGCAAGCAAGACATGCTGTTGACGTACGCTGACGATACGCAGTACACGGTCACCTACGACGATCTTCGCCANGCTTGTCCCTGTGCCAAGTGCTCACCGATGCGCAACGAAGACGACACCTCGCGCACCCTTCGNCGTCAAATTGAAGCCCTCCCTGCAGAAAAACCGACCGTCCGCACCGTTGGAAAATACGCCCTTGCGTTTGAGTGGCAACAAGGATGNTCGAGCGGCATCTATCGATTTGAACGTGTCTANGACCTCGCCAACAAGCGAGATCCCGANCGCGGCAAACCCTACGTTCACGGAGCATGGTAGGAAACGGCTTCTTGTCCGGTGTGTTGACGACGCTTTGATGAAGGGACACCGTGACCCCAAACCGAGGGAGACATCGTGCAGAGCGTCTACCTGACATGGATGATCAGCGCTCTTGCGCTTGGCGTCCTTCTTCTNCCCGTGTTCAAACCTCCGTGGGCGAAGTTATCCCTGCCCCCGTTCGTTGATTTCTTTCGCCGATACTGGGTCCACATTCTCATCGTCTTCGCCATCTACAACGCCAAAGATGTTCTCGACCANGTGGATCGACTGTTGATGGCGAGCACCGGGCTGGACATGACCCCGTACATCTGGGCGGTGGAGGGAAACCTCGTTCTTTGGGTTCAGCAGACCTTCATGGCCGANTGGCTCACCACGGCNCTAACCCACTTTTACGTCGCCGGTTTCATGTTCGTTTGCTACGTTTCGGTCTTCTACTTCGCTTACTTCGATGACCGTTGGCTTGCTGACCGCGTCACGCTATCGATCGCTTGGGTGTACATCCTTGCCGTTCCCTTCTACCTCTTCTTCAACGTTCGAGTGACGGGGGACACCATTCCCGGCATGGAAACGCTCGCCTACACGCTGACGCCAGAAATAGCCGATTGGTTTCGCCGCATCGATCCGTTCACNAACGGNATGCCGTCGCTCCACATCGGTATCCCGTTCGCCGTTTGGCTTTGCCTGACTCGTTTTGATGACGACCGCCGGTGGAACCGATATCGGTACACGGTGTTTGGGTTCACGCTNCTGACCGCCTTCACCATCATCTACCTCGGCATNCACTGGTTTCTCGACATCATCGGGGGCATGCTCATCGCCGGAGCGGCTGTCTCGCTGGCGGACAAAACGTCCAACACGTGGTGGAAATTTTTCGACGAGCGTACGATGAACGCACGCATCGTCACCGTCCTGACGCGCCCGGGCCAGGCGTGGTCGTGGNTTTCTTCCAAGGTCGCCTCGACCGTCAAGGCGTACCGNTCNCCCTCCAGCAGAGAAACAGGGCACATCGCACTGGCCATTCTCATCGTTGTGGCGGCTGTCATCACGTGGGACCTCACCCATCGNTCCCTTCCAGCNGGCGGAGTGGAAGCGCCCGACGCCGCCGCTGCAGCAGGGGATTGGACCGTCGTGCGCGATCCCCGAGACGACGGCGTGGGGTTGGTGCTGTACGATCTTTCATCGGACGGATTCGAACCGTACGATCTGACCGTCCCCGGGCTCGACCTGAACTCAACGTGGGCGCTCCAAAACGAACGTTTGGTGGTNGCCAACGCGTCGACGTTGCTGGTGTACGACGTCAACGAACCCGAAACAGCGTTACGTTCCATACCCCTGGGTGAACACCGGCATTTGTTGTTGTGTGAACGGGCCTCGGAAACCGTNGTNGCGTACACCGTGGACGGCCGTCTGCAGGTGATGGACCTGTACGGTCGTGCATTGGTTGGCCAAGACGTCGAGCACACAAGCATACGGACGATGACCTGTTCCGGATCTGAAATCGCCTACGTCGCTGAGGATTCACCGATGGAAGTCAACATCGTTCAACTCGGCGTGCGCGGGCAAGTCGGCTACGAAATCAACGCCTCCGCCCCGACACAGGAGGACGAAATCCTTGCGAGTTGGGGAACCCCCGTGGACATGGCCAATGCGTCCATTCTGAACATGTCGTTTGACCGAGAATACCTTGCCGTGACGGTCAACGTCTCAGCCACCGACCGCTTGGTGCTCTACAATCGCACGACGGCCGAGCAGTGGCTTGCAAGCAATCCGAAGTATCACGTTTCCGACCTCTCCCTCGACCACGGCATCCTTGCGTGGTCGGTGCGCGACCACTACAACCCTCTGGCGCCTCAATCGAAGTACTTTGACCGAGAGATCTACTTCACCGATTTGGCAACAAACACCTCCCACGTGCTCACCTCCGACACAAACGACCAGTGGGGCCCTCAAGTCTTGGAGCACCACCTCGTCTACTTCCAATCCGACGGCGAGGTCGTCCAGTTCAAAATTCATGCTTGGGAACCTGAACTTCGGCTCTATTCGAGCATCGTGCTCCAAATTGGCGTGCTCGCAGCCTTTGTGGTGGTGGCGTGGAACATGTGGCAGCGACAGAGTGAGCGGCGGCTGAGCCGTCAGCCGTGATACCGCACCCGTGTTCGGATGTCCTCCAAACGGGTGTGAACCTCTCGAGCCGTCGGGACTGCTCCTCCTTGCAGCACCGGTGCGGGCCCGAACGCCTCCTCGGCTGCCATGTATCCGGCCACCACCCAGTCGATCGCACCTTCCCACTGCGGATGAGAGGCACCCAGAATTTCATCCAGGACGTGAAGGTCAATGCCAAACCGTTCAACATCGTATTCCACAGAGGCAAGACCAAAATCGATGAGATGAACGTCCTCGCCGTCGATCAGAATGTTGTTGCTGGACAGGTCGCCGTGCGTCGTGGCCACCCTGTGCAGCGCTCGTACCGCTGCACCCACCTTGCGAAGGACCGACTCCGCATGAAGGGCGGTGGTTTCATCATCGTTGAGCAGTTCAATGAGCGGGCGACCGTCGAGGTGCTCAAGAATGAGTTGACCTCCATCGTAGTCCAAGTCCCAAACGCACGGCACCGAAAGCCCTGCTTTTCGAGTTCGAATCAACAAACGCGCTTCGCTGATCATCCTTCGAACACCAAGACGGTGGTCGAGGTTTGGGTGACGCCATGAGCGTGGCCTTCGCTGTTTGCGGACCGCAGGTCGCCCGAACCATGTTCCCTTCCACACCTCGGCTTCGGCACCGAGGTGCAGTCGCTCGGTGGGCTCAAAGACCATGAACCATCCACCGAGGCCTTCTTTTTGAACGTTCACGCCCATCCGTTCCTTCAAAAAGGATTGAGCCTTGGGTCCGATGAGAGCCATGGCAATCTCCCTTCCGATGTGTTCTGTGGACTTCATGGACACCTCGCTGTCCGTGGAAGAACAAGCAATCGCAGAGAGGATTCAGGAATTGAAACAACAGCTTGGCGATGACCTGCTCGTTTTGGGCCATCACTATCAGCGCGACAGCATCGTCATGCACGCCGACTTTTTGGGCGATTCGTTCATGCTCAGTCANAAAGCAGCGGCATCCAATGCNAAATACATCGTGTTNTGCGGCGTTCACTTCATGGCCGAATCAGCGGATATTTTGACCTCCGACGACCAGAGTGTTGTGCTTCCAAACCTTCGAGCCGGNTGTTCGATGGCGGACATGGCCACGCTCAGCGAGGTTGAGGTTGCGTGGGAAGANCTCCTACGAGAATCCGGCCTNTCCGACCCCATCAACCGGCCGAATCCGGAGGCGCCGGCNGGTGAAAACGAAGCCTTCCTCGTGCCGGTCACCTACATGAATTCAAGCGCCGATTTGAAGGACTTCGTTGGGCGACACGGNGGGGTGGTCTGCACGTCGTCCAACGCAGAGGGCGTTTTGACCTGGGCCTTTGAACGAGCCGGACCCGGCGGTGCCGTGCTNTTTTTCCCGGACCAGCACCTTGGTCGAAACACCGGCCTTGCAATGGGCATCGACGCTGAGCGGATGCCCACGTGGACGCCGGGTGTTGGGGCCATGGGTTCACTTGAGAACGCACGCATTGTTCTTTGGCACGGGTTTTGTTCGGTTCACAAGCGATTCACGCCACAACAGATTCAGGAATTCCGGGCAGAACATCCCNACGGCATCGTCGTTGTTCACCCAGAATGCCCTCGGGAAACCGTTGAACTCGCAGATGCCAACGGTTCAACCCAGTTCATTCGAAACTTTGTGAATCAACAACCTGCNGGGTCAAGCATCGCCATTGGAACCGAGATCAACATGGTGGCCCGGCTCGCACANGAGCACCCCGACAAGCACATTGAATGCCTCGATGAGGAAATTTGCCCCTGCTCNACGATGTACATGATTCNCCCCGCCTATCTGATGGACGTCTTGGAGCGCTTGGTGGACGGCGAAATACCCAACCAGATNGTGGTTCCTCAGGAAGTCCAAGCCGGCTCGTTGCTGGCGCTGAACAGAATGTTGGCCATCCTGAAGTGATTCAACCAACCCACGATTGGGTGGATTTCCAGCCAAGAAAGGCGAAGATCGGACAAACCAGGCCGCTGAGGACAACGTANGCACCGGCGGCGGACCAGCGTCCTTCGTCAACAAGCGCGATGGTTTCCACCGAAAACGTCGACATGGTGGTGAAAGCACCCAAAAAACCAGCACCCAACATCAGCGCAGTCGCTTCATCCACGACGTTCGTCAACGCGGCCGCGGTGATCGCTCCAAGCAACAAGGAACCCACCAGGTTTACGCTGAGCGTGGCCCAGGGGAAACCACTGGAAGGAATCGTTTCGCTGAGATAGACCCGAAGCACAGCCCCNGCNGCTCCGCCAACGGCCANAAGAAGCCAGTTTGAAACCATGCAGCGGTCNTGTTCCTGCGGGCTTAAGATACTCCTCGTTGCGTGCGCTGTCTCTGGTTCAAAACGGACATGGTCATAGGCTGCCAAGCCGTCGGATGGACCATGGGTGCGACGGTTTGGTTTTTGACGTCAAATCAAGGGAAGTTGGATGAAGCATCGCATCACTTTTCCAAGGTTGACATGGTTGTCAAACCTCTTCGGGTGGAACCTGGAGCCGTCTCNGAACCCCAATCCGACGATTTGGAGACGGTGGCGCGGGCTAAAATCGAGCAAGCCGTGAAGCATTTACCTGACGGTGAACGGATGGTGATGGTCGAGGACGCAGGTCTGTTCATCGATGCGCTGGGCGGTTTTCCGGGCGTCTATTCGTCCTACGTGCACGAAACCATCGGCAACCTCGGCATCGTGCGGCTNCTCAGTCACCTCANCAGCGAAGACCCCGTTCGGGCAAAACGGCTGCGCTCTGCGTCCTTNCAAGCGGTGGCTGCACTTTGGGACGGTGAACAACTCATCATCGGCANAGGCGNNTGCAGAGGNTCGATTGCAACGGAATCTCANGGCGAAAACGGGTTCGGATACGATCCTATTTTTGTTCCCGCAGACCTGGATGAAGGCGGGGCATCGCTTGACCCAGAAACCCTCGGAGCGGTCAGCACGCACGGTCAAACCTTCGGGGNGGTTGACGTTTCAGTAAAGCACGTGTTCAGCCACCGCCGCAGAGCAATCGAGGACCTTCTGCGCCAGTTGCCTTTGCCCGGAGAGGGTGATTGACGGATGGCCTCCATCACCGTCATAAAGAACCGATGATTGGATGGCGTGAGGGACATGGGATTCTTGAGAACCGCTGTCGGCGTGTTGTTCGTCTCCGTGTTGGGGTTTTACCTCTCCACCGTTGGCCAACTCACGGACGAAGCAAAGTGGGGTTTCGTGGGCGCTTTGGGCGTCCTCGCCTTCCTGTGGATCAACCTCGGCGGNCGGCCTCAACCCAAAGGCGGTGCTCGACGCGCTCGCCCCGCCCAAGCAGCATCCGTCCCNGCCACCGAACTCANCGAGGAGGATGTTGAACTCGACGCCGNGGNCGACGAGGANGATTTACCCGAACCCGTGGTCGCCAACAACCTTGACGGCGCCACGTTGAGGGAACGAAAACTTGCGAAAATCGCGGCCGCNCAAGCAGCACAGGCTGCGGCTCAAACCGAAGAGGACGACGACGACGAGAGCGGTGAAGTGGTGGTTGAGGTCGAACTCGAAGACGTCCACGTCGCCGATGAGTACGTGGTCGACGTCAGCCCCGAATCGGTTGAGGATGCGGACATCGCCATCACCGTTCGCGACCGAAGAGAGCGACACGAAGCCATTCGTGAGCGCATCAAGCGTCGACGCATGGGTCAGATGGCGGACATTCGAGCCTCCACAGCCCGCATGTGGGAAGAGCATGCTTCGGGCGAAGACCTNGTCGCCCTNCTGCAGACCCCCGGCCACGGGCACACCGTTCTGGTGGAGCCCGAACACCCGGCCCCCGGTCATGTCTACGGTGCGACCTTTGTTCGCATCGATGAAGGGCGCATTTTGAAACTCCGCCTCCCGCTGGACGTGGGTTTTGAGGCCGTGTCCACCGGACGAACCCAATCCGAGGCCCCGGTGCTCCTCGGTCCGGATGGAAAGGAGTTGCCTCCATTGTTGTCGCCCGACGGGACCCCCCTCCCGCTTCCGCCTCTCCCTGCTGCGAGCAGCGCTTTGGATGCTCTTCGTCANGAAATGCAAGAGTGATGGTGCTGTTGGGCCCCCAATCGCTTTCTTTATATGGGGTGGTGCCGATATTATAGCGTTGGAGGAACCTCACATGCCCCCATTCCAAACCCACCTGCGATCGTAGCTGCCTAATTGCGGAACCGCCGCGCCCTCGTGCGCAGTAGAGCGGTTCTGTGCAGAGGAAAGGCAAAGCAGGTGAAGAGAACATGAGTAACTGGAAAAAGAAAAAGGGGAACATTGGACGAAACAAGCAGCGACGCTACAACCGCCGCACGGGACGAGTTGAGAACTTCAATGCACGGCATCATGCGCAAGCAACCTCGCCGGCAAAGGTTCAGACCGACAACGGCGGCCACCGCACTCCTGAGGAAGCACGGCACGAAGCCCGCAAACATCACTCCGCCAGAGGATTCGTTCCCGAGGCAAGGGTTCGCACCTTCCGTCATTGCACGTGCGAGGGCACAGAAATGGCTCTGAAGAACCAACGACTGTTGGAGCTCCTTGAGAAGGAACCACGGGGTTTTGACCCGGTGTCAGGCGTCGCAAACGTGTTGGTCATCACGCGACGATTCCGTGGCATCCACGCACGCCACATGAAGCATTTTGTTGCGTTCCTTCGGGAGCAAAACATTCGATATCGCTGATCGATGAGAACCTGAACAAACGTGGTCGAGCACACTCTCGGACACGAGGAGGGCAGAGGTGCCTCCTCATCCCTGGCCGACAGGCTCAACAAAAGATGGGGCAGTAAACCTCAGCGATGCTTCCACTCGGGGGTTTCTCGGTTCATGAAGGCTTGAACGCCGATTTCTTTGTCCTCGCTGTCGAAGAGTTCGGCAAAGGCGACGGCTTCGATTTCCACGCCGTCGGTCAGACCCTCGTCAAGGGCGGCTCGGACGGTCGTTTTGCCAACTCGAAGGGCATGAGAAGACTTTGACCCAATGCGGCGAGCCATCTCCATGACCGTTGNTTCCAACGCCTCGGGTGCGACGACGTGATTCACAAGGCCGATTCGGTGGGCTTCTTCGGCGGGAACCATGTCCCCGGTCATGATCATCTCGTGCGCCTTTCCGTATCCAACAAGTCGCTCAAGTCGCTGCGTCGCACCGTATCCCGGGATGAGGCCCAGATTGATCTCAGGCGTGCCGAAGGTGGAGCGGTCGCTGGCGATTCGAACATCGCACGAACAGGCCACTTCGCAACCTCCTCCNAGGGCGAAACCATCNACCATGGCNATGGTCGGTTTGCTCAGGTTCCACAAGGCCTCAACCGCGTTGTTTCGGAAACGTTCTCGAATCACGGTGCTGCCGGCGCCTGCGAATTCAGTGATGTCGGCTCCAGCCACAAAGGCGTGCGGCTTGGCCCGTTTTCCTTCGGGCGGAGGGTTGGGCGGNGCACCCGTTACCACCAAAACACGCACGTCGTCGGTGTCCTCCATCCAAGCGCAGACGGCTTTGAGCGACGCCATCACATCGGCGTTCAGGGCGTTGAGTTTGTCGGGCCGGTCGATGGTGAGGCGTGCGATGTATCCGAGATCCTGTTCATCGCTGATCGNATGAAGNTCGACCTTCACAACGTCGCTTTGCGGTGGCTTCATGGAGCAACTGAGGGTTCACCTCTTCTTGATGTCATCGCCGTTGTACAATGAGGGACAACCAAGGGATGATAATTGAAAGCGGTATCCAAGAGGTATGGCTGAGCGCAACGAACCGATGGTCAGTGCNGTTGACATGGCCAAGAAATACGGCGACTTCATCGCACTCCATCCGTTGAACGTGGAAGTCCATGCGGGGGAATTTTTCGGAGTCTTTGGGCCCAACGGGGCGGGGAAATCCACCTTCATCAAGCTCCTCACGGGTCAGCTCCGGCCGAGCAAAGGGCGGATTGAGGTGCTCGGTGTGGACGCCGTCAACGACCCTCAAAAGGTCAANGCCAACATCGGTATCGTTCCAGAGTCCGAATCGCCTCCCTCGTTCTTGACCCCGACCGAGTTTCTCGAGTTCGTCGCTCGACTCCGAGGCGTGGACGACATGAAAGCCAAGGTGGAGCACTGGCTGGACTGGTTTGGCCTCGAGGAGAAACGCGACACGATGTGCAAGGATTTGTCAAAAGGTCAGCGGCAAAAAGTGATGCTCGCCAGCGCNTTCATCCACAAACCAAANNTGCTTTTTCTTGACGAACCCTTCGCNAACCTCGACCCCATTTATCANCGCAAATGCAGNGAGTGGCTTCTCAACCATGTGGCNGAAGGNGGGACGATTTTCCTCTGCTCTCACGTCNTGGAAATGGCCGAGCGGATGTGCAACAGAATGGCCATCATCAACGACGGACGCGTGCTNGCCGCGGGCACNGTGAAAGGGNTGAAGCAATCCGCTGACGAAACACTCGAGGACGTTTTCATCCGTCTTGTTGGCCGTTCCATCGAAGANGTAGAACGTCGAAGCGAAGANGGTGTCAAGGACGATTCGGAGGAGTGAACATGGCTGGGACGTTCATCGAGTCGCGCTCGTGGAACGACGAGGATTTCAGCGATTCCGGCTCGCTNGGAACCTCGTCNCACGGAGCCGTGCTCAACGAACCGCTTCGCGGGTGGTCGTCGTTNTCTGCGACCTTNCGAGTGATGTTTCTCGAGGAAGCCAGGAAAAGCGTGGAGTTTGCTCANAAGCGACANATGGTGCTTTTCCCGTTNCTNCTGACCCTGGTGACGGCCATATCGACCATCGGACTCCAGTTTTTGGTGGGTGATTCAACCGCTCAAACGTCCGACATCGACGCCAAGACCTTCACGTGGCAGGAACTGCGCTTCGCTCTTCATNTGCCGATGTTCATGTTCTCCTTGGGGATGGGCACCTTCGCCTTCATGGGTCGCGACGCCATCGTGCGCCGCACCGGAACCAAGAATTTCCTCCTTGCAGCACCGGCGCTCCAGCCTTTACCCAATTCGATGGCNCATTTCGTCTACTTCGTGAAGGATCTGTTGTTCTACGTGCTTTTGATTCTGACACCGATCATCGCCGGGATGGCGCTCGGGATTCTTCTCGACGGATTTGCCGGCATTCGGACGCCGCTGCTTTGGAGTTCACTTCCATGGACGTGGCTGGCCATGGCGACCACGCTCGGTCAGGGGCTTGCCCTCTCGTTTCTCGCCTCCTCGTTGTGGCTAAGAGGCCGCCCTTACACCCTGTTCGGTCCGGTCTTCGTCGTCGCCGTGGGCGTCGGTGTTGGCGTTGGCGCCCTTCCCGCCGACCTTCTCTTGTGGGGTTTGGCGGCGCAGTCCACGCAAAGCGGCCTTGCCATCCTCCTCGGTTTGTCGCTGTCGATCGGCGTGGGTCTTNTGGCCTCCCTTCTGATCCTNGACGACTTTGACGTCAGCGTCGTCGAGCGGGGGGANCTGTTGGCGCCGATTCACGCTCGGCTCGGTTTCCTCGGACGAGGACACATTCGTCTGATCGTGGCAAAAGAATTCGTGGATTTGATACGGTCGGGGGCGATCAAGAAGATGACCGTCTCCTACGCAATTCCGCTTCTTGTTTTGCTGGGCATGGCGTGGTTGGTCGATTTCGCCGAGGCACCCATTCCCATCAACCTGCTCTCCTATGCTCCGTTTTTGGGGTTCTTCGGGTTCAACTTTTACTCCTGGCTGACGATTCTTGACTCGCCGGATTTCATGAACGGCTTGCCGCTCAAGGTGCCCGACCTGATTCGGGCAAAGGTGGTCGTGTACTTCTTGGCCACGTCNTGGATATCGCTCATCTTCATCGTGTTGATGGCTTGGCGACTGGATGAATGGGCGTCGCTNCCGACCAGCATCATCGTGATGTTCGCNAACTCNGTNTACATCGTNGCTCTTACGGCGTTTTTGATGGGGCTGCGACCCAACAAAGCCATCTTTGACGCGTCGATCATGGTGTGGTTCTGGATTGGAACCGTGCTTCCCNTGCTCGGCCTGTTCCTTCTTTCNTTCACGCAGGGTGATGTTGGACTGTACGGGAACTGGTGGGAACGGGCCAGTCAAGACGGGTTGGCCGCCACCGCACAGATGTACGACGAGAGCATGGTCCAACAGGGCTACATGGGCATGATCGCCATCTCCATCGGTCTGATCTTTGCGTCNGCCCTGCTCTGGAANTTGATGGACAAGCGATGGGGCCGGTCGGAGTTCTCAAACTGAGTCTCTCGCCCGCAAGCGGGGGTATGTTCTTGAGCGTCGGACATGAGGGATTGGTCATGGCTTGGGTGGTGGCGGTTTGCGGCATGCCCGGTTCCGGCAAAGGTGAATTTGCGGGGGTGCTGGCTGAGGCCGGCGTCCCCATTGTTTCCATGGGCGACATGATTCGGGCCGAAGTTCGCACCCGAGGTCTCGTCGAGGAACCGCATGTCTTNGGTGAAGTGGCCGCTGCTTTGCGAGCCGAGCACGGTGAGGACGTGCTCGCCGTCCGCCTGTGNGAGCGCGTTGACGAGCTTCTGAAAAACCACGACATGGTGCTCATCGAAGGCCTTCGGGGCACGGCNGAGGATGCGGTGTTCTCGGCCCGATGGGGCAAGGCCTACAGAACGGTGGCCATCGAAGCGGACCCCGAATTGCGGTTCACTCGAATCCTTCGTCGGGGTCGCTCCGAAGACGGAGACCGGGCGGCGTTTGAAGCACGAAACGANCGAGAACGCGGCTGGGGNCTTGACCGTTTGATTGCGGACGCCAGCGACGCCATTCACAACGACGTGGAACTTGACGAGTTTCAAGCCCGTTGCCGGCTGTGGCTCAACGCGCTTCGAGTCGGAGACGGTGCGTGATTCGTAGGCGGCGATTCCGGCACAGCAGGCCGATTTGATGCTGATTTTCACCCAAGTGTTATAGTCGGGGAGATGTTGTAGCAAACTGCAATCCCGGGGGCTGTTGACCATGGCACGNAAAAAAGGTGGTGGCGGTGGACGACAACGAGCCCGACAGCGAGCCCAATACGACGAGTTGGACAAGTACCCCGTGATGCCNCCCCACGCTTTCGCCCGCATCGTGCGCGACAAGCAGACGCTGAACATCATCTACCAGATCATCGAGCCTCCCCTCACCAAGAAGGAACAGGAACAGCGCGACGAAATCATGGACATTTTCATTCGCTCGTTGACAGCGAACATCGAGGAGATTGATTCCAACCCCGAAGCCTACGTGCGCACCGCGATGGACAAGGTCATCAAGTCCTACAGCATGAANATCAACAAGAAATCCAAATCCAAACTCTTCTACTACCTCCGAAGGGACCTCATCGGCTACGGCAAAATGGACGTGTTGATGAACGACGTCAACGTTGANGACATCTCGCTGGACGGCACCAACGTCCCCATTTTTGCCTACCACCGAAAATTCGAGTCGGTGGAAACAACCTGTGTNTGGCCCACCGATGAGGAGCTTGAATCCTACGTGATCAAACTCGCCCAGCGTTGTGGGAAGCACATCTCGGTTGCTGAGCCACTGCTCGACGCCACCCTGATGGACGGTTCCCGAATCGTCATGAAACTGGGCCACGAGATTTCCACACGCGGTTCAGCCTTCTGCATTCGACGATTCAAGGACGACCCGTTCTCCCCCGCCGACATCGTGGCCTTCCGGACCATGTCCTCGCTGATGGTGGCCTACCTGTGGATCGCCTTCCAAAACGAAGTGCCCATGCTGTTCGTCGGCGGTACCGCTTCAGGGAAAACAACGACGCTCAACGCCATGTGCATTTTCATCCCGTGGCAGATGAAGATCGTCTCCATCGAATCCACCCGCGAGGTCAACATTCCGCAACCCAACTGGGTTCCAGGTCTCACCCGTCAAGGGTTCGGTGGTGAAAGCGACGAGGGTGTGATTGGGGAGTTCGAACTGCTCAAAGCGGCGTTGCGTGAACGCCCCGAATACATCATTGTGGGTGAAATTCGTGGTGCAGAGGCGTACGTGCTGTTCCAGGCCATGGCCACCGGTCACTGCGCATATTCCACGGTGCACGCCGACTCGGTCCCCTCCCTCGTCCACCGACTTGAGAACAAGCCCATCGATATCCCGCGTGTGCTGTTGCCGGCGCTTGAAGCCTGTTCCATTCAGATTCAAACCCGTATCAACGGCCGCCGTGTTCGACGCACAAAGCAAGTGGTGGAAATCGTTGGCATCGACCCCAACTCCATGGAAGTCATCACCAACGAAGTCTTTCGCTGGGACGTGACCAACGATGATTTCATCTTCAGCGGCAAGTCGTACGTCCTGGAAAAAATCATGGTGAAAATCAACTACAGTCAGGAAGAGATGCGTCGTGAACTGCGCACTCGAAAGCGAATTTTGGAATGGATGGTTCTCAACGACATCCGCAAGGCCGACCAAGTTTCTCAGATCGTCACAGAATACTACGTGCGCCCGAACGAAATCATGGCTCGAGTGGACGGGTTGAAGTGAGGCGGCGATTCAACCGACGGTGATACGATGGACCTGACGGCATGGCAACGCATCTGCAACCGGCTTCTCGGGCCGTTTGTGAAGAAGCGCGCTCGTGCCGACAAAGACCTTTCATCCAACCTGGTCAAAGGTTCAATGGGCATGATGCCAGAGGTCTACCTCTCGACGGTCATCGTCACATCCATCGCCATCACGCTCATGTGTTGGGCTTTTGTTGGAGTGTTTTTCATTCCCGACATCGGCGTCATCGCGTTCTACGAAGGCATCCAAGACTCGTCCACCGTGAACCCGTGCTTTGAGTGGGAGTACTGGAACCCCGATCTCATCAACCCTGCCCTGCCGGGCAACGGTTGCCCCGAGTATGCACTGCAGGTGTTCCCACCGGTGCTGAAGGTCATCATTGTCGCCATCGGCGGCTTTGTTGTCCCGTTTGCGGCCTACCGCTACAACAAAGGCGGTGCCGCCCGGGAAGCGACCCGCCGCGGCGACATGATCGAGAAGTACCTGCCCTACGCCGCCTCCTACACCGCAGCCATGTCCGCTGCCAACGCCACCCCCGCCAAGATTTTCCGCTCGCTTGCGATGAACAAAGACATCTACGGGGACGTCGCCGACGANGCTGCGATGATCTATCGAGACATCACGCTCCTCGGCTACGACCTCATCACCGCAATGAAACTGAGCGTCGACCGNGCGGCGTCGGTTTGGCTCACCGAGTTTTTCCAAGGCATGGTCGGCACCCTGACGGCGGGCGGTCAGCTCAAACTTTACTTCTTGAACNGAGCCGAGCACTACATGCGTGANAACCGAACGCGACTCGGNCAGTTCCTCGAATCCATTGCGCTGCTCGCAGAATCCTACATCGTGGTTGCTGTCGCCATGCCGCTGTTCCTCATCGTGATGCTNGTCATCATGTTCTGGGTGTCGGGTTCGGGNGCACANATGAGCGAAGGNATGCTGTACGGCATCGTCCTCGGTTTCATTCCGATGATNCACATCGCTTACGCTGTTCTTGTGTGGACCAGCAGCAAGGAACAAGAAATGTAGAGGGGGTGAGGACCGTTGGCACGAAAGAAAGACAAAATNGTTGTCAATCTNGACCTCCCGAAGGACGACAGTACACTGACGCGGCTCTACATCATCCTGTTCTTCTCCATCATCTTGGGCCTCGGCAGCGGACTTTTCTGGCTCGCAAATTCAGGGTTTATCCCCACCGCCAACGGCGAGCCGATGTTCACCAACCTCTACTGCGGTGCAACCGCNGAGGATGAGTTCGGCAACCCAACGGGGGAATACTTCCAGACCAATCAACAACCGACCTACACCGCCAACCAAACCTGCACCATTCTTCAGGACCGTCCCGACCGCATCACGTGGGAAAACGAAGAGTGGACCATGGTCACAAANCGCGGCAAGAACTTCGACGTTCCTGGGGTTCCCGAATCCGCCACGGGAGGCGATCCTGTGTTGCAGCCGCTCTGGCTGAACTATTCGGTGGAAGCNTCGGGAGACTACGACTACACCGTTGCCATCCGAACCTCTTCGGGTGAAATCCTCCGCAACGGCTACGAGAACGGCACCGCCAACTCGGGTTCCGAGCAATTGTTTCTCGTCACCATCCCACCCGACGAACGGTACGAACTNATCTTCATGACCAAGCAGGAAGGACAGTTTTTGCAAACCGTCAACTTCGACATGACGGTCCACTACCAGGACGGCGTTCCAACCAACATGAACAACAAATCCCTGTGGCTCGGACCTGCNGTTGAGGNGGGTCCGGTCAAGGNCCATCCCACAATCTTCCTCAATTTCTTCGGCCTCACGTTCTTCTTTTTCATCTTCCCCGCCTCCTACTACTGGGAAAAGGTGGAAGAGGCAAAAAACGAGGTGGAAGAAAAGTTCCCCGATTTCCTTCGGGACCTTGCAGAGTACTGGAAAGGNGGTCTTTCGATGACCGTCGCCGTTCAAACACTGGCGACGTCCGANTACGGCGCGCTCAACGACGAGGTCAAGAAAATGTCCGACCAACTCAGTTGGGGCGTCAAATTCTCCGACGTCATTGGACAGTTTGCTGAACGAGTTGGAACGCCTCTNGTTCGAAGGGCCATCACGCTCATCGCTGAAGCCGACCGGGCTGGAGGAAAAATCTCCGACATTTTGGTGACCGCCGCAAACGATTCTCGCGAACTCAAGTTCCTGGAGGGTGAGCGGCGGCGAGCCATTGGTTCCTACATCGCCGTCATTTGGACGTCGTACTTNGTTTTCCTTGGTGTGATCGTCGTTCTTGCCAAGGTGTTTATCCCCGCCATCGCAGGNTCCAATTCAGGCGGTGAAGACGGTGGCGACAGCGGCGGCCAAACCATTGGAAACATGACGATTCGAAACATCGATCCGCTGTTCTTCCTGACCATCTTTTACTACGGCGTGACCATGCAAGCNCTGGGCAACGGTTCCATGGCGGGCCTGATGGCCACCGGACGCTTTTCCACCGGATTCAAGCACTCAGGAATGATGATTGTCGTAGCGCTTCTCATCTTCAACCTCGTTGCGTTCTCGCCCGANTTGATCGGGATCACCGAAGTGCCGGGGCTGAACCCGTCGTCGGGGACNTTCGTCCCCTCGCCGCTGTACTTTGGGGGCTAAGGGCGTGCGTCACGACGAAGAAGCGCAAATCCACATCTTGGAGATGCTCACGCTCTTCTGGCTGTTTTTCATGTCGGCGACGTTTCTGATTCGCGTGGACGTGCCGGATTCAACGTCCGTGGCGTTGGATTCGTCCTTGGAGATGGCTGCCGACGATGCGATCCGGTACGGTCTGGGACTCGAGGCGGAAATCGAAGGCGAGAGTCGCCTCGAGGAACTGCTGGCCAACGACGAACGTGAAGAGGCGTGCGAGCTTCTCCAAACGGCCGTTGCGCCAGGGAAAGAAGCCAACTGCTGGCTCGCTAAGGACAGCTCGGTAGCCACGCCGCACGGGACCGTTGGCACCCCCTCCGGAGGGACGGTCGCCGTTCATCACCTCGTGGTCATCGGGCCGTACGTTTGGACGGTCTCGCTGGATGTTTGGGCTCGTGGAGGCGGTGCCTGATGCGCTCCACGCCCCTNAGCGATTCTCAGGCGGGCCAGATGCTGCTCGCGACCGGTGTTGTCCTCCTCATGTCNCTTCTTTCGATGGCCATTTTCGGTGTGAAGGTGGCGGGGCTGACGCTGCCCCATGAACCCGCCTCCGACGACGTCATTGACACGACCGAGCAGGTGCTCGAGTCAATTCAACCGCTCACGCAGGCTCGGATGAACCTCTGGACGGACGGCGGGCTGGAACCGCTTGAAGCCGCCGAATTGGGCTTTGACACCGTGCACGACGACCTTCTTCACCACGGCGAACTTCGCGGCGTGGAGATCAAACTGACCAACCTGGTGCTGAACCAAACCGATGCCGATACCATCCAGGTCAACGCAGAACTCGGCGTGTCCGACGGCGAGGCCATGCTGAGTTATGACGTCAGCTTCACCCTCGATGTTCAGTCCTCGTGATGCGCATCAACGGCACGATTCAGAAGGGTGTTGATGCGTTCGACGTCGTTCTCAACCCGGGTGGGGTCCACCGTTGGCCAGTTGGCGATTTTTGCACGCTCAATCAGTCCTTCTTGGATGGCACGGATTCTNGCAAAGCTTGCCAGATATCGGTCCGAGCGCCGATAGGAATGCGCATCCCGTGATTTGAGCATGGNTTGATGAGCGCGTTCCTCNTCCACCACCATCACCACCCCAAGTGCGACGCCGCCNGCGTCCTCCCACGCTTTCAGCATGCGGGCGTTGGGCACGATGTGGACGCCCTCCAAAAGCAGGTCAATGCCTTCTCGGCGGGCCCGTTCAACGGTTGCGGANACCCCGGCTTCCAACGCCAGACAGGTCTCGTTCCAATCCAGAACGGGCTCTCCGCTGCTGCCACGGGAAAAGGACGACCGGTGAAGCGCATCGTTCGTTTGNTCTGCGTCCGTTGCGCGCATGATCTCGCGAATCGCATCGGTTGACATCACNCGCGTGAACCCCGCACGTTGGGCGACACCGACCGCCGCCGTTGATTTGCCGACCCCGGTTGCGCCGGCGATGACGAGCAGACGAGGTGGTCGGGATGCGAGGGTCTGCGCGGTTTGCGAGGCCATCCCCACCGTACGGGTCATGTTGTGAAGGAGGGTGCACGAGCACATGAGGGTTCTGCACCCCTCGGCGTGAAGGTTGCGGAATTCGGGCCGTCGGCACCCACCGATGGCCCTTTGAATCGGCTGGGCTTGGAACTTTCATGGCCGATGAGCAGATGTGGATCGCAGGTGAGTGGTGCGCCGCAGAGAACGGAGCGACCAGTGAGGCGTTGAACCCCGCCACGGGCGAGGTTATGGCGACCGTCCCCAAGGCCACCGTGGGCGATGTCCACCGATGCGTTGCGTCGTCTCGCNCCGCCCTNGAAAGCCCCGAGTGGAAAGGAATGGACCCTGCGCAGCGNGGACGCGTTCTCAACAAAATGGCTGCCGTCACCTACGCCAAGGCGAAAGAACTCGCCGTGATNGAATCNTCGAACAACGGCAAAACCTTCCGCGAAGCGCTCTCNGAAATTCGATACGGCGCCTGGACCCTCGAGTACTTCGCCGGTCTCACGGATAAAATCGAAGGCAGCACCATCCCCGTTCCCGGTTCACGATTGAACTACACGCTCCGTCAACCGCTGGGNGTGACCGCCCACATCGTCCCGTGGAACTTCCCTCTGCAACTCGCTCTTCGGTCCATCGCTCCCGCACTGGCTGCGGGCTGCACCGTCATCGCAAAACCCGCCTCATGGACCCCGCTNTCCCTNNTGGCTTGGGGCAAAGCCATCGATGAGGGCGAGACCGGGTTGCCTCCCGGTGTGCTTCAAATCTTGACCGGNTCGGGNGCTTTGGCNGGCGANGCGCTTGCNGGCCACGCTGGGGTTGACGGTGTGGTGCTGACCGGTGGCGTGCCCACCGGAAAAACGGTCATGGCCAAAGCCAGTGAACAACTCACNCCCGTCACCCTCGANCTCGGTGGGAAAGGAGCCAACATCGTCTTCCCGGACGCCAACCTTCGGTACGCTGCAAAGGCGATTTGCTTTGGTATTTTNATGAACGCCGGACAGATGTGCTGGGCAGGTTCTCGGCTGCTGGTGCACGAAGACGTTCACGACGAACTGGTCGAGGCCGTCTGCGCCGAGGTGTCAAAGTGGCCCGTCGGGCCGGGCATGGAAGACGGTGTCCGAATGGGCAGTCTGGTNCACGAACGCCACCGAGCCGAGGTGCTTGAAAAACTNGAGGCGGGTTTGGCCGAAGGTGGCACGTTGGCGCTTGGNGGTCACGCGCTCGATCGAGACGGGGCCTTCATGGAGGCGACGGTGGTCACCGGCGTTGANCGGTCGCATTTCTTGTTCCANGACGAATTGTTCGGACCCGTTCTTTCGGTGACCTCGTTTTCCACGGATGAGGAAGCGCTTGAATTGGCCAACGATACGCCGTTNGGATTGCTCAACGGTGTTTGGACCAACGATTTGAAGCGAGCCCACACGATGGCTCGAGACCTNGAATGCGGCATGGTGTCCATCAACGAATACCCCATCACCTTCCCCCAAACGGCCTTTACGGGCTGGAAGCACTCCGGCATCGGCATTGAACAGAGTCAGGATGCGCTTCGCTTCTACACGAAGGTCAAGAACGTGAACGTCAAGCTCTGAGGTGGGATGGTGGCCGTTGAAGTTGAACAACGTGGCAACCTTCGCATCGTCAAGATGGCTGGTCAAGCCTCCACCCAGTCCTTTTCAATGGCGTTTTTACCCGCCATCGCCAAAGCCATCGACGAGGGTCTGAACGACCGGAGCACCAAGGCGATGGTCCTGACCGGCGACGGTCGTTTTTTCTCAGCGGGTGCCGACATCAACGCCTTCCAAAAGGCCATTCAGGAAAACAACGCTCCGGCGTTGATTCGAGAATTGACGGGTGTCCTGCACCCTTTGCTGCAGCGCATTCGAACCTCTTCCACCATCGTCGTGGCGGCGCTTAACGGTGTTTCGGCGGGCGGTGGGCTTGGCCTCGCCCTTGCGTGTGACGCTCGCGTGGGGACCTCCGACGCCAGAATGGCGGCTTCCTACGCTGGAATGGGCCTTTCCCCCGACGGGGGAACCACCTGGCTTCTGCCTCGTCTCGTGGGCGAGCAACGAGCTCGGCGATTTTTCATGGGCAACGAAATATGGTCCGGCGAACAAGCACACGAATACGGGGCGATTGACGTGTTGGTTGACGACGCATCGCTGNTCGAAACCGCCGCAGGGCTTGCTTCGATGTGGTCGTCTTGGGGTCCGCACACGAAGGAAGCGACCAAGCACCTNCTGCACGTTCAGACGGACAACGATTTTTCATCGCATCTCGACCACGAGCGCACGCTTATTGAGGCCGCAGGGACGACCGAAGCGTTTCGTGAGGGCGTCGCAGCGTTTCTCGAAAAGCGACAGCCGTCCTTCGAGTGAATCAGTGAATTTGGAATTGCACGTTCTGTTTTGGCTTTCCACCGCCCAGGCGTGTTAGCCCGACGATGAGNGCCACGAGACCGCCGCACATCGAGCAACACCCTGCCCCGAAACCAGCCGCCGAGAGGAGGCCTGCGCCNATGGCGTCCTCGACGAAGGGGATCAGCATNGCGTCCAAGTCAACAACGGACATGGAAACGTTGGCGTCGTTGGAAACCGTGAAAACTTCGCCTTCTGCGCATCGGTGTTCAACGGATTCACCCTCTTCGGCNAAAGTGTGGCAGATTCGNGCCACCACGATGGCGTCCTTGATGTCCCAGTAGGGNTCNCCTGCGTTGGATCCATCATCGGTGGCCGANGTNGAACACGAAATCCGTGCTGCACGCTCCGAGGCGTCGTTTCCGTCGGCATCAAGGATGATGAAATTCACGNCNTCGCAGGCGTCCATGATGCCGTTGTTGTTTTCGTCCGCTTTGGGGTCTCCGGGAATCAAAAGGTACCATCCTTCCTCGCCCAAACCGTCCTGGTCGTTGTAGGTCAACTCAGCGCTGGANCCGACAATCTTGGTGTGATCGGCCGTCTCNAGTTCATTGTACATGCCTTCAATCGACCCGGCAAAGATCGCCCCTGCGATGAGCCCAATGACGCCGATGGCTGCAAGGACGCCTGCGACGATCATCGCTCCTTTCGGACCCTTGCCCTCGCTGGCGACCACCAATTGCTGCGGGTTGGCCCCAACTTGGTAGCCACCGGCCACCGTTTCAGGTGTGATTTGGTCCATCGTTGTGGGTGCTGGGCCCTCAACCATGTCCGTTGTGGCCTGATCGGTNGCTGTGGGCACAGGGTCAACCCCTTCGTCGGTGGGCTGGACCGCCTNGGGTGCCTCGGCTTTGACGGTGTTGTCCTTTTCGATGGCGCCCCAGGGGGTNGAGTCGGCGTCGTCCATGGTGCAGTGCACCCGGTGCAACTCAATAAATCAGTGGGAATCGGGGGAACTTCACTCCAGATCCGTTTCCTCGGGCTGCCCGCTCGACCAGTCGTAAATCCCTTTCCCGGCTTTTTTGCCCAATCGACCCTCANCCACCAGACGGTCCAGCAGGGGGTGCGGTGCGTAGGCATCGTCGTTGAACGATGCTTGGAGGTTCAGCAGGATGTCTCTTCGCACGTCCAAACCGACCAGGTCGGTCAGCGCCAGCGGTCCCATTGGGTGCTTGTAGCCCAGCACCATCGCNGTGTCGATGTCGCTTGCGCTGGCCACACCGTCCGCCAGCATGCGAATGGCTTCGTTTCCGAGCACAACACCGAGACGGCTGGTGGCAAAACCAGGCACATCGTTGACCAGAATTGCGGTTTTGCCCATGGCGTTTCCAGCGGCTTGTGCTGCGGCGATGGTGGCTTCAGAGGTTCGATCGTGGCGAACCAATTCGAGCAGTTTCATGATCGGGACGGGGTTGAAAAAATGCATGCCGATGACCCGCTCAGGTCGCTGCGTTGCCGCGGCGATGTCTGCGATGGACAGCGAAGAGGTGTTGGTGCCCAGCACGGCGTGTTCGGGTGCCAATTCATCCAACTGAGCGAAGATGCTGTGCTTCAGGTCTGGAAGTTCAGGGACGGCTTCGATGACGAGGTCGGCGTCCCGCACCGCCACGGCGAGGTCAGCCACGGGCGTCAGTCCAGCGGCCCACGCATCGCGCTGCTCGGGTGTGGTTTTCCCCCGAGCAATCCCCTTCTGCCAGAACGCCTCAATGCGCTCCATGCCACGTTCAAGCCCCTCTGGATAGGCATCGTAGAGTTTGGTCTCCCAGCCGGCTTGCGCACAGACCTGGGCGATGCCGGCCCCCATGGTTCCTGCACCGATCACGGCAACGCGCTGAACGGTCATGGTCCGTGGAGGAGCCTCACCTTCATGATGCTTGCTCGGCGGTTGCCTGTTTGGATTGAGCAAGCAGCACGCCTCCGACGATCAGGGCGAACGCCACCGCCAAGGACGCTCCGGGCCGCTCACCCAACAGCTCTTGCCCGCCAAGAATGCCGAACGGCGGTACGAGGTAGACGTAAAACGCAGCGGGTCCGGCGCCGATGGTTCGGATGCCGTCTGCGAACCAAACGTAGGCGACGACCGTTGAAAACACGGCCAAAAACACGATGCCCATCCACGCCTCGGGGCTGGGAACGGTCCACGACGCCCCCAACGCCTCGACGCCCGCCCAGGGTGTGAGAATTGCCAGTCCGACGACGGACGACCAGACGGTGAGGTGGAGCGGACTCAACGGGCCTTCGGCGTCATCGGGGGTTTGAGTCATCACCCGTTTCATGACGATCGTGGAGGCAGCCCAAGCCAGCGCTGAACCGGCGATGAAGGTGTTTCCAATCCAACGTTCGATGGCTGGAATGTCGGTGTTGGGTGAAGCAACGAACAAGACCGCTACGCCCGCCAGAGCCAGAGCCAGACCTGCCAAAAGGCGCCAGGTCATGCGCTCACTGAGAAAAAACACGGCGAGAAAGGCTGTGAACAGCGGGTTCAGCGTGATCATCAGCGAAGCATCACCCGCAGCGGTGTAGCTCATCCCGTACATGAACAGGGCCTGGTAGAGAAAGGTGGAGAACAGGCCGATGCACGCCACGTGTTTCCACTGGGACGGGGAGGGAAGCGTCCACTGGCGAGACCACTTTAGGTAGGCCAGGAACAGGATCACGACGATGACGTATCGAATCCAAGCGGCACCGATTCTCGGGAGTTCGGTGGCGACCACTCTGCCGGCCGGCCAACCGAATCCCCAAATGGCTGCGACGATGACGAGTTTGATGTGAACGGATGCGTTCTTCATTCAAACCGCTCCAGGCCCAGCTGCAGCATCCGGGTACGGGGAAGCCCGATTTCCGGTAGTCCTGCGGCCGGGGCGTGGAGTTTGAGGCCTTCAATCCTGTTGACGTACAACCCATAACTTGCGATGTCGTCGGGTTTGTAGGGCGTGTCCAGCCCCATTCGTTGGAGGGTCTGGCATGCTTTTTCGGAGTAGATGGGGAACAGGTTGGTTGAGAAGTGCATCCATTCGGAGATACGCTGGGCATCCACCCCGTCGAGGGTCATCAGGTGCTCGAGCAGGGAAACATCGGGGTAGGTGGTTGTGCGGAGAACCATCTCGACCTCGTTGANGATGTCTTCGGGCCAGGCGAACGGGGTTCGCTTTGACCACCTGTCGGCGATGCTGATGTGCTCGATNGAGTGCTCGGCTTGAACGGCGTACAGCGATTCGATGTAGGAGCGGTCTTCGTAGGCGTCGGTGACCAAACCNGGCAACGCCTCAAAGAAACGCTCGCACAAATCGGCATCAACGCCGTAGAGGGCGACGGGGATCAAGACCGATCACCTCAACATCAGGCTCGGGCGCCAATGCCGGAGGCGATTTGGCGAGCCGTCATGGGCTTTTCAGCCACCCATTGTTGCTTGAAGAGCTCCTTGAGGTCCTCTTCGTCTTGAGCCGTTGGGAGGTGGTCGGCCACGTAAGCGGTCCATTCGTCGTCGGTTCCTTCGAAGAGGGTGCCCTCAACGGTGTATCGCTGTCGCTTGTACGTGCCGATTTCTCGGTTGAAGTTCTCGTGCGGCACGTAGAGTTTGGTTGCACCTTCGGGCAGGTAGCCGCAAAGTTTCCTGACTTCGCCCACNATTTCNTCGTGGTAGTGCTGTCGGGCTTCCTCGTTCAGGGTTTCCTTGGAGACGTCGATGTTGGCTTCGAGTTTCTTGCGCTCGTCCCAGCGTCCCTTGATGCCCCAGACGTAAGCCCAGTGAGCGGACGACGATTCGTCAACACCGAACAGGTCGTGGGCGGTTGANACCCACTTGTTGATGTAGCGCTGGAGCATGTCGAGCGGNATCACACCGGCCTTGATGATACGGCGCAGNCCGTTCGAGCCGGTCCCGAGGTGGAAGGATTCCTCCTTGAGCATGGGTCCCATGCTGGCAGCCAGGGGCTTGAACGCCGAGGTCGACAGCATGCCGAGTTGGAACTTGCCGTCTCGGTCAACAAACATCGTGTAGCAGAAGAAGTCCAGCCAGTGAGGCATGGGTCGGTTGAACGCACCGAGGAGTCGNTCGCCGTCCTGCGCATTGCGCTCGAGNAGCTTCTGAGCCTCTCGTCGTCCTTGCTGGCCGAAGTAGGTCATGAGGAGGTACGCCATCTGCCATCCGTGGCGCTGTTCTTCGGCCATGATTCGAGCGGCAGCGTAGCGGTCGTAGTCGGTGGGTGCGGTGGCGAGCAGGTGGCGNTGTTGCTCCACGGAGGCGAATTCGGTGTCGCCCTGCACGGTGATCATGCTGACCAGTGCGTCTCGCATGCTCTGGTGAGGCACCTGCAGCGANCGTTCCCACTTGCGTCGTCCCTCGTAATCGCCAAATTCNATGGTGTCGCCGGCGCGCTCCCAATCGAACTGGATGGAGAGGTCAAAATCGCCCATCCATTCACGGTCGTAGCCGACGTTGTCTTGCCAGGCTTTGAAGTTCTCAATCCAGTCGTCCCAGGTCTTCGGTAGGTTGTCCATGGTGGATGGTGAACCCCGACCTCCTTATACCCTTTACGAACATGTTCGCACGAACATGTTAGCCACTNTGGCGCCGAATCTCTTCGGTGAAGGCGTGGAACACCGCAGACTCAATCCGCTGGAGTTGACTCGAAAGAGTGGATTTGGCCACGTCCAACAGGTCGGCCAGCTCGGTCAGATTGATNCGTCTGGGCACGTCCCAGTAGCCTTCTCTGGACGCCACCTCAAACACTTCGCGCTGGCGCGGCGTGAGCAATCGGGTTCCGGTGCTTCTGGTTGAAAGCAAGCGGTGTGGTATCTCGTCGGTTCTGAACCGATTCACGAGGGCGCGCATGGTTTCTCGACTTCCCTCCACCGTCCATTCAACCCAACCGTCACGAACTTCAAAGGGCGTGCGAGGCACCACTCCAAGGTCCACCAAAGGTCGCAGAAAACCGCCGCCACCTGCCGATATGGTGACCGAAAACCGACCGTCCTCGGGGTCGGTGCAGGTGTCGATTCCGTTGTGATTGAGGACCGTTGCGTGAAGATCTTCGTTGCTCCAACACCGGGCCGTGCCTCGTCCTTTGCTGAGCGGCATGTGCTGTTCAATGCGGAGCGTTGCGGAAGGGTGTTGCCTTGTGACGTCGCCTGCCCAGTGCCCGTGGGGCAGACGCACGTCGATTCGGAGTTGCTGGGCCATGGTTGTTCCTCGGAATCAAGCGGGGCGTCGTCGTTCGTTGCGGGCAACGGTTTTGGCGGAGACATCGATGAGTTCGTTGAACGTCGTCGTATGGTCTGCACCGATTTTGACGCCGGGTAGATAGCCGTCGCAGACGCCTGAGGCCGCAAAAACAGCGTCTTCGCTCTGACAAAGGTCGGTGGCCTGCCACAGTCGGCCGAGGTCGTCCCCCACCATGGTCTCAGCACGGGCTTCTTCTTGGGCAGACCGGAACACCAACCTTCCCTCGAAGACGCCGCCGATGCCACGTATTGCCGTGGCCGAAATAACGCCCTCGGGTGCGGCACCGACGCCCATCAGCATGTCAAACGGTCCGTCGTCTTTGGCGGCCCAGATGGCACCGGCGACGTCACCGTCCCCGAGCAGTTCGAGTTGGGCGCCCGTTTCGCTAATCTCCTTGAACAGCTGGTGATGTCGTTCTCGGTCCAGAGCGACGATGCGAACGTCCTTTGCTTCGCAGTCCAGGACGTGCATGGCCTGCTCGATGTTGTACACCGCCCCTCCCTCCAGCGAGACGTGCCCGGCCAGTGCGGGACCCGCTGCAAGTTTGTTCATGTAGCAATCCGGTGCGTGCAGCAGCGTCCCACGGGGTGCTGCGGCGAGTACTGCAATGGAATTCGGTTGGTCGTCAGCGCAGTTGTTGGTGCATTCGAGCGGGTCAACAGCGATGTCGATCTTTGGTGCCCCTTCAGCGCCGACCATCGAACCCAATTCCTCACCGATGTACAACATTGGGGCGTCGTCTCGCTCGCCTTCACCGATGGCCACTCGACCGTCAAAGGGTACGTGGTCGAACGTACGGCGCATGGCCTCAACCGCTGCATCATCGGCAGCGTTTTTGTCGCCTTTGCCGCGCCAAGCGGCGCTGGCGATGGCTGCTTGGTCAACGGCTTCAACGAAGTGATGCGCCAAATCCGTGGTGATGCCCATGGGTGAATGGACACGCGGGAAAGCCATCAATACAGCGGTTCACGTTCCCTTGAATTTCTCAACCACTTCGAGGTCGGTGATTCGGGCGCCTGGGTATTGTCCCCCCGCGTCTTTTTCCAGCGATTTTACCATGTCAAAGGCGCACAACAACCCTGCAGCGACCCCCGTGAGGGCCTCCATCTCAATGCCGGTTTTGTAGTGAGCTGATACCGTGACCGTGCACCAAAGGCTGGTCCCTTCCCAGCTCCAATCAACCTCGGTTCCCTCAAGCGGGATGGGGTGGCAATGTGGAATGATTCTGGGCGTGTCCTTCACCGCTTGAAGCACTGCAACGGTCGAAGCCTCGAGCACGTCGCCCTTGGCGATGGAACCCGAATCAATGGCGGCTTTGGTCGCCGTCTGGAGCACAACACGACCCCGTGCGGTCGCTCGTCGTTCAACGACAGGCTTTCCACCGATGTTGATGATGCCTTCAACGGATTTCTCGCTCAACCCAACCCCTCCTTCCAGGTCTCCCCTTCGGTCGTGACCTCTTTCTTCCATATGGGTGCTTGCCTCTTCAATTCGTCGATGAGCCATTCGCAGGCTTGAAACGCTTCTTTGCGGTGTGGGCTTCCGACGTGGATGGCCACGATGGGTTCCTGAGGGCCGACCGCACCGGTCCGGTGAGCCATGGCCACGGAAGCGATGCCAAAGCCTTCGATGGCTTCGTTGGCCAGGCGCTCGAGCACGGGCGTGAGTTTGTTTTGCCAGGCATCGAATTCAAGACGCAAGACATCGGCGTCGCCTTCGTGTTCACGGGTCAGGCCGACAAAGGACACCACGGCTCCGCAACCCTTGGTGTTCAGCTTGAGCAGGAGTTCGTCGGGACGAAGCACATCGGGAGCCTCTTCCACCAGCACGCTGCCCGTCATACCTCGTGGGGAGGGAGGGCATCATTCAAACCTCACGCCTCCATGGACTTGCATGGCCGATGCTCCCGACCAGACCAAGCCCATCACGGTGATGGGTGCCGGCCTTTCGGGTTTAGCGGCCGCAACCTTGCTCGCCCGAGCAGGCCGAGAAGTGCACGTTCACGACATTCGCGCCGATTCCGGTGCACGGTTCGACGGTGATTTCCAAGCGCTCGAAAACTGGAGCATGGACGACGATTTTTTCGATCAGCTCGAGTCGTGGGGCTTTGATTCGACCTCGTTCAAATCAACGGCCTTCTCGGTGGTTGACCTCATTCACCCCGACGACGAAATCTCTCAGGCCAAAACCGATGGCGTCGCCTACCGCATCGTGGAGCGGGGGACCTCCGACCACACCATCGATCAGGCGTTCAAACGCATGGCCATCGAAGCAGGTGCCACGCTTCACTACAAGTCGCGCATCGACGAGAACGAAGCTGACATTGTTGCGTGTGGACCAAAAGACACCTCAGCGATTGCGCTTGGCGAAATTTTCCACACGTCGTACCCCAACCACATCGCCTTCCAACTCAACGACAAGCTGGCCCCGGGTGCCTACAGCTACCTCATCGTCATCGACGGCGTCGGCTTGATCTGCACCTGCCTGTGGCGCAAGCAAAAGAAGAGCGAGCGGTTTCTCAACGAAACCATCGCATGCTACCAACGTCTCTACCCCGACATGGACATCAACCCCGTTAAGCGCGTGGGCGGCAAGGGCGATTTCACTTTGAACGGGCACTACACGGCACCCGCAACCGGCCAGCACTTCGTGGGCGAATCGGGTGGACTGCAGGATTTCATGTGGGGCTTTGGCATGCGAATGGCCGTCTGGTCCGGGGTGCTGGCCGCTCATGAAATGCTGGGCGGTCCGGCGTACGAGAAAGAGGTCCGACAAAAATTGCTTCCGTACGTCCGGACGAGCGTGGCCAATCGNTGGCTGATGAACCGTGTGGGCGACCGAACCTTCAANCGAATGTGCAGGGCTTGGATGCGGGATCAATCCAAGAGCGGTGACGGGTTGAGGTGGATTGGGAAGTTGTTCCGTCCAAGTTTGTTCAAGCGAATCGTGTTCGCACTGACCTCGCCGTTCATGCTCAAGCGGATGGAGGGTCCAACCCGACCGTTNCGACTTCCGTTCCGTCCAGCCAAAGGGCGCGACACGTGGGAGCAGAGCGAGGCAGCCCTGGAGGTCAAGGCTCGTTGGGAAGCGGTTCGTCGCGGTGGCGGCCACGTGTCCTTCACGAGCAACGCCGACGGTGAGGCGCAAGAAATCTCAGCGATTTCTTCATAATGCCAATCCCGTTGGCTCAGGGCATGAGCGACCTCTACGGATTGAAACTTGAACCCATGCCAAANCGACTCGTCAACTACGGCGTGACCGAGAACGGAATTGCCGTGATTGAACTCACGTCCGATTCGGCTGGCGCACCTCTTGAAGGCCCCAACGACCGCTCGCCCAACACCTACACGCACGGCATGATGCGAGACATTGACGAGGCCATCGTCCGCGCTCGCTTCGACGACANCGTCACCTGCATCGTCTTGACCGGCAACGGTGCCTCGTTTTTCTCGGCGGGCGCCTCCATCCAGATGCTCAACAGCGTCAGCCCCGGTTTCAAGTACAACTTTTGCCTTCACGCCAACGAAACCCTGTCNCGGCTCGAGCAAACCGCTAAACTTGTCATTTGCGCCATCAACGGACACGCCGTTGGTGGTGGCCTGGAGATTGCCATGGCCGCCGACATCCGCATCGCCCGCAANAACGCCGGGAAGGTCGGTCTTCCAGAAATCAACCTCGGTGTGCTNGCAGGAACCGGTGGCACCGCTCGNTTGACCCGCCTCATNGGCAAGGCCAAGGCNCTNGAAATGATGGTCACGGGCGAACTCATGTCCTTNGANGACGCCCACGCNTGCAACCTCATCAACCACATNTGGGAGGGTGATCCCGATGATTTCCGCCGGGACATCCTTGACTGGTGCAGCCAATTCACCCTGCCCAACAAGGCGGTCAAGGCCGTGGGCAACATCAAGCGCTCGTGCCANACCGGNCCNGAGATTCCCTTTGAGTACCATCTGGCTCTCGAGCGGGAACTGCAGGCCGCTCTCTTCAACAGCAACGACGCCAAGGAAGGCATCGCTGCATACGTTGAGAAGCGNGTGGCGAACTTCACCGGCGAGTGAACCTTGAGGTGGTCTCCATGAGCGACATCACCGTCCCCGCCGATGTTCCCGACGAACTCATCGAGACCTACCTTGACAACATGNGGGCTGCCACCGCCGGCACGGGNTCCATGAACCTCTTCGCCTGCGACCAAAAAATCGAACACCTGAACGACGATTTCTACGACGGNGGCGACACCATCCCGCTGTCCTCAAACGACCCCGGGCATNTGTTNGAAATCGGTGCTCGAGCGCATGCGGACGGCACCATCGGTGTGCTCGCAGGGCAGTGCGGTCTCATCGCACAGTACGCTCGGGACCACCCCGATGTTCCGTACCTCGTGAAACTCAACTCCAAATCGCACCTTGTCAAAACGGCCCAGCGGGATCCCATCAGCCAGGCGCTGTGGGACATGGACGACGTGATGTCGCTGGTTCACAACGGCATCAACGTCGTGGGCATCGGTTACACCGTTTACATCGGGAGCGAATACGAACANGAAATGCTCACCGAGGCAGCCCACTTCATTCGACAGGCCCACGAGCTCGGNATGATNTCGGTGGTGTGGATGTACCCTCGTGGNCAGGCNGTGGCCGATGAAAAAGACCCTCAACTCATCTCGGGCGCAGCGGGTGTCGCCTGCTGCATCGGTGCGGACTTTGCGAAGGTCAACTACCCTCGAGCGTTCGATGGGATGACGCAACCGGAATCGCTCAAAGTCGCNGTTGAAGCCGCAGGTCGAACCGGCATCATCTGTTCGGGCGGTGGAACCTTGCCACCTCGAGCCTTCCTTCAGCGACTCCACGATCAGATGGCGATCTCCGGCTGCCGAGGCGCAGCNACGGGACGCAACATCCATCAGAAAACCACCGAAGAAGCCGTCCGAATGACGGCGGCNTGCCACGCCATCATTTGCGAGGGTGCTTCGGTCGACGAGGCCATGGCCATTTTCGAAGGCAACTGAATCCTGTCCACCCTGCGATTCGGACGCATCAGAGGGTACCCTCTGCCTACCCGTCCCATCAAAGGGGTCCCCATTGATTGACAACCTTCGGTGAAAATATTAAATCAAGAAGAGTTCAGGATTATTTCATGAAGAAAGTAGTTTTCTTGACACTTGTGATG
>NZMN01000030.1 GCA_002694525.1 Methanobacteriota archaeon
TCGACGTTGCCCGGACGGCACTCGACGAACACGTCGCGCAGCATCACCGGCGTGTTGTCGCTGTAGGTGGCCTGGCCCGAAATTCGGTAGGTTTCGGCGCTGGCCAGAGGAAGAGCGAGCACCGCCACGAGGAGGACGAACGTGACGGTGCGCATGGGTGGAAGGGTTCGGCTGGACTTATCAAGGGTTGATTTCGCCCAATCGTTCTTTGACCGCACGCAGAAGCCCTGCACATGGGCACCCTCGTCACCGGAACCGCCGCCACTTACGTGGAAGAACTGCACATCAACACCGAGAAGCGATACGAAATCGTCTGCATCACGAGCGACGTCGAGCGGGTCGTCGCCCAAAGCGGCATTCAGGACGGTTTGGTTTTGGTCAACCCGATGCACATCACCGCCTCGTGCTACGTCAACGACCTGGAGTACGGCTTGCATCACGACATCATGACCTGGCTTGAGAAATTGGCGCCGTTCCACGGCATTGACGGTCGTCAGGGGGAGGAGTATCACCATCACCGCACGGGGGAGGACAACGGAGATGCGCACCTCAAACGGCAACTGTTGGGCCAGCAGGTCACCATGCCGGTTCGCGACGGACGCTTGCATTTGGGGACGTGGGAACAGATTCACTACGCAGAGTTTGACGGTCAGCGCAACAAACGGATTCTGGTGAAGGTCGTCGGGGTGATGGCCCAGTGACGCTCTCGTCGCCGCCAGAGCCGATCGGCTACGTGGCCGAACTTGGCGTGGAGCGCACCCTGTGGACACCGGGCGCTTCTCGGTTGGAGCTCACCCTGACCGATGACCATCTCAACAAGGGCGGTGCAGCCCACGGTGGGATTCACATGATTTTGCTCGATTCGGCGCTGGGCGGCGCGCTCGTGGCGTCGCTCAAGGTGGAAGAGTGGTGCGCCACCACCCAACTCTCCACGAGTTTCCTGGCCGCAGCCTACCCGGGAGAGCGTCTGGTGGCGGAGGGGCGCGTGGTCCGCCGAGGCAAGCACGTCGCCCATCTTGCGGGCGAGGTCAAGGTGGGCGAGCGCCTCGTGGCGAGCGCCACGGGGACCTGGGCGATTTGGTCGAGCCGGCCCCCCTCGCTGTCAAAGGACTGACGTGAGTCGTCCCCAGTTAGGGATGGACGGTCAGCATCAGAAACGTCATCATGGCGAAGAAGGCAAAGGTCAGAGCCGTCGAAATCTTTGCGCCCATGAGCACGCCGTTGTCGGGACCGTTCGCTTTTCGCATTCCGATGTTCAGGATGAGCAGGGCGGTCCCAAGAGGAAGAAACAGCATGAAAAGAAACGTTGAATCGCTGACCACGGTGCATTCTCTGAAGGCTGGATGACTGCACCAATTGAGGATGAGAGGTACCTGGATCGACACGGGGATCATGAGCAACGGGACGATGGCTGCGATGTAGAACGGCGCGCCCAATTTGGGCGAGATGAACGTCTCGACCTGCCCGATGTTGCCTGCCTCAGACGGGTCCGAATCAACGGGTTGGACAACGTTGACTTGCTCGCCAAACAATCGGCCACGATTCCGTATGACGTCGGCGAAGGCCACAAGAAGAACGCCGGCAAAGCACAAGAGTTGAGCCAACCCTTCGAAGAGCCCCGAATCGTCGATGAAGGTGGTTCGAAACCAGATCGTGTTGTTCCAGAACCAAGCAGCAGCAAGCATCAACGCAAAACCGAGTTTCCTGTTCAGCCACGGGGGTGTGTTGACCACGCGGGGCTCAAACGCCAGCGTGATGACGTTGTTGCATTTNGGGCATTCAACCTCCCCGTTCTTTTGCGGCACGCTCAGTTGCTGCCCGCACCCGTCACACGCAACGATGGTTCGGGACATGCGCCTGCATCAACCCCGCAGGTATATCACCNCCGGGGCNCGGACTGCCGCAGAACCTGAACATCCGCTCATTCACGGCCGGTGCCGGCCACCTTCCTGCGAAGGACGTCGATGAAGAAGGTGGGNTCGACGGTGTGGCCCAGCGCCGCAAGCGAGGTGGTGGTGTCGGCGTTCAAACCGCAACCGGCCACGCCTTCAACACGACCCGGTGGCGTNTCGATGTTCACGGAAAATCCGTGACGGCTGACCCAGCGNAGAAAGGAAAGGCCGATGCTGCACACCTTCCGGCCGTCCACCCAGACGCCTTGCATCCGGTCGTCACGAACGCCCTCAACGCCGCATTCGGCGAGGGCATCGATGAGCCATCCCTCGATGATGTGGATGATGTCCGCAACCGAGGATTCCCCTTGGCGCTCGCCCCACTTGAAAATCGGATAGCCCACCACCTGGCCCGGGCCGTGCCACGTCAGCCCTCCACCTCGGTCCACGGCCACCGTGTCGTAATCCGTGGGCGGAAGGACCCCGTCGTTCCGGGCGCGAGGACCAACCGTNACCACCTCAGGGTGGGAGAGAATCAGAAGCGTGTCCGGGATGATGCCTTCGATGCGCTGTTGTTGAAGNTCCTTCATGAGCGCCTGTGCNGCCTCGTAGTCNACCACGCCGAGNTCTCGAACGTCCATCATGGATNCACGCTCTCAGAACTTGCCGGATGATCCNAACCCACCGGTCCCTCGCTCGGTTTCGTCCAGTCCGTCCACGGTGGTCTCCACGAGGTGGACCAATGGCACGGGCGCAAAAAGCAGCTGTGCGATNCGTTCGCCAGCCTTGACGGTGAAGGTGTCGCCTTCGCCAATCCACGTCGCCAGCACCTTGAGTTCTCCACGGTAGTCCGAATCGATGGTGCCCAGCCCGTTGGGCATGATCATGCCCTTTTTCCCAAGCGATGAACGGCAGCGAATCTGCCCTTCCCATCCCTCGGGGATGGCGGTGGCCCAGCCGGTGGAGATNAGCACCGTGGAACCTTTGGGCACCACCGTCTCCTCGACAGCGTACAAATCCCAACCCGCTGCCTGGGCCGACCCCTGGGTCGGNAGCACGGCGCGTTCATCAAGCCGGGCGAACGGAATTTGCAGAGAAATTCGGTCCATACACCAACTCACCATACATTCCTTTTTGACTGTTGGGATAATGTAAGATTCTACCGACAATGGGTTCCAGTGGAAAACAAGGTGATTTTGACATGAAAAACGAACTTTTGGAAGGAAAATTATCGCTGGCTCTGGACGGCATAAAACGAAGCACTGCTCCAATGCCTACGGTCCTCAGACGAACCGGAAAAACCCTTCAGTTTAATCTCGCCGAGAGCGTATATATTATAGGCGTCCGAGAAGGGCAAACAAAATCCAGCGCGACTGCGAATCACGGGGGGTACTAAGCATGGTCATAGAACACAGCAAGGACGACGGCTTAAACATTGATTTGTCAAAGGAACACATCGAGCCGATGCTTCAGGAAAACCTGGACCGCTTCGTCCTTTTCCCAATTGAACACGACGATATTTGGACCTCCTACAAGCAGGCACAAGCCTCGTTCTGGACCGCTGAAGAAATCGATCTTGCAGAGGACCTCAAAGACTGGAAAAACCTCAACAAGGACGAGCAGCATTTCATCAAGCACATCCTCGCCTTCTTTGCAGCCAGCGACGGTATTGTCAACGAGAACCTGGTTGAAAATTTCAANGCNGAAGTCTGCTGGCCNGAAGCCCGATGCTTCTACGGATTCCAGATCATGATGGAAAACATTCACGCAGAGACCTATTCGCTGCTGATCGACACCTACATCGATGACGAGCGAGAGAAGGACCATCTGTTCAAGGCGCTTGAAACCGTTCCATCGGTNAAAAAGAAGGGCGACTGGGCCATGCGCTGGCTCTCGCGGAAGCGAGGCTCGTTTGCCGAGCGTCTCGTGGCNTTCGCAGCCGTGGAAGGGATTTTCTTCTCGGGTTCNTTTTGCGCCATCTTCTGGCTCAAGAAGCGCGGCCTCATGCCCGGGCTGACCTTCTCAAACGAACTCATCTCTCGGGACGAAGGACTTCACTGCGATTTCGCCTGTTTGCTTCACAGCAAGTTGATNCGNGGCGCAGGTGAAAACGTCATCCGCCGNATCATTGCCGAAGCNGTCGACATCGAGATTGAATTCGTCACAAAGGCGCTGCCCGTCAACCTGATCGGCATGAACGCCGACCTCATGAAGCAGTACATTCAGTTCGTNGCCGACCGTCTCCTCGTNCAGCTGAACTGCTCCAAGATCTACAACGTCGGAAANCCGTTCCCGTGGATGGAGATGATCTCCATGCAGGGCAAGACCAACTTCTTCGAAAAGCGAGTCGCCGAGTANCAAAAAGCCGGTGTCATGGACAGCGCTTCCCTTGGAAGCGTCCAGCAGCGATTTTCAGTGGACGAAGACTTTTGAACCGTACGCGAACAAAGAAAGACATCACGCATTCACATGAACACCGGAGGATTCAATCATGGCCATGCAAGTTGTCAACAGGAAAGGCGAGCGAGAAGATGTACGGTTTGACGCAATCCATGAAAAGCTCCTCAAACTNTCCAAGGGCCTCAACGCAGAATGGGTTGACCCGGGCCACGTCACCAAGTTGACCATCGAGGGCCTCTACGACGGCGTGACCACTCGGGAANTGGACCAGCTCGCAGCCGAAACCTCGGCATCGCTGGCTTCTCATCACCCCGACTACAGTCGATTGGCCGCCCGCATTTGCGTCGACGACCTTCACCGGTCCACCAAGGACAGNTTCACGGACGTCATCACCGATCTCCGCGAGTACATCGACCCGGAATCCAACAAGCACGCCCCCCTCATCTCGGCAGAGGTCTACGAAATCATCATGGCCAACGCCGATNTTCTGAACANCCACATCGACTACGAGCGNGATCACAACTACGATTACTTTGGGTTCAAGACCCTCGAGCGCTCTTACCTCNTGAAACTCAACGGAGAAGTCGCAGAGCGCCCGCAGCACATGCTGATGCGCGTGGCCGTTGGAATCCACCACGCCAACATCGAGAAGGCGCTCCAGACCTACGANCTGATGAGCCAGGGTTATTTCACCCACGCCACACCGACGCTGTTCAACTCGGGCACACCCATGCCGCAGATGTCGTCGTGTTTCCTGTTGACCATGCAAGACGACTCNCTGGACGGGATTTACGACACGCTGAAACAGTGCGCCCTCATCTCCAAATCCGCTGGTGGCATCGGTCTCTCCATTCACCATGTTCGCTCGAAGGGCTCTTACATCAAGGGCACCAACGGGACNTCCAACGGCATCGTCCCCATGCTCCGTGTGTTCAACGACACCGCTCGGTACGTTGACCAAGGCGGCGGCAAGCGAAAGGGNTCCATCGCCGTTTACCTCGAACCTTGGCATCCGGACATTCTCCAATTCCTCGATCTCAAAAAGAATCACGGAAAAGAAGAGATGCGAGCACGAGACCTCTTCTACGCCATGTGGACCCCCGACCTGTTCATGCAGCGCGTGGAGGACAACGGCGACTGGTCGTTCTTCTGCCCGAACGAATGCCCCGGGCTCCAGGACGTGTACGGTGCCGAGTTCAAAGCCATGTTCGAAGACTACGAACGCCGCGGCATGGCTCGAGAAACCCTGCCCGCTCGTGTGGTTTGGGACAAAATTGTCGAGGCACAAATCGAAACCGGTACCCCGTACATGCTCTACAAGGACGCTGCAAACGAAAAATCCAACCAAAAGAACCTGGGTACCATCCGGTCGTCAAACCTCTGCACGGAGATCATGGAATACACCGCCAAAGACGAAGTGGCGGTTTGCAACCTCGCATCGATTGCTCTCCCCAAGTTCGTGAACACGAGCGAAGGCGTGTTTGACCATCAGCTCCTCTACGACGTCACCTACCACGCAACGGGCAACCTCAATCGAGTCATCGACGTAAATTACTACCCCGTCGAAGAAGCCCGCAACTCCAACATGCGCCACCGCCCCATCGGTCTTGGTGTTCAAGGTCTTGCCGATGTGTTTGCCATGCTCAAGCTGCCGTTCGAGAGCCCTGCGGCCCGAACACTCAACAAGGAGATTTTCGAAACCATCTACTTCGCAGCCTGCACCGCCTCCAAAGACGCTGCCGTCGCTGAAGGAGCGTACTCGACGTTCGAGGGTTCACCTGCAAGCCAGGGTTTGCTCCAGTTCGACCTNTGGGGCATGAACGAGCACAGCGGTCGCTGGGATTGGGACTCGCTCAAGGCTGAAATCGTCNANAAGGGCATGAGAAACTCGCTTCTCTTGGCCCCCATGCCAACCGCTTCAACCTCTCAAATTCTCGGAAACAACGAGTGTTTCGAGGCGTTCACCTCNAATCTCTACGTTCGCCGAACCCTCTCGGGGGAATTCGTCGTGCTGAACAAGCACCTTGTCGCCGACCTCATCGCCGAGNACATGTGGAGTCTTGAATTGAAGGACGAAATCCTGCGGCACAAGGGGTCCATTCAGGGTCTTTTCAGCATCCCTGAACACATTCGCGAGTTGTACAAGACCACGTGGGAAATCAAGCAGCGACACGTGCTCGACATGGCAGCCGACCGCGGGGCGTACATCGATCAGAGTCAATCGCTCAACATCCACATGGTGGACGCCAATCCGGCCAAAGTCACATCGATGCACTTCTACGGTTGGAAGCAGGGGCTCAAGACCGGCATGTACTATCTTCGAACCAAGGCGGCCGCAGACGCCATCCAGTTCACCGTCGAAGCCTCCACCAAAGAGGACCAAACCGTGGGCGGNCTGGCCGAGCGAGCCGACGACGCCGACAGCCTCGACGCCATCGCTTGCAGCCTTGACAGTCCCGACGACTGCTTGATGTGCGGCAGCTGAAANCGAACGCTTGTTCGACGTTGNNNCCGAAGAGACGAATCGTCAATCCCAGCGATTGATTCGGAGCAAACCTTAGATGCCCGAGGTCGAGACACAGCGGTATGGACGCATCGTCAAAAATCGGCATCGATTCAAAGCGAACCACNGCGGCCAGCGTGGCCATTGTGGGCGTGGTTGTTTACCTCGCCCTGGTTCATCTCAAGCCGATCTTGATGCCNCTGGCCGTCGCTGTTCTCTTGTTTTTTCTCATAAAACCACCAGAACAGTACATCTACGCNAAGGTTGGTAATCGTGGTGTTTCGTACGGCACGGTGATTTTGGCGTTCATCATCACGATGTACATCATCTCCATTTTCCTNTACGANCAACTCTCCCTGTTCGTGGAACGCGTCCCGGAGATCACGTCTGAGTTGGACAAAAAACGAGCATCAGCGGCCGACTTGGACCTCTATGGGTTTGAAACCATTTTTTCGGATTCCAGTTGGGTCGAGGTCTTGGCATCCCCGAGCAACATNGAGACCTTCGTGCTTGCAATTTTGGGCTCCCTCGGGTCCTTNGTTGGCACCATGGTNACCGTGCTGATCTTCCTGCTGTTCATCGTTCTGGAGGAACACACGCTGGCGAAGCGATTCAACACAGCGTTTCCACAATCCACCGGNCGCGCACGAAACATCGTCCGAGATTCAACCGAATCCATCAGCGCATACGTCGTCTCAAAGGTGACCTGCAGCGGTGGTCAGGCGCTGGTCATGACCCTCATCATCTCCCCCGTTGGGTTCGACATACCCGGTTGGTTTTTGTTCGGAGTTCTGTGTTTTTTGTTGGATTTCATCCCCATTCTCGGAGCGCTGTTCGCCACCGTTCCACCCGTTCTGATCGGTTTCATCATGCTCGAACCGNTCTCAGCCGTTTTCATGCTGGCGTTGCTTATCGGAAACCAGCAGATGTTTGGCTCGCTGGTTGAGCCGAACCTTTCGGGGGCGAAGATCGGTATTTCCCCGCTTGTGCTCCTGCTCACGGTCATGATCTTCTCGCAGGTGTGGGGCATCGCCGGCGCCATCATCGGTGCGCCNATGATCATCATTGCCCGTCTGATTTTGGACGAAAACGAGCGCACCCGTCCGGTGGCCATCATGATGGCCAACGACGTGGAAGAAGAATGACGGCAAACGTCGCATCGAGGGCTCACATTTTGTGAATTGCGTGGCCCAGCGTGTCGAGCACGCCCTCGTGGGTCATCTCGGTCATCGTTGGATGAGCGTGAATCGTGTGAGCCACGTCCTCCAGAACCGCACCCATCTCAAGGGCGAGCGTCCACTCACCCACCAGTTCGCTGATGTGCGTACCGACGCCCTGAATGCCGAGGATGCGGTGATCGTCTTCGCGAGCCACCACTCGGACAAAGCCACCGGTTTTCTCGGCTTCTTGGGTCAGGGAACGACCGTTTGCGGCCAGCGGAAACTTTCCCGTTATGANGGGNTGTCCTGCTTCTTTCGCCTCNTCGGGCGAGAGACCAACGGAGACGATTTCAGGTTCGGTGAAGACGATGGCAGGTACGGCAACAGGGTCGTAGGCTCGCTTGTGGCCCGCNATGAGTTCAGCCACCATTTCGCCCTGGAAGGAGGCCACGTGCGCCAGCATTTCGCCGGAGTCGCANAGGTCGCCGATGGCGTANACGCCNTTCATGTTGGTCTCGCATCGCTCGTTGACTTTNACAAATCCGCGGTCGTCCATGGAAACGCCCGTTGCTTCAAGACCCGAGGAGGCGGGCTTGCGACCGACGGTGACGAGCACCTTGTCGGCAACGATGTTCTGCATCTTTTTCTCGTCNTNTTCNGTTTTATCGATGAAATTGAGTTTGATCTTCCCGCCNTTGGCGTCCTCAACACCTTTTGCAAACACACCGGTGTGGACCTTGATTTTGTTTTTCTTGAGGAACAACTCCAGGGGTCGACGCAGTTCTTTGTCGAACAGCGGCAGCACCGAATCCATGGCTTCCACGATGGTGACTTCAGAGCCGAGCATGCGGNAGGTGATGCCCAATTCCAGTCCGATGTANCCTCCGCCGACCACAACGATGTGGTCGGGCAGGTCTTCAAGGGAAAGCGCTTCTCGCGAAGAGAGCACGTGCTCGCTGAAGGGCATGAACGGGAGCTCAACCGGCAGCGAGCCTTGAGCCATGATGACGTGGTCGGCCTGAATCAGCGTGGCGTCCTTTCCTTCTCCGATTTTCACGGTCTTGGCGTCCTGGAACACGGCCCAGCCGGTCACCAATTCCGCTCCAGCGTTTTTCAGCAGGGCCTCAACGCCTTTGTTGAGTCGGTCAACGATGCCTTCTTTCCAACCGACCAGATTGCTCATCTCGAGTTCGGCNGGACCGGGAATCGTGATGCCCATGTGGCCGTCCTTTGCGGTGTGTTTTGCGAGGTTGTGGAAGGTGTGGGCAGCGTGGATGAGCGCTTTGCTTGGAATGCATCCGCGAATAAGGCAGGTGCCTCCGGCTCGCTCGCCTTCAACGATGATGGTTTTCAGGCCGAGCTGGGCCGAGCGAATGGCGGCGACGTAGCCTCCGGGACCTGCACCGACGACNAGAACTTGGCATTGTTTTGTTTTCATCCGACGCACCTCACATGAAAATGGTGGCTGGGTGTTCGAGGTAGGACTTCACCAACTGGACCAAACTGGCTCCGTCGTGGCCGTCCACGACCCGGTGGTCCCACGACGANGAGAGGTTCATGATGCGACGGACCACGACGTGTCCGTTGTGAACAACCGCTCGGTCTTTGGCGTTGTGAACGCCGAGGATGCCGACTTCGGGTTTGTTGATGATCGGGGTTGCACCCAACCCNCCAAGGCGACCGAGGCTCGTGATGGTNAAGGTGGACCCGGTGAGGTCGTCCACCCCAGCCTTCCCCTCTCGTGTGGCTTGGGTCACGCGCATCATCTCGGCGGCCGACTGCCANACGTCCATGGCTTCCACGTGCTTCACGACGGGAACGTAGAGCCCCCGGTCGGTTTGCGTGGCGATGCCGAGGTTGATGGCTTCGTGTCGGGTCACAACGCCGGCTTCGTCGNCGTACACGGCGTTGCATTCCGGTCGTTGGGCGAGCGCCTTGACCAGTGCTTGCATGATGAACGGGAGGTAGGTGAGTTTGGGTGCGCCNTCGGGCCGAGTGGCGTTCAGGTGTTGGCGAAGCGCCTCCANTTCGGTGACGTCAACTTCTTCGAAGTAGGAAAAGTGCGGGATGGTGCTGTAGGACGCCATCATGCCGTCGGCAATTTTTCGGCGNAAACCGATGACCTTGATGTCCTCGGTGCCGTTTCGCACGACCTTGGGCGCACCGCCCACGGGCATGGTTGGCGTAGCAGCCGCCGCCCCGCCGGCGATGTGGCGGTCGAGGTCGGCGTGGCTGATCCGTCCCGCAGGTCCGGAACCAGCAACGAGCTGAAGGTCGATGTTGGCGGCTCGGGCTCGCTGGCGGACGGCGGGCGAAGCCAGCGCCTTCGTTCCCGCAGCACGGGCAACGGGTGCCGATGCAGCCGGTGACGGAGCGGGTGAGGGCGGAGCCGGCTCGGGTGCTTTCGCTTCCACGACCGGAGCGGGTGTTTCCTCGACAGCGGGTGCCTCCTCCTCCACGGGTTCGGCGGCTTCGCTGGCGTTACCGTCGCCCTCGACGTCAAAAACGATGCAAACGCCACCGACGGGAATGATGTCACCCGCCTCACCAACGATGCTCGAGACGGTCCCGTCGCAAGGTGCGGGGATCTCCACGGTGGCTTTGTCGGTCATCACGGACAAAATCGGGTCGTCTTCCTTGACGGTGTCGCCCACGGCAACCATCCACTCCACGATTTCACCTTCAACGACGCCTTCACCGATGTCGGGCAGCTTAAACTCAAATTTCCCCATGTTCATTCCTCCTGTGTTTTGTGTATGGCTTCTGCGATGCGAGATGGACTCGGAAGGTAGTCCCATTCCGTGGTGTGGGGGAACGGTGTGTCCCAACCGGTCACCCGCTGAATGGGCGCTTCGAGGTGGTAGAAGCACCGCTCCTGAATTGATGCGCTCATCTCGGCACCAAAACCGCTCGTTTTGGGAGCCTCGTGGACGATGACGCAGCGCCCGGTTTTCTTGACGGAGTTGACCACCGTGTCCCGGTCCCACGGAACCAAGGTCTGGAGGTCGATGAGTTCGCAATCCACGCCCGAATCCTTGATGGCTTGCTCGCAGACGTGNACCATGGCGCCCCAGGCAATAACGGTGCATGCGGAGCCTTCCATGACGATGTTGGCTTCCTCAAGCGGGATGGAATAGTAGTCTTCGGGAACCTCACCGTCGGGGTGGTTGTTCCACGTCGGTACGTTGTGCGGGTCGCCGTAGAACGGACCGCGNTAGCACCGCTTTGGTTCAAAGAAAATCACCGGGTCGTTGCANTCGATGGCGCTTGTCAGCAGGCCTTTGGCGTTGCGAGGATTTGAGCAGTACACGACTTTTAACCCGGGCGTGTGAGTGAATTGAGCTTCNGGCGATTGGGAGTGGTGGTGGCCACCTTTGATGCCGCCACCTGCGGGGGTGCGGAAGGTCACGGGCGTNGAGAATTCGCCGCCCGACCGGTGGCGAAGTTTGGCGATTTCGTTGACGATTTGGTCGTAGGCGGGGAAGATGTAGTCCGCAAACTGAATTTCAGCGACGGGTCGCAGGCCATTGAGGCCCATGCCCATGGCGATGGCGGCGATTCCACCNTCGGCCAGCGGTGAATCAAATACACGGTGCGGTCCGTACTTCTCCTGCAAGCCAGCCGTGACTCGGAACACGCCGCCGAAGTAGCCAACGTCTTCACCGAAGATGACCACGTTGGGATCGTTTTGCAACTGGTGCTCCAGGGCGGANTTGAGTGCAGCGATCATGTTCATTTTGGCCATGGTCTCACCTCACTTTCCGAGCTCCTCGCGTTGCTCCTGCACGTGCCACGGCACGGTTTCGTACACCTCTGTGAAAATCGTTGACGCCGGGGGGTAGGGCCCTGAGGCCAAATCGCCGAACTCGCAGGCTTCCTTGTAGGCGGACATCACGTCGGCNTCGATTTTTTCCGCAAGGGCCTTGTCCTTTTTCTTGTCCCACTTGCCGATCTTGATGAGGTGCTCTCGCAACCGCTCAACGGGGTCGCCGCCCGGCCAGCACTCAAACTCGTTTCCGGGCCGGTAAGCCGACGGGTCGTCCGAAGAGGAGTGGGCGCCCGCACGGTAGGTGTAGACCTCGATGTGCGTTGGACCCAGNCCGGCCGAAGCGCGTTCTCGTGCCCACTTCGTGACGCTGTAGAGCGCCAGGAAATCGTTCCCGTCCACTCTGAACGAGGGAATGTCGTACGCCAGTCCGCGTTCTGCAAACGTGCGNCCGCCGGTGGCCAGAGAGACGTGGGTTGAAATCGCCCACTGGTTGTTGACCACGTTCAAAATCACGGGTGGCTTGAANGTGGANGCGAAGTTCAGGGCGTAGTGGTAATCTCCCTGTGCGGAGGTCCCGTCACCCAACCACGAGATGCACACTTCGTCGTCGCCCTTGTAGGCGCTGGCCATCGCAACCCCCACGGCTTGGGANAACTGCGTTCCAACCGGGGACGAGATCGANATGAACCGNCCTTCTCGCCACGTGTAATGCACCGGCATCTGACGTCCTCGGACGTTGTCCTCGGTGTTGCCGATGCAGTGGCAGATCATGCTCACCATGTCGCGCCCTCGCACAAACTGTGCCCCGGGCTGTCGGTAGGAAGGGAAGAGCCAATCCTGTTCCTCAAGCGCCATGGTTTGGGCGATGGCCACGGCNTCCTCGCCAAACGAGCGCATGTAGAAGGAAAGTTTGCCCGTTCGTTGCATCTTCATCATGCGGTCGTCGAAAATACGGAGTCGCATCATGTACTCCAAGCCCTGGATGAGCGTNGCCTCGTCNAGTTGAGGGTCCCACTCGCCGACGGCTTCACCGTCGTCGTTGAGCACNCGAATGAGCCCTCTTGCATGCTCAGCGGTGTCCTCGGCCGTGCAGGTGGCGGGGTCGGGGCGGTTGAGGTCGCCGGGTTGTTCAACGAACGCACCGCCGAAGGTGGGTTNGTCCCCGGGGCGGAACGGAGCNACACCAATGGTGTATGGCGAGGTGGTTACCGTGCTCCGCTCCGTCATCNAATCACCTCAGGGCTCGTCCGNCTTAAGTGGTGTCGGTTCGGGCGAATGGGGTGGTGCGACCCGAACATACGCCCCCAGCATCGTTTCTTGGTTGGTCGGGTCGAGCGTCTTTCGCACGAGGAGNCCGGCCTTGTACGACGAGCGAACCAGCGGTCCACTGGCCACGCCCGAGAAGCCAAGATNCATGGCCGTTTGNGCCCATTCATCGTANCGTTCAGGTTCNGGAAAACGGTCAACGGCAAGGTGATTTTTGGAGGGTGCGAGGTACTGTCCGATGGTGATCAGNTCAACGCCTGCNTCCCTCAAGAGCACGAGGGCTTCGTCGATTTCGTCGTCCGTCTCACCAACGCCCACCATCAGCGACGATTTTGTGATGATGTCGGGACGCAGTCGCTTTGCCTCCCGGAGGATGGACAACGATTGTCCAAACGATGCCCTTGCGTCTCGAACGGTCGCATCGAGGCGCGGCACGCATTCCACGTTGTGAGCGAACACGGCGAGCGGGCTCTCGTCCAAGAGGTGAGCAAGGGCTTCCAGATCGCCTGCGAGGTCGGAGCAGAGCAACTCGAGCGTGACGTTCGGGCTGGTTCGTGCCACTGCATCGATGCAACGTTTGTAGTGGTCGGCTCCACTGTCGGCGAGGTCGTCTCGGTTCACGACGGTGATGACCGCGTGCCGGAGGTTCATCGANGACACCGCTTGAGCGAGGTGCTCGGGTTCGCCAGGGTCGAGAGGAGGCGGGCGTTTGATGGTGCCAACGGCGCAGAACCGNCATCCNCGCGTGCACTCCTGACCGGCGATCATGAACGTGGCGTCGCCGCTGGCCCAGCATTCGTGGATGTTTGGGCAGCGAGCCTCCTCACAGACGGTGTGGAGTTGGTTGTCTTTCACCGCCGCTTTGGTGCTGTTGAAGACGGCTTGCTGAGCGCCGCTGGGAAGGCTGGTTCGAAACCATTCGGGGAGCCGTCGCTTGGGGGCAGCGGGTGTCGTGGCGGAGGCCATGGGGAGTTGTCTGCCTGTCATTCCGTCCTCCCCTTGGTTCACCCAGTTGGTGGACGCCAAAAAAGGTGTGTGGATGCGGCAAGGACAACAAACGGCCCAACGCNGATACGAGGCTTCATGAATTGAACCGTCGTCTTAGGCTCATGGTGGAGCGTGTGGTTCTCATCACGGGTGCAGGGCAGCGACTTGGCGCAGCCACCGCAGCTCGANTGATGGACGACGGTTGCCACGTTCTGGTTCACGCCCGGTCGTCAATCAAGCCAGCACAGCAACTCATCGACGACGCCACGGCCCGCAACGGCGTTGTTCGGGGCACGGTTGTTCAGGCTGACTTGACGGTTGACGAAGACGTCGANAGGCTGCTGGCCGAGGTTCAAGCCCACCCGCTGGTGGTTGAACACGGTCTCTTCGGACTTGTTCACAACGCNTCCTATTACCACCAAGGCCCGTTCGAGGACGTTGACTTGGCAACCTATCGGTCACTCAANCGTCTCCACATGGATGCTCCCTANCTGCTGACTCAGGCCTTGTTGCCGCAACTTGAACGCGCCGGNGGNTCCGTGGTCGCCATCGTTGACACGTCGTGGGGGCGTGCGTGGGAGGGGTTGGCTCACTACACNTCAAGCAAGGCCGGCTTGCGTCAGCTCATGCTCAACTTGGCCGGCGAGCTTTCCGGCCGCCTCCGGGTCAACTGCCTCGCACCCGGTGCCATCATGGCCGCTGATTGGGAAGCGGAACATTTTGCAAAGGTTCTGGAGAAGGTCCCGCTNGGACGNTCCGGCGAAGCGGACGACATCGCATCCGGCGTGCATTTTCTGCTNACCAACGGAACNATCACCGGGAACGTCCTGCACGTCGATGGTGGGTGGACGCTGAACGAATGAGCAGATTCTTTCAAGAACTCCACCCAAGCGTGGTTTCCACACGCAGGGGTGGCTGAGTAGGTCAAAGGCGCCGGGCTTAAGATCCGGTCTCGTATGAGTTCGTGGGTTCGGATCCCACCCCCTGCACCACACTTTCCTGCCTCGGTGAGTCGGTTGAGAAGCCGTCGTTGTTGCACAAACCATGCAAAACCGTTTAACACCCCCACCGCCACGGACAATCGGTGGACTTGATGCTGTTTGGCCAATCCGAAAAGGGCAACCGCACATTGGCGACGGGATTGGTGTTCCTGTTCTTGTTTTCCCTGCTGAGTTCAACGGTCCCNGCGACNCCTCTCGACCGTNCGCCATCCGTCCTCGAGGAGAGCACCGTGGTCGCTCCTGTTTCGGTTCCAGAGCAAACCTACGAGCTGTACTTGGACGCACCAACAGCGGAAACCGGCGGTCAAGGCTCCATCACCACGATTGAGCCCAACGGCGGTCAAGAAGAAGGGAGCGCCATCGACGGCCTTGAGTTTCGAAGCGAGGAGATGATCAGCGACCTNTACATCAACGGAAGCGGGGCCTCGGACACCGCCCGTTTGTCCCTTTACATCCAGTTCCGCGGGTCCGGAAACTCAACCGCCGACGTGACCTTCTCGCTGAAGGCAGGCGACACCCAAGTTGCTTCCGAGAGCCGCAACCTCGAGAACCCCTGCTCTCCCAGTCCCTTCGGCGGCGGTGGCTGTTCGTGGACCGTGATCGAGGTTGATTTCGACATCGGTGCAAACGGCTTCATGGTTCCGAAGGGCAAGCAACTCAAGATTCGAATCGACGCTCAAGCCTCCTGCGAGGGCAACACCGGTGGCTTTGGATCGACGGATTGTGCGGTCGACATCGCCTTCGGTAAAATGGAAAGTTCCGGCGGCTATTCTCGACTNCAAGTGATGACCAACGCGCTCTCCGGGTCGAGCGTTCGCGTTCACAGTTGCAACGAAATGTTCGGATGCAACTGGAACGACGCCCAGAAGTTTGAGTGGTCTCCCAACCACCGTCCATCCTTCCGTGAGATGCAATTCTCCATCGAGGTCCGAGACGCCTTCGGCCGAGACGACATCGAAGAGGTCAACCTCATCATGGCAACGCCCAACGGAGCCAACGCTGTGTTTGAGAAAAACTTCGACGACGACGATTTGAAACTGGACAACAACGGACTCGTCGGCAACTACTCGTTCACGTACGAGGCGGACATCGCTGCAGGTGAGTACCCCGTACGGCTGGAGGTTGAAGACGTCCANGGTCACTCGGTTATCTTCGAGCACCCCGGCATCACCATGCTCGAGAACGACGTTTACCTTTCCCTGCCCACCAACCAACCAGAAGTGGTGCTCTTCGCACCGGGTGCTGTCGTGAACGTGGAGTTCCTCGTGGAGCACACGGGTTCGTCCTCGAGCAGCATCGATGTTCTCTTTGACTTGGAGACCAACCTCCCATCGACGTGGTCCGACCCGCAGTGGAGCGCACCAAGCGGNTCGTACACCCTGAACGGCGGTGGTTCCTCGGTCATTCCTGAACTCAGCCTTGAGGTGCCCGAAGGCGACCTTGACAGCGCCCCGGACTCGCTGGAAATNGAGGCCCGAGTGTACGCNACCAACGAACAAGGGCAAGACGAGGAGGTGGCGATTCGAACCATTTCGCTCGACTTNGAGGAAGTGGACGTGTTTGCACCGCCCCGTCTGTTCATGTACGAGGACGACGAGCACCAGAAACAGATTGCAGATTCCACGCGCCCCGAAGCCTACGATGAGACCCTCTCCCACTACGTNGACGCAGACGAAGTCGGCGATTTCTTCCTTGACGTGTTCAACACGGGCTTCCAGACGGACGCGTTCAAGATCCGAGTGCTTGAGCAACCCGATGATTGGCAGTATCGATTTTACGACAACGACACGGGGCTCGAACTCGTTGAGGAGGGCATCTACTCCACGACGCCTGACATCGGGTCGACCCAGATTCTCACCATCATGATGGAGGTTTACCCGCCCGCCGACCGGGACGGTGTTGACATCGGTTTGTTCAAACTCTCCGTGACCAGCAAGGAAGACTCCGAACTTCGCACCGACATCGCCTTNACGGTGCACCGCACCTTTGGCATTCTGGTTGAAGTCATCTCCGACAGCGACGGCACCGGNGAAGACAACCCGCTGGGNCANGTTGGNCCNGTNANGGGNNNCGCNTCGGTGTNCTTCAANCTNNGNATCACNGANTCGAGNGNTNCNGGCTCGGGNTCNACGACGTGGAANATNGTNAACCCCCGAGACGTNGANCANAACGCNGANAACAATCCNAAATANGCNGCNTGGGACTACACCATCTCCAACGGAAGCAACAGCAACCTCGTTGCGGTTAATCTGGCACCCGACGAATACATCGACATGCGCCTGGACATCACCCTCAGGGGCCAGGTTGAGGCCGGTGAGCACACCGTTTACACTCGCATCATCGAGGAGGGCGTTGACATCGACGATGCGCGTTACTTCGACCTGCCCGTGAAAATCGTCATTCAAGAAGAGGTGATTCCCAACCGATTGGAAATCACCGACAAGAGCGAGCGGTCTCGGTTCTCTCCAAACGAAGAACAAACCCTCCGCTACGACATCAGCAACCAAAACAACATCCCGCTCAACGTGGTTATTCGGCTCGACCAACCCGAAGGATGGGATGGAGCCATTCGGGCAACGTCCAGCCAGCTTGGTAGCGATTTCCTCATCATCAACCTGCCCGCATACTCTTCGAAAGAGTTCAGCGTGTCGATGATCGCTCCGGACAACCTCAAGGACGGTGAGGTGGTTGAATTCGAGTTCAGGGTGACGCCCATGAACAACGAAACCCCGTTCGCTGATGAATACCTTCAGAAATTCACGTTCGCCTACATGACGGAATGCAACGGCTTTTCCTGTCTGATTGAGGAAGTGGTGAATCCGGAACCCCAAACCATCGCCTTCTACGTCGTTCTGGCGGCGCTGATTTTCTACGCCCGCGGCCGCCGCAGTGGACCGAAAGACGACCTGTTTGAGGACGAAATGATGCACGAAGAATCGGCGATGCTGGACGATGGGGCAGAGGATGATCTTCCTCCTCCTGTCGTAGCGGAAGAGCCTGAGGACGACGACCTCGAGCTGCTGGATGAACTGGATGATTTGTGAAGCAGCCTCGGCGTTTTCTTGGTCGCTGAGTCCCCTTTAAGAGGCGGGTTGTATGAACATCGTACCATTTCCCTTATGAGGCATCAGACGCACCCAAACGCGTGGGACCCATGCTGACAGGCTCGAAATCCTCTGCGGCCGCCGTCCGACCAGCACTCGCAGAGCGAAAGAAAGCCCTCAAATCACTGACGCTGACAGCGCTGATGCTGCTCTCCACCCTCGCCGCCGTTCAATACACCGTCATCGACGTTCAAGCGGCGTCCGACCAAGACGGCGACGGTCTCACGTACGGCCTCGAATACCTGATGAACACGCAACCCAACGATCCGGACTCCGACAACGACGGTCTGCCCGACGGTTGGGAATGGAAGTACGGCCTGGACCCGCTTTCGTCCAGCGGAATGGACGGTGCCGTGGCCGACCCGGACGGTGACGGCATGTCAAACCTACAGGAATACCTCTACTTGCAACCCACGGGTTGGGACAACACGAACACGGGTTCGGTCCTTGACAACGGCGTGTGGTGGAACGGCACGGTACCCGTCAACGATTGGAACGAGGAAGACGCCCTTCAGTTCAATCAACCCGGCTGCGGTGATTCCGGCTCCGACGGAACGGGGAGCATCATCCTCTGCGACGAAGACCCCGTGGGCAACATTTGTACCAACGGGTTTGACGACGATAAAGACGGCTTTGTCGATGCCGCCGACTCGGACAACGACGGCGACGCAGACTGTGCATCGGACGACGACGACGGTGACGGCATCGCCGACGAGGACCCCGCAGGTTGGGACACCGACGGCGACGGCATGCCCGACGGTTGGGAGGCGGCCAACGGGCTGAATGCGACCTCTCCCTCAAACGCCGACGGACCCAACGGCGACCCGGACGGCGACGGACTCAACAATCTGATGGAATACGTGAACCCCACATGGACCACCATGTGCGGCTCTTCGCCGTGCTTCCGAAACGGACCTGACGGCATCGTTACCGAGACGACTTCGCCTTGCGATCCTGTCCAGGGTGTCGGCCCCGGCGGTTGTGCAACCTACACGGCAGAAGTTGACGGCATCACCTCAACCGACCCCCAGCGCGCCGACACCGACGGCGACGGGCTCAACGATTCCTACGAAGCGTTGACCCTCCTGACCGACCCCACCTCCTCGGACACGGACAACGACGGCATCAGCGACGGTGTTGAAGTGAACGGCGCTTACGGCAACCCCGCCCAAGCCAGCGACCCTCGGAACAACAACACCGACGGCGATGCCTTTGACGACGGCGAGGAAGACACCAACTTCAACGGTGTTCTCGACCAGGGCGAAACCGACCCGACCCGCAGAGAAGACTCCGGCGACGAGGACAACGACGGCATCCAAAACTGGGAAGAAAACCTCACCTGCACGCTGTGGAACGTCGCGGACACCGACTTTGGTGGCATCGACGACGGTCAAGAGCGAAACATCAGCCACGGCACGGACCCGTGCGACTCGCTCGTGAATTTTGAAACACCTTACGTCCAATTTTACGCCACCAACAACAGCGTTGAGGTCGGCGACGGCTCTGGATTCAACCCTGCGGGTGGCGTTGGGTGGTACAACGTTTCAGGCACGTGGGAATCCTTCGCTTACGCCACCGTTCAGAACAACCTCTTGCGCGGCGTCTCCTCTGCACCGTCAGGCACCACCAGCGAGGTCGCCAACCGAAACGGCTCCTTCTGCCACACCGACGCCGTGGCGTCGGGAACGCTTGGGACCACACAGCAGTACTGCGACGACGACTACGAAGACAGCGACGGGGACGGGCTGGCCGACTGGCAGGAACTGCTCGGAACGTTCGGGTGGTTTTCCAACCCGAGCATCGCCGACAGCGATGCTGACGGCGTGAACGATTTCGACGAAGTCCAAGACAACACCGACCCGAATCAACCGTGCACCAATCTGCTCGACGACGACGGTGATGGAATCAACAACTACTTTGAAAACACCACCGGATGCGACCTCATCTACATCGGCATCACCAACGGCTCTCAGGACGTTTGGGTGACCAGCTCGACGGACTTTGACAGCGACCAGGGCGGCGTGGACGATCGCACGGAATACTTCGACGGAACCAACCCGGAGAACGACCCGTCCGACGACATCCAGCCGGACGATTTTGACGGCGACGGCATTCCCGACGCCATCGAAAATCAAACGGGGACGGACTGGACCAACCCCGACACCGACGGGGGCGGCATGCCCGATGGCTTGGAGTGCCCCGACATGTTCTGGTTCGTCAACTGCGCAGGAGCGCCCTTTGACCCGTTCGACCCCACCGACGACGTCATGAACAACGGGATCGTGTTCTACGCCAACAACACCTCGGGAACGGTGGACTTGAACCTCGATCATCGCTGGCGAACCATCACCAACGACTTCTACACGGGGACCAGTTATGCACATCTCGAAAGCGTCCATCCGCCACAAACACTGGTCATTCCCGTTTCCAACCTCACGCACCTGGCGCCCGCTGGGTTTGCCAACTCAACGGTTCAGTGGAACGTCCAGTTCACCCAACCCATCACCAACGGACAAATCCCCGCACCATCGTATTATTCCAACGTCTCGTTTTACTTTGAGCCCTCAGCGAACATCAGCCGAACCAACGACACCCACATGCTCACCGTGGTCGAGGGCAGCGTTGACCAGATGATTTTCCAACAGCCGGAGTATTACTTCGACTGGGCCACACTTGCGCCAACCACCGTTGCAGGGCAGGGCTTCCCCTACGAACTCTTCCTCGACGAGCGTTTTTCCAACGACACCTCGGAGTTTTCTTACGTCCGAAACATCACGTTTGGCGTCATCAACGACGCCGGTGCAACCGACGCGTACAGCACGGCGCTGGCGCTGGAAGACTTCATCACGAACGGGAACGCCACGACCGAATTCAAGCGAAACTACAACGGTTCAGGCACCAGCAGCCCGGTCGATGTCACCCTCAACGTGCTCGAGGCACTCAAGGAGGGCTCTTGCCGCGAATTCAACACGGCGTTCGTCACCATGGCGCGACTCGCCGGTCTCCCTGCCCGTCAAGTGACGGGGTACGTTGGCGGAACGTGGACGGGCGACGGGTACGCCGTGTATTCCACGGACGCCACCACATGGTCCGAAGTCCGTCTGCAACAGAACAGCGCCAACGGAAACACCGATCTTGGATGGATACCGTTTGACCCGTGCCCGCCCGCAGAAGAAGTCGAGATCGTCAATCAAACCATTTCAACGATGACGCTCGCTCGAGACGGAACCGAAACGGTCACGGTGTCGGGACAACTCAGGTACGTCGGCAACGGAACACCCGTCGAAGACATTCGGGTCTTTTCCTACCTCACGCCCGTGGCGGACGCAGAATTCGTTCCCGGGGCGGGCGCAACGCTCGAGCGGTTGCTCGACGAGAACCTGACCGATTCAAACGGTAATTTCACGCTGACCGGCTTCCCCAACGCTCCCACGGCGCCGGGCATGCACAACATCGTGATCGAGCATCGTCAATCCGGTTACGTTTCAAACGACGGCGTGGTGTTCGACGGGTTCCTGAACCTGACCGATAACGCCAGCATCAATCACACCGCACCCCTCGCTGTCAACGCACCCGTCGCGGGCGCCGGAGCCACCACGGTGCTCGAGGGGCGGTTGGCCTTGGCGACCGAACCAACGGACGAGATCTTCAACCTCCCCAACCAAACCGTGTGGCTTTCGTTTACGTCGTCGGTCAACGGTGCTCAGAATCTATCCACGCAGACCGACCCGAGCGGCTCGTGGACCATCACCCTCAACTTGAGCGAGGCGGAAAATCGAGGCAACCTGGCGGCAACGCTCGGCTTTTCGGGGTGGCAGGACACCTCCGTCCCGACGGCCACGCCAACTCAGTTCCACCTCAACCCCACCACGACCTCCATCGTTCTCAACGTGACCGACGCTCCCAACCTGACGGCAACGCTTGAAGGCCCACTGACCAACAACAGCATCCTGTTGCTTGGCGACAACGTTTGGGTCAACGGCAGCGCCTTTTCCCTCGGGACCTCTCCGGTTCCGTTGACGGGGGACGTGCAACTCGCCGTACGAGCCAACGGATCAGGCGACACGTGGCTTGAGGTGTTCAACGTCACCGTGACGGGGACGTTTACAATTCCATACCAGCTCCCCACGCTCTTGGAGGTGGCTGCAGGTGAGATCGAAGTTCGAGTGCGGTTCTTCCCAACCACGCTTCCCGCCACCGATGACGCAAACATGACCACACCGGACCCCTACTTCCTGCGTGGTCTGTTGAATTTCGAAGTGCAACCTTCCTCCCAAGTTCGCGGCCAAAACGCCCTTCTTACCGTTCAGGTCAACGACCACCGAGGCATTTCAGCGGGCGCCGACATCCTTGGCAACTACGACTTTGCGTTCAACGGTACGTGGTTCAACACGACCGTGGATCCAACCTTCGACCTGCTTGAAATCACGCTTCCCCTCGACGCCAACCTGCGCCCGGGTGACTACCCCATCGACATCTCCTTCAACGGCTCCGACCTCTATCAGCCCTCCATCGGCAACGGCTCAATCCGGGTCATGGCCGACATTGGGTGGAACCTTTCCATTGCGCAGGATTGGACCTACATGGGCAATTCCACTCGGTTGTTTGGCGACGTTTACGACGCCGTCTACCTCAATCCTGTCGTCAACAACACGACGCTGATCACGGTTTCCTTGTTCACCGACTTCGGTCCGATCGACGTGGCTCAAGGAACGCTGAACAACAGCACGGGTGCGTTTGACATTCCGATTACCATGCCGACCACCCTCCCGTCCAACGCCTACGAATTCGCCGTGGACTTTGACTTCTTGACGCAGGCTCCGGAAGGCGGTGCCTACTACACCTTCGTCGATCCGGCGGTTCCTCCTGCTGCGCCGACGCTCATCTCCACCCTCGGTGGAATCATCACCGAGGTGGTGGTTGAGGCCGAGCGGAGCGCCTACATCGTCGAGATGAACGACACGATTGACCTCACGGCGAAAATCACGGACATTGCCGACAATTCAAACATCAGCGGGGCCGGTGTGGACTTCATTTGGGACTTCGGCAAGACCAACCAAACCCTCGGAACCGTTGCGAGCAACAGCGACGGCAACGCCACGTACTCGTTCACGCCGTCGGGCATCGCACCGGGATACTACGACGTCGGCATCGTTGTGCAGGACGATTTGACGGCACCGCTCGTTGCGGGCAATGCTCAGCGGTACGGCAACTCCACCGTCATCAACGTCACCGTCCAAGTCACAAGCGCCATCGACATCGACTCCGTACCGAGCACGGTCACCGCCGGCGTTCCCTTCAACGTCGTGGGGCAGGTTGAGGATTCAGAAGACCCGAGTCGCGGTCTTATTTCCGCAGTTCGCCTCAACGTGTTTTGGCTTGAAAATCCAGAGGAGCTTCTTCTGGCCGACTTCTCCACTACGACCAACGGGAGTTTCAACATGACCGTACCGACCGACACGTCAAACAACGGCACAACCCGCGGCCCTCATACGCTGGTGATCAGCGTCGTGAACAACTCTTCGCCGTTCTACCTCACGGCCACGGCTCAAGCACCCATACAGGTCATGGGCGTGTCTCGGTTGGAGAACTTGCAACCTCTCAACGCCGTGGTCATCAATCGCGGCAACGACATCAACATGTCCGCCCAACTTGTCGAGGCCTCCGACATGTTCACGCCCCTGCCAAACTACGAGGTTGCGCTTCAGTTCCACGAAACCTGGCTTGCTCCCACCACCACCGACGGCGAGGGCTTTGCCAATTTCACCTACTCCGTCCCCTACGATCATCCGCTGGGTTTGATCGTGGTTCAGATGATGTACAACGGGTCAACCGACCTGTTGTCCACAAGCGCCAACCTCACCAGCATCACGGTCAGGTCGTTGACGTTCCTGGTGGTTGACAGCATCACCGCCAACCCGGTGGCCGGCGACTCCTTCAACATCAGCGGGCAGATCGTCTCGGACAACGGTTCAGGCTTGGTCGAGCGGGACAACAGTGTCCTCGCCAACGCAAACATCCTGTTCTCCATCAACGGTCAACCGTCCGGCTTCACGGCCACCGGCGGTGCCGTTGGTGTGGATGGGTTCTGGAACGCCACCGTTCGACTGAGCGAAACCTTTGCAGCGGGCACCCACGTGATGGAGGCAACCTACATCCCCAGCGTCAACTTCTACGTCGGTTCCGACAGCAACACCACGTTTGACTCCCGGGGTTTCTCGATCATGAACTTCCTAATTCCTTCGTTGGACGGAATCGGACAACCGTCCCTGAACGACCGGACCGAGCGTGGGACACCCGTCGAGTTCTCGGTCCTGTTGCGGGACAATCAGGGTGCACCGCTTGACAACCAGAGCGTCGTGGTCTCGTTGACCGCAACCCTCGACGGGGCTTCGCCCGTGCAAATCACGGTCCTGACCGCTTCCAACGGAACCGCATGGGGCAACTTGACGGTGCCTTCGAACATGACGGTCGGACCAGCGGACATTCATGCGCAGTACGCAGGCGTTGCGGGCACCACGGGCATCGTTGGGACCAACGCAACGTCTCGATTCGTCGTGCTCGGACAGACGCAGGTGGCGATCAGCGATGCACCGACGGTGCTTGTGGCCGGTGATGCTCTGATCGTCAACGGCACGCTGCTCGACGACCTCGACCAGGTGCTGACGGAAAACGGCCAGCCCGCCACGGCCGTCGTGCACCTTCTCATCGACGGTGTCCCCGTTGCGAGCGTGGAAACCGACAATCAAACCGGTGGATACGCCTTTGCTTACACCCTCCCAGAAGACACCGCAGCCGGACCCCACCAGATCACGGTGGAGTTCAGGGGCGGACGAGAGTGGGTTGACCCCGTGGGCTACGGCGACACGAACAATCCGGAATACTACCTTCCAAGTTCGGCCACCGTGGACTTCAACGTCAGCGTTCCAACCAAGATCCTGCTCCTCACAGCGACCGGTGATGCCGACCGAGAAACGACCATGACCATTCAAGGCCGCCTGCTTGACGTGGTGGACAACCCACTGGCGAACCTGACGGTTGAAATCTGGTTGGGTGGACAGTGGCTCACCAACACCACCACGGACGCGACCGGCGAATTCACTGCGGTCCACCCGGTACCAGCTGACGCACCTCTCGGACCGGTGGTCCTCGAAACCCGATTCACCGGGACGGTGGCCTACCTACCGAGCAACGCCTCGGGTCTTTGGGAAATTTTCAGCCCGGTGCTCGTGACCGTTGACATCACCTCACCGGTGGCCGTCAATCAAACCGTAACCATCACGGGGTCGGTGGTTGACAACCAACTCGTCGGGGTACCCAACCATCAAGTCCAACTCGTGGTTGAAGGCATCGTCATCACCACGCTGAACACCGATGCAAACGGCGATTACACCTTTGATTGGATCGTTCCAGACATCTTCGACTTCGGCAACCGAACGCTGTTTGCGGAAGTTGCACCTCAAGGGTTCTATCGAAGCGGTGAAGGAAACATCACCTTCTTCCTCTCCCACCGCTCGTGGGTCACGCTCCTTTTCGAAGACGGCATTGACGCAACCCGCGGCGACACGTGGGAACTCAGCGGGCGTCTGTACGACTTNGACACGGTTGACCGAGACGGTTTGGTTGGGTTTGACCTCCAGATNCAACTCGACGGTACCACCTTGTTCACCACCACCACNGGTGCCGACGGAGCATGGAGCGCCACCGTACCAGCGACGATGGACCTCAGTCGNGGCGAACACACCATCGCCGCAGTCTTTGAGGGGACCCAAGCGCATCTTGCTGCAGACGCAGAGAGCACCGTGAGGGTCTGGGCTGACGTAGCGATACAACTTGACCCAACAAGAATTTCCAACGTCGTCACTCGTTCGGACAGCACCTTCCAAGCCGTGTTCTATTCCGGATCGGTCATGGAAGTGGGTGGCTCTGGAGAGGTGTTCGAAAACCTTGTTCTGTCCATCGGGAACGGCTCCGACTGCTTGAGCGGTCGNGAAGGAGCACGCTGCTTCGAGACCAGTTCCGTTGAATGGTCCAACGGCAATTTCTCTCTGACCGCAACGGCNCCGTACTGGCTCCAAGTGGGNTCGCAATACTTCTTCCTCGATGTTTCCAGGAACGAATCGCAGTACCTCAACGCAGCGAGCATCAGCCAAACCGTGTTTGTCCAGGTGAACGCCGTCATCACGCCCGACCTTCTCAGGATTCAAGAAGGCGAGCAGGAGGACGTTGGCGGGTCGATCACCATCGTTGCTGAGGACACGAACATTGGACTNCCCGACATTGACGTCGTGGTGTATCTCTACGATTCAAACCAATCCCAACTGGCCAACACGCAGCACAAGACGGATGAAACAGGGAAAGCGGTGTTCGTTTTCAACGCNGACCCNCCCTACGGTGACGCCGATGTGTGGGGAATGCTGACGATGGACATCGTCATCAACGATCCACGCCTATCGGCTCAGAGCATCCAAGCCTTCGAGGCGCTTCGAAGCGAAGGCTTCGCACCGCAGTACGAATTCACGGAAGAACAGGCCGACACACCTTGGTGGTCGTACCTTCTCGTCGTGGTTTTGGCGGCCCTCGTTGCCGGTGCCGTGGTCATGTACCGTCGCAAGCAGGCAGCGGACGACCTCCTGAAAGACGCCGCAGAAGTCTTTGCCTACACCGCAGAGCTCCTGGCAGCAGGCGACGCCATTCGAGAAGCGATTTTCACATGCTACCAGGATCTGTGCGGTCTGCTCCAGCAACGCGGCTTCCTCCGACGNGACTTCGAGACGGTGCGTGAATTTGANTTCGCAGTCCGTCAGGCGCTACAGGGCGTTTCCGAAGANGCCTTGACGGCGCTGGACAACACGTTCGAAATGGCTCGGTACAGCCGAGAAGAGATGGGCGCTCAGCACCAAGACGTAGCGGTCCAAGCACTGACCCGAATCAGTGCAGAGATTGCGCAGATTCANTCGATTCCTCAGCGCTGATGGATGTTCACCATCGCAACGTGAGTCGACCGTTNNTGAAGCCTGCCGAGAGGGTGGCAGCAACGCCGACCGGGAGCGGCAGTTCACGAACGAGGTTGGGTCCCTCCGTGTCCTGAACGTCCAATTTGACCANGGTNGCCTCCTCGGTTTCCTTGACGTGAAGTTGGACGGCCTCTTCCTGNGTNCCGAGCANCGGTATGGTGAGGCCGTCNGGGTCCATTCGTCCGTTGATGCTCTGAACAACCCATGCAAGGGCCCGTTCTGGATGGCGTTCGGCGAGACCNGTTTCTGGAAGCATGCCGGCGGTCACCAGCACTTCGGTGTGTCGCATACGCACTTCCTCAAGGTGGTCCGTGGNCGCCTCAAAGTGGGCTTGAAGCGTTGATGCATCGGTTTGCAAGCCGTCGAGGCTGGCCGTTGGNCCCTGCTGGGGGGCCGCCTCCTCCGATTCAATGTTCAACGGCTTCCAGTCATCCATGGAGGTTGCAACGGCCGAGCCCAAATGAACCTTCGGACGTNGTTCAGTCCGTGTCCACCGTGCGGTCGGGGTGGACCTTTGCGAAAAATCGACGNGCAAATCGACGCGTCGAATCGGCGTCGCTCGAATCGTTCATGCGGAGGTCGCTGGGAAANCANCNGCTGTACGTGCGGTCGGTGACCCGNCGGTCCAGAAGGACGATNAGCGCACGATCACCGATGGAACGAATCGGTCGTCCCATCGCCTGCAAAATTGCGTTAACCGCCGGTTGCGAGACGGTGTATCGCCANGCAAGATTTCTACCGAAGCGTTCCTCTGCATACGTTTTGAGGGATTTTGACAGCACCGACGGGGGTGNGTTNGGAATGCCGATGCACGCCACGGCGTCAAGGGCGCCGCTGTGGTAGTCCACGCCTTCCGANAGGCGAGCGCCAAACACACCGGCCAACAGGATCTTCCGCCCGTTCCGTTTTTCCTCAAGCAGNGTGTCNACGATTTGGTCGAGGTCGCCTTTGGTCCAATCACGGCTTTCGGCCATCAGCCGNGCNCCCCTGAAATGACCTTCCAAAATCACCTCGTTCAGCATGGCGTANGACGGTGCGAAGACTGCGACGTTCCCCGGTGATGCATCGATGAGCGCCTGGACATGCTCCCGAAGGGCGAGCGTGTTCGCAAGGCTTCGCTCGGTGTATTTTGTCGTGACGTTCTTCGCCACCACAACCGGGCGTCGCATCGCAGCGAAGGGGGACGCGTACGCCACCGACGTGGTTCGTGTTTGCGGCAACGCCAGAATGTTGGCGTACATGCTGGGCGGGTAGAGCGTACCCGACATCAGGAGCGCTCCTGCCGACTGTTCAAACACGGGTTTTGAGACCAAACCGGGGTCGAGAAGATGCGTCGTGATTCGGCCGTCTTTTCCTTTGGTATCGTAAATCATCGTCAGGGCCGGCGTTGAGCCAAATTTCAGCAAACAGTCAAGGATTTCAGCAACTTTGTGGGCGTTTGGCTCCATCGGATTTCCATCATCGCCGGCTTCCATGTCCACATCGACGCTTTGGAGGACGTCCCTGAGCTGATGAATGCGCACGGCCACGTCGACCTCGGGGTGCGGTGACGACGAAGCTTGCAATTGCTGCTGGCCGGCTTTTCCATCAACCGTATCGCACGCACGGTGGAACACGTTCAAAACATCATCAACGGCNACTTCCGCCTCTTCGTCCTGGCCCGATAGATTGCGCATGTACCCGTTGAACAGAGCATCAAATCCACCTCTNGAGGCTTTNACCACGTCAAAAGCCCACGCAGCAAGACCGTGGGAAAACGAAAACACATCCCCTCCGGGCGCTTTCATCGCCTCAGCCAAAACACCGGCGTATTCCTCCAGCTCCATTTGGGTGTTCCGAATCATGGTTCTCGTCAGTCGTTTTTCCAGCGTCATGCGGATGCGATCGGGAAGGTTGTGCGCCTCGTCCACCACGATGATGATGTCCTCCAAGGAAAGATCCATGGCTTTGAGACTGGACTCACGCACGCCGTCATCGAACAGGTGATTGTAATCGCCGACGAAGACGTCTGCGTCGCTGACGGCTTCGCGCGCTGCTTTCCAAGGACAGGTCTGTGCAGGTTCTCCGTGAACGGTGTGGGTCCTGCTGATGTCCACGAGTTCGTCAACGTGCAGGGGCGTGGCGAGGATGCGTTCCTTCAATCCAGGTGCGGATGTGATCCAAGGTTTGCAGGAACGAGTTTTTCTGGCTTGACTGCACAGCAGAGAGAACACCAGAGGGGACTCTTTGGCAAAGGGTTGGACGCACATGCCTGCTTGGCCCACCATGTCCACCAACCGGACGGGCATCGAACCCTTTCGTCGTTCGTTGATGCGCCGAACGGTGTCGACCACGATGCGATGTTGAGTTTGGCGAGACGTGAGAAAAAAGACCGTTTTCTTTTGTGAGGAGCGACCTGCGACTTCGAGCGCCGCAGCCAGTGAGGCGGCGGTTTTCCCGATACCGGTTGGAGCAGCTGCGAGGTGAAAACCGCCTTTTGCAAGGGCCAAGATGCCGTCCTGAATCATTTCGAGCTGCCCCGGACGCGGTTTGGCGTGAGCGAGGAACGGGTAGGTGAACGAGTCAACTTCCACACGTTGCTCGTTCATAGCGCACATCCTACGGCGACCCTCCTAAAGGATTCGCACCACGAGGACAGGTTTCACTGGGTTGAGTGAATGTGCCCAGAAGTGTGGGGGCTGGGCACGGGGAACCACCGCATCAATTGACGGGGGTGGAATCTGGGCCTCCCTGGCCGTCGTCCAGGGAAGCGTGTGGGGGTGTTTGGTTGTNGGAACCAAGGCCNANGCGTGCACGACGGGCACGCTGATACAGCGAGACAAAGCTCTGCAGGACAGGCCGGTCCTGCGAAGCTCCAAGGGTGGCATCACCAAGGTTGTATCCTGAGTTTTGCCAATTCATCCCATCCCCTCCAGTCTCTCACCATTCATTCTTGGTATTCGCTGCGTCGTATCGTCGAAGCCCTGGACGCCTCCACGGCTTCTTCGAGTGTGGTATCGATCGGTTGCATCTCTGCAACGGCTCGCTTGATGTAGAGTTTGAGTCCCTCCTGCGCTGCGTGCTCGGGCGTGATGCCGCCCAACTCNTACAGCTGGCCNAGNCGTTGCTGGTCAGCACGACCCAACGGAATTCGAATGGACTTCATGTTGGCCAAAAGCGGCTGGTTGTGAAGGAATTCCTGAATGGCCAATCGGACCACNTCGGACCTGTTCCGGGCTCCATCCATGCCGATNCGTGCATCGAGGAGAGCCAAATCCTCCTCGGTGATTCTGAGCGAGACTGCACTGGTGGGTTGGGTCATTCCGGTTCCTCCTGTAGGATGAGACAGGAACAGGCAGTATATCAATGTATGCAGTATGATGACAAAACGTCATTACNTGAATACAAGTGCTTGGTCCGTTGCAAACGTTGGCGAAGTTTCAAGGACGAGTCGCTGGCGTNAACCATCATGACCCTGGTCCCAACCCGAGGCCTCTACTTGTACCTTGAAACCCTTCGAGTGGCCTTTGACGACGCCATTGTGACGGACGACGAAGCTCAGATCTTGCGGATCCTGGCCGGCGCGTTGGGCGTCGCTCCTTCCGACACCGCCGAATGCTTGGCGGTGGTCTCAGGCGATGCCGAGTGGCCGTTTGACGAGGAGAGTGAGTTCATCGGCCATCAGATGGGCGACGCCACGACGTATCAGTCGGCCCTCATCGCTGCGCTTGACGACGACGTNATCAGCGAGGAGGAGTGGGCCATGCTTGACCACTTGCGTCGTATTGTNGGTCTCCAAGAGGANGAACACGCGCTCATCGAAGAATCCATTCGCGCCATGTCGGAAGTGGATGAAAACGGTCAACGGCGGGTCAAACGCCTGGAACGCTACCTCGCAGTTTGCACCTTNTGAACGCCGTTTTTTGCCGGGCCAAACGCACCTCTGCGAGACGACTCAGGGGCAACCATTAGAAAGGGACTGCATAAGGGCGTCGCAACACACCTCCGGGTGGTAGAAGGTATGCCGATGAGCCCCAGTGATGCAATCTATGCAAAAGTCGTAGCCCGTGACCCAGACCAACCNGAATTTCACCAAGCGGTGAAGGAGGTCCTCGAATCGCTTGAGCCCGTGCTCGAGGCCAACCCCCAGTACATCTCCATCGTGGAGCGCGTCGTGGAGCCTGAACGCCTCATTCACTTCCGAGTTCCCTGGGTGGACGATGATGGTAACACGCAGGTGAACCGTGGCTTTCGCATCCAGTTCAACGGTGCCATCGGCCCCTACAAGGGTGGACTTCGTTTCCACCCCAGCGTCAACACGTCCATCTTGAAGTTCCTGGCTTTCGAGCAGATTTTCAAGAATTCACTCACCGGCTTGCCGATGGGTGGCGGAAAAGGAGGTGCAGACTTTGACCCGAAAGGNAAGTCCGATGGCGANGTCATGCGATTNTGTCAATCCTTCATGATGGAACTCTGGCGCCACATTGGCCANGACTGCGANGTTCCCGCAGGCGACATCGGTGTTGGTGGACGAGAGATCGGATACATGTTCGGCATGTACAAGCGCTTGCAGAACGAATTCCAGGCCGGTGTTTTGACCGGTAAGGGCCGATCGTACGGCGGCTCCCTCATTCGTCCCGAAGCGACGGGTTACGGACTGGTGTACTTCGCCCGCGAGATGCTGGCTACAAAGGGCAAGTCCTTCGAGGGCGCCACGGTCTCNATCTCCGGCTCAGGCAACGTGGCTCAATTTGCTTGCGAGAAAGTCCTCGATCTCGGGGGCAAGCCCGTCACGTTCTCGGACTCCTCCGGTTTCATTNACGACCCAGAAGGCATNGACCGGGCGAAACTTGCCTTCGTCATGGACCTCAAGAACAACCGTCGCGGACGGATTTCCGAATACGCCAAGGAATACCCCTCCGCCACCTTCACCCCCAGCGCTCCTGANCCCTCCGTGAACGGCCTNTGGAACGTTGACGTTGACGTGGCTCTTCCGTGNGCCACGCAAAACGAACTCAACGGCGAAGAGGCCAAGATGCTCGTGGCCAACAAGGTCATCGCTGTTGGCGAAGGAGCCAACATGCCGTGCACCCCGGAAGCGGTTGAGGTGTTCCAGGAGGCAGGCGTTTTGTTCGCCCCGGGGAAAGCCAGCAACGCCGGGGGTGTCGCCACCTCAGGGCTCGAGATGTCGCAGAACTCGCTCCGCCTCTCGTGGACGCGTGAAGAGGTTGACAAGCGCCTGGAAGACATCATGGTCGACATTCACAAGAATGCGTTTGAAACGGCAAAGGAGTACGGCCGTGAGGGCGANTACGTCTTCGGTGCAAACGTGGCCGGTTTCCTCAAAGTCGCAGAGGCCATGATGGCTCAAGGCGTTGTCTGATCCGTTTCCGTGTGGGTTTTCGAACGCTTGGCATCAAACAGGCCCGGCCATCGCCCCTTGAGCCTGCGAAACAACCACCTCGAGAAGACCATGGAGCATCCAAGAAAAACAAGCGATGTCCACCACGGAGCCGTCCCACTGGTTGCAAGGACGTAGGTGACGACCAAGATTCCGACGCCGTACACCGCCCGAAACGCAGAGAACACAACAAGCCCACGAACAACGGGGTTGTCCAACAACCGAGCTCCGTCTCCACGCATGGCGAGCCCGTCCGTTTTCAGCCTCGGAATTGTTGGAAGTACTGCTGAGTGTAGCGAACGGCGTCGTCGTGCGGGTAGCCCTGAGCGAGCAAACCGTTGTAGTATTCACGCGCCGGGTCGGGTTGAGCCACAGGGGGCGGAACCACCGCAGGTTGAACCGCTGCGACAGCGGGCGTTGGTTGTTGGGCGTACATCGGTTGGGCAACGGCCGGTTGCGCAGAAAAGTCAGGCATGGCCACGGCGCTGGGTTGTGCTGAGAAGTCAGGCATCCCGCCGGGGGCCGCCCATGTTTTGTCCTCTTCTTTCTTGCCGCGTCGTCGCATGATCAATCCCACAAGAACCAACGCCACCACCAAGCCAACGCCGCCGCCGATAAGGGCGTTTGAGCCAGCGAGGAGGCTGGTCTCTTCCTCGGGTTCGAGAATCCATCGTGTGGGGTCGTTGGGGTACGCGTCCGCTCCGTCTTCTACACCGTAGTCCACGGTCGGGTCGGAATAATTGTCCTCGTCGGTGTCCAAGCAACCGATTCGGTCAGCGGTTGAAAACCCGTAGATGAGCGGGCACGCATCAGCGCCCTGAAGCACAGTCCAGTCGCCGGAGGCGTCTGAATAGCCGTCTCCGTCGTTGTCCACGCAACCCAGACGGTCAATCGTTGAACTACCTCGTACGGTTGGACAATCGTCGGCTCGTACGCCTGCAGGGTTGTCTCCGTAGGAATCAATGTCCTGGTCCGCCCACTGCGTGGGTTCGTTGGGGAAAGCGTCCGCTCCTTGAGCGGGCAGCCAGTTGGTGTTCGGGTCGGGGTCTGAATAGCCGTCTCCGTCGCTGTCGACGCATCCCAAGCGGTCAACGGTTGAGGTNCCGGCAACGGTGGGGCACTCATCGGCNTCGTTCCCTGAGCTGTTGTCGCCGAACCCATCGCCGTCGACGTCCGCCCATTGCGTNGGGTCGNTGGGAAACGCATCTTGGAGGTTGTACCATCCGTCCCCGNCCTGATCGGGGCAACCGATCAGCCCGTTTTGCCANGACGTGCCCTCTTGGGTCGGGCAGGCGTCCTGCACGGTCACGTCCTCACGAAGNTCACCGGGCCAGGAGGGGTTGCGGTTGGTCCACGTGTCGTTGGCGTAGTTGTCGCCAAAACCGTCGCCGTCAAAGTCGGACCATTGCGTGGGGTCGTCAATGAACGCATCCGCTCCGGATTCAGCGTTCCAAACACCGTCAGGATTGGAGTATCCATCGCCGTCCGAGTCGAGGCAACCCAAGCGATCNAGCGTTGAGGTNCCCACAACGGTGGGGCAGTCGTCCGGTGTGGTCCCTTCTGGGTTATCACCGTAGCCNTCGCCGTCCGTGTCGTCCCACTGTGTGGCGTCCATTGGAAAGTCGTCGTCTTGNTCCGCCCACCCGTCGCCGTCCATGTCCGGGCAGGCGTTTTTTCCACCCAGCGTCGAATTACCAAACGCATCNGGGCAGTCGTCAAAGTTGTTTGACCATCCGTCGCCGTCGTTGTCCAAACNCCCTTCTTCGCCCAGCGTGGAGTTGCCGAAGACGGTCGGACAGTCGTCGCTGACGTCTTCGAAACCGTCGGCGTCGTCGTCCGTGTCCTCGTCGGCGTCGCGACAGCCATCGCCGTCGACGTCCGTTTGTCCGTCCGACGTCCACGTTGGTCGTGGGGGTTGATAGGANGAACGGGGACAGNNGTCGACGTCGTTTTCNACGCCGTCGTTGTCGATGTCNGCGTCNTCAACGTCGTCCTTGCATCCATCGCGGTCCCAGTCGGTCGAATTGGCCGGGTCGTCAAAGTTCTGGGTNGAGCCCCAGTTCGCAGCACCGCCGCGAGGACAGTCGTCGGGTGAATTGTCGGTGATGCCGTCGTTGTCGTCGTCGGAGTCGCACGCATCGCCCTGTGTGTCNCCGTCGGTGTTGCCTTGCAGCGGGTTTGAGACGTTCGGGCAGTTGTCTGAGACATCCGGCACACCGTCGTTGTCCGTATCGGCCTTCATCGAGGGGTCGATGACCCAAACAAAGTTGTCCCATCCACCGGTCGTCGTGACGCTGTCGGTCCCTTTGGTGATGGTGTCGCTTCCAGCAGGTCCGATGAACGAGCCGATCACGGCAGCAACGTCGCTTGAGTTGTAGGCAACGTCCCAACCCACCTCGAGCGCTGAACTCGCCGTGACGTCCAGCCACGACCAGCCACCGGTGTTGGTCAATCCACCCACCATGGCGTCCGCATCGAGGGTGGANAGCCAAGCGCTGCTCGTACCCGTGGTTGACTTTGTTCCTGCGCTGAACGTACCGTCGAGGAAGAAGGACGNGAAGATGAGTTCTCCTTTGGANTTGACGTCCATGGNCNTCAGCGTATCGGCGGTGTTTGAGCCGCCGGTGGCCGCCCACTGGTTGGAGGACGTGGAGCCTTCCTTGATGAAAAACAGGTCGGCACCGCCCTTGTTCGCCGTGATGGACCAACCGTTCTTTGCCATCGTTCCTTCGTAGGACCCACCGGCGTAGAGGTCGCCGTTGCCGTCGACGGCCAGCCCCGTTAAGGAAACGGCCTGATTGGCGATTCCGTAACCGCTTACGGACTGGACTGCCCCGCCGCTTGACAGTTTGACCACGAACGAATCCTGCGTCCCGACGATGCTGTAGCTGTTGCTGCCGAAGAGGACGTTGTTTGGCGTGATCCCTGAAACGTANATGTTCCCAGCGNTGTCAACCACCACGTCGGTGACTTGTTCGGTACCGCCGCCNCCTCCGTGCACGACCCATTTNAGGTTCCCGCTCATGCCGTCGAGTTTTGCGATGAACACTTCAACGCTTGAAACGTTGATGCTGGTCCCACCAAAGTCGGTTTCGCCCGAGAAGACACCGGCGACGATGACGTCNCCCACCAGGTCGACGGCCATGGCCTGAGGGATGCTTGAATCGGTGGACGAGTTGGGNAGGGTTTGGAAGCCNGTNGCCCACATCCAATTTCCNGTTGCNTCGGCTTGGGCGATGAATGCGTCGTACTGGACGGCCGAAGAAAGGGAAAATTGGCCGAAATCAACCGGTCCGTACATGTAGCCAGCGACGACGGCGTTTCCGGCGTGGGCCTGCACATCGGCCATGAACGAGACCCCACCTTGAGAATGGTCGGCACCCACGACGTAGTCCCACGCCCCGTTACCGTTGACNGATGCGAGGAAGAAGTCGTTACCGTTTGTGTACGGTGAGGTCGGAATGTACGTGTGCGGGCCAAACACNAGCGACGGCGCTGAGGAGTTGACGTCACCTGCNACGACAAATCCGTTGTCTGCAGCAGCGATGGCCCCTGCGAATTCATCGTGGGTGGTTGATCCTCCGCCCGTTAGAAACACCTCTGCGGAGGTGCTGCGGCCGGTGGAGGTTGCAGCANCGGTCTGGTCGATTCCGAGCGANGCCGGAACGGCCAGCGAACTCAGGACGCTGAGCAACAGCAGGGCCGTCAGGGCGGTGGCAACTCGCGTGTGTGTTCGACGCATGGCTTGCCGTGGTCCCCAAGGGCCATCAAGGTGTTGTCGTGNTGATTCCGAAAAATCACTCGACGTTGCCTTCCAGCGCCATCAAGTCGCTGTCTCCAGCGTCGAGGACGGTGATCGTTGAGACGGAAAAGGGCTTTCCGCACGCNATGCCGAGCTCACGGTTGACCATTCGNGATCGGTGCATGCTCACCTCGGGGTGGGCGGCTCGCAGTTCCGTGGTGTAGTCCTCCGGGCAGTTCGCNGCAAGAATCACCATCTTCGCGTTTCCGTTTGAGCAGGCGTCCTTGGCCTGGCGTTGTCCAAACAACAGGTTNCCTGTTGCGATTGCGTTTTTCAGTTGTCGGCTTAGATCCATTTCATTTCCTCCATTCTCCACGTGTGTTTCTCATGGTTGGAACTTNACTCCTCGGGGATGTAATACAGGGCGACGCTGCCGGTGCCCAGCGAGATGGGTTGACCGACNATGATGTTCTCGGCCACACCGGTCAAGTAGTCCTTCTCACCGATGATACCNGCCTTGAGCAGGTGGTTCACCGTGACCTCAAACGCCGCACGAGCGAGAATGCTGTGCTTGGTTCCGGACACACCGTGTCGGCCGATGGCTCGTACCTCGCCTTCGGAGGTCATCACGTCAGCGACCATCAACAAGTGGCGAACGTCCACTTCAAGTCGAGCACCGTCAAGGGTCATTTGAAGTTCGTTCACAATGGCTTGACGAGCCGCTTCAATGCCCAAATAATCGTAGATTTCGATGATGTTGTTGGTGTAGGTCCTGGAACGGTCGATGTTTTCNAGTTCGCTGACGCGTTGAAGGTTGCTTCCGATGGTNGAAAGGTAGTANTCACCGGTCTTGTCGTCAAGCTGGGGGTTTGCTCGNTCAATGCCCGGGATGCCTTTCAGACGCATGTCTCGAATCTTTTCTTCAAGTTGCAGCAGCATGGTGTAGGAAGGCGGGTTTTCCGCCAACTCGGCGAGGTCTTCTTCCGAGTGAACGCCTGGAATCATCGTCAAGGTCGAGGGGTTCTTTTCCTTGTCCGCTTGGACGTAAAGTCGGGTCGCTCGTTCGAGTTTGTCCTTCACCTCAGCGGCCGTCATGCCTTTTTGCTTGAGGTTCCCTTTGTTCAGGTTGAGAACCAGACGGCGCTGTGCGACGTCGGTTTCGAGGGTGGCGATGTTGACGGTGGTCGTCACTTCGATGGCGGCNGCCAGTTTCTTNGCTGCATTNGCATCCTGAATTTGCCCTTCNTTCAATCGAATGGTCATGGTNGGTGTTTGGGGGACCTTCCNGNCGTCAACGATTTCGATGATGCGCGGGAGACCTTGGGTNACGTTNACCGTGGCCACACCGGCGTAGTGNAACGTTCGCATCGTCATTTGCGTGCCGGGTTCTCCGATGGATTGGGCCGTGATGATGCCGGCTGCTTCGTACGGGTCAATGCTGGCTCGGTCGAGAGCGACGATGGCTTCATCGATGACTTTCTTGGCCTGTGGTTTGGTGAGTTTCTTTTTGCCTCGGCTGTGGCAGGCCNTCGTCAGNTCGGCCAGNATGCGGTTGGTGAATCGCCCCGATCCCGTTGCCTCAACCGCCTCAGCGAGNTTGGCGTANACGGGGTCGNTGGCGAGTTCATTTTCCATGGCTTGCATCTTTCGGTCGTGGTCGTAGGGTTCCATGTCCACGACGGTCTTGGCTCTGGTTCGGCGTTTGCTGGTGCGACCTGCGAGTCGAACCTTGGTGACAGGACCCGAATTTTCTCCATCNCCGTCTCGGCCTTTTTGTGTNGCAGCAAGAATCGTTCCGTGGATGTTNCCGGCCGTTTCCGAGTCGGTTTCGCAAATTTTTGCGATGTCCGCTTGGCTCATCACCTTGACATCGTCCCACTTCCGGTCGTCGGCGAGGGCGTGAGCGAAGTTTTCGTCGATGCCCAAATCCATGAGCTTCTTCTTGGTTGCGCTCTTGACGACCATCAGTCTTCACCTCCGTCGTGCTCTGCGGATTCTTCCCATGCGCCCATGTCCTCTTCTTCGGTGCTGAANTCGTAGGAATCTCGGTTGTCCTCCAAACCGCCTTCGGTTCCGAGGGCGGCGTCGACGATGACGTCGATGTTGAACGGNGAGCCGTGCACGCCACGGGAGGGGTCAATGCCGTCNTCGCCGTAGCTGAACTGGATGATGCGGTTGGCCGTGTTTCGGACCGACAGCATGTCATCGTCGTAAACCTTCAAATCGTCCATGGCGTTGATNAGACGTCGCTGCATGTACCCCGACTTTGCGGTTCGCACAGCGGTGTCGACCAGGGATTCACGACCGGATACGGACAGCATGAAGAACTCCGTTGGTTCCAAGCCGCGCTTGAAGGACGATGCGATGAACCCACGGTCCAGNGCACCGCGGCCGCCTCGCTTGAAGTGAGGAAGCACACGATCGTCGTATCCGCGCTCGAGTCGCTTTCCACGAACNTTGGCTTGACCGATGGACGCTGCCATCATGGTCAGGTTGTCCATTGAGCCACGAGCCCCTGAAATGGCCATGTTGACCGCGGCGTTGGTCGAACCCGACTTGTTGAGNTCGTCCTTGGCGATGTCACCGGCTTCTTGCTTTCCTTTGTCCAGCATTTGCATGATGTTCTCTTCGAGGGTCTCACGAGGGGTTCGACCCGGGCGGGCCTCGTACTTNTTTCCGTCTTTGCCGAACTTCTCGAGTTCTTGCGTGACGCCTTCTTGAGCGCTCGCGTTGGCTGCGTTGATGGCGTCAACGGCGTCGTCGGAGAGGTCTTCGTCGTCGATGCCGGTTGTGAATCCGAGCGAGGTGCACGCTGCGATGGACAATCGAGTGAACTCATCGAGGAACCGAGCGCCCTCCTCCGGGCCGTTCGTCTGTACGATGGCGTCCAAAAGACGGCCGTCTTCAGCACCGATGGCTCGCTTGTCGAGGGTACCGTCGACCTGTCCGTTTCTGACCATCACCATGTCGTTCGAGCGNCTGCGGAATCGCAGGTGGATGTTGTCGGGGATGATGAGCGACACGATGTCTTGACCGCGGTAGGCTGGTTCGCCGTTCTCGTCTTTGACGAGTTCAGGCAGAGCGCCCGTGTAGCCGATGTTNCCAAGCATCTCCAAACCGTGGGCTTGGCGAATCATGGTTCCCGGACGAGACAGGAGGTAAGCACCCGAAATGTGGTCGTGGATGCCACCGATGACCGCACCGCCGTACCGCGGGGTCAGGATGTGCTCTTGGACACGCATCAGAATCTTCGCTTCAGCGCGNGCCTCCTCGGACTGAATGACGTGCAGGTTCATTTCGTCGCCGTCGAAGTCAGCGTTGTACGGCGTACAAACGGCCAGGTTGAACCGGAACGTGTGTCCCTTCATGACGCGAACTTCGTGCACCATCATCGACATTCTGTGCAGGGACGGCTGTCGGTTGAAGATGACGACGTCGCCGTCGATCAGGTGGCGTTCAACTTGCAGACCGGGCTTGGGGTTGCCGTATCGGTCCAGCGTGGACAGTCGGTCCTCAACACCGGTTCGCTCTTCGCCCCACTCATCGAACGGGCTGCCGCAGTGGGGGCAGGCCACCTCAAGGTGTTCGGGGAAAGGTTCTGGGTTCGGGTTGTCGGCCTGAGCCAGTTCGTGCATCCATCGGTAGTGGAGGATGGCCCGAGGGTCGTCGGCGGGGAGTTTTCGCCCGTTTTCATCGAGGCCCTGAAGGTTGTTGAGCGTGGCCGTGTCGTTGACGATGTAGCTCACTTCTTCTTGCTGGTCCATGCCGCTCAGAGCAATCTGCTTCTGCACGACGATGCCGGGAAGGAAGTTGGGAGCGGGCATGACCTCGTGGAGGTCGGGGCGTGCGCCGTGATAGTGACCGTTCGTGTCAACGCCGCACTCCGGGTTGTGGCACCTGAATCCAGCGTTGATGAGTCGGCTTCGTGCGTTGATTTTGACGCGACGGCCATCGCCGCGGACGATGTAGTTGACGCCAGGGTGGACGTCGGGTCCACGAAGAATCATCTGTCGCATCTGCTCTCGATTTCGCGTCGTGACACGAATGGGGACCGTCAGTTCCTTGGCGATCTTGGTCGGAACACCGACCTCGTTGACGCTGAGGTAGGGATCGGGTGAAATCACGGACCGGGCACAGAAGTTGACACGCTTCCCCGAAAGGTTGCTTCGGAATCGGCCTTCCTTCCCTTTCAGACGCTGCGTCAGGGTTTTGAGGGTTCGACCCGAACGATGGCGAGCGGGTGGAATGCCCGATGTTTGGTTGTCAAAGTAGGTGGTGATGTGGTACTGAAGCAGTTCCCAAAGGTCCTCAACAATGAGCTGAGGTGCGCCGGAGTCGCGGTTTTCTCGCAGGCGCTGGTTGATGCGCAGCACGTCAACGAGTTTGTGCGTCAGGTCGTCTTCCGAGCGGTCGCCGCTGTCCAAGGTGATGGACGGTCGGACGGTGATCGGAGGCACGGGGAGCACCTTGAGCACAACCCACTCGGGTCGGTTCTGCTTGTCCATGCCGATGAAGATGAGGTGCTCGGGTGGGATGCTGCTGAGCCACTCACGGACGTCTCGAGGGTTGAGTTTTCGCTCGGTGTTGTCGTGCTTCTCCTTGAAGGTCGTTGGCTTGTCAAGAATGATCTTGCCCTGGGTTGAGCCGCAGTGCATGCAGACCTTTCGCTTGGTTCCCGAAGTGACCTTTTCAACTTCTTTGATGATCTTGGAAAACTCGGTTGAACCCACACCGTGCTTGGTGATGACGTCGCGAATTCGGTTGCGGTAGTAGTCCTGCTCACTCTGTTCGGGGTTGGAACCGGGCGAGGTGCCGGGTTCGCTGTGAAGCAGAATGTTGCTGCAGTCGTTGCACGTGGCCTTCAGAGCGGTTTTGATGAGGTTCACGAATCCGATGTGAATCACGGGCAGTTCCAGTTGGATGTGACCGAAGTGGCCGGGGGAATCTTGGTACTGACAGTTGTCGGTCGGGCAGAGCAAACCGGGCTCGATGACACCCATGTGCGGGTCCATGAGGCCTTGCTTGTAGGCGTGCCCGTCGTCCTTGTAGGTGTCCGCCGTCTTGACTTCAACGGCCGACATCTTTCGGATTTCGCTCGGGTCCATCAGGCCAAATCGAATCTGGGCGATTCGCTTGGGGATCATTGTGCTCTTTCGACTCATCTTCGGTCCTCCAGTTCAAGACGCATGGCCACACCTAAACTCTTCA
>NZMN01000031.1 GCA_002694525.1 Methanobacteriota archaeon
TGTAGGTTCCATCGAGGATGCGAGGTATGATTTCGTCAAAGGGGACCACCGCAACTTCACAATCACCCCAGGCCAATCGCAAACCGAGATAGGCGCTGGTCTTGAGGCCCGGGACAGCGATCACTGCATTGCGTGCTTCCTCTTCAGACACACCTTTCTTGCAGACGATCATGGGGCCGTATCCTTCGCCCATCGATGCACCGCAGTTCATCAACGCATAGTGTTCCGCAATATCGGGATAAGCATGGATGGAGACGGCCGAAACCTCCAGGTCCTGATTCATAGCTCGGTGATTCAGGGTTTCAATGTCCTGCAGCTCGTGAACAAAGTTGTAGCCAGGTGTTGGGAAAGCGTTTGTGGTCATGGCGTGGAACATGAACGCATCGTCAGGGTCTGGGCTGTGACCGATACGAACGAGTTTGTTTCCGTTTTCGTCCAACGGGAGTTCAATCACCATGCTTAGTCCACCTTCATGACCTTCAAGAACCATCCGTTCAAATTTTGATACAACGCACGTCTATTACCACGCAAATTGGGGTTGTGATTTCATGCCGCACGCGTGGTCCAAAAATCGAAACAAACCGTTGAGGTGATGTTGATTCAGTCGATTGAACACCTCGCCGTAGTACTGGTCGAGTCGTTCGTGGGACAGCCCTGATTTTTCCATCGACCACTCGATGACGGCTTCGCGTTTGTCTGTCTCGGATTCAAACCGTTCAAGGTTGGCGACCAGGGAGGCATGGGCCAACTTCAACGCATCCACGGGGGTGTCTCTCCTCGCAACGAAAACGCCAAAGATCATCGGAAGCCCCTCCTCATCCATCCACGCTGTGCCCAAATCCATCTGAACCATTTCGGGAAATTCTTTGGCAGCTTCGAGGGCGCGATCGCCGATCAGCAAGGCACCGTCCGCAATGGCCATCATGGACTCGTAGTCGGGCCCCGTGGAAATGTAGTCCATGTCACGGCCCTGTTTGGCGATGAGGTGCTTGAGCAAGGCGACGGAGGTTGCTGAATCGCTCGGTAGCGCGATGGTTTTCATGGCGTCAAGCGGCACACCACCAAACAGAAGGACGCTGCCGACTTCCCCCTGACTCCCAATGCCAATGTCCGGCAAGAGGACGAGGTCGTCAGCGTGTTTGGCATAGTCGGCTGCCGGTATCGGAGCAAGAATGCAATCGCGCCTCAGAACGTGGCCGGTGAGCCACGACGGTGGGGCGGCGAGGACGTTCCAATCGTCCGACAGGTGGTGGTAAAGCGGGTCGCAGTTGATGAACGCCACCCGGCCCAGTGTTTTGGTCCATGTTGCGGCCACGTCATCACCTTAGAGGGTCGCCATGGGCAACGAACGGCGTGGCTTGATCGGCGGAGGCGTGTACGGTTCAAACGACGTGTAAACGGTGTTGCGCTGGACGGGTGTGCACCCGGCGTCGTTGATCAGTCGGGCGAGTTTTGAGCGGTCGTGGTCGAGCGGAGCGGTGGAGCCNGCGAGGTGCATGATGGACTCTTTCTGGACCGTGCCGTCGATGTCGTCTGCGCCGTATTGCAAGCCCAACTCTGCGAGGTGGTCNCCGATGTTCATNCGGTAGGCCTTGATGTGNGGGATGTTGTTGAGCATCAAGCGGGACACAGCGATGGTTCGAAGGACTTCTGTTCCCGANGCGAGTTGNGCTTGNGGAAGGCGAGTGTCNTCGGGAAGAAACGGATAGGGNACAAAGCATTGGAACCCTTGGGTTTCGTGGTTCAATTCACGGAGTGAGATCATGTGCTGAATGCGCTGTTCAAGCGTTTCAATCGTACCAAACAACATGGTGCAGTTTGAGGGAAGGCCGACTTGGTGAGCCTCACGATGGATTTGTATGTACTCCTCGGAGCTCTCCTTNCCGTTGCAGATGACGGCNCGCACCTCGTCGTCCAAAATTTCNGCACCGCCTCCCGGAAGGGACATCAGACCGGCCTGTCGGAGNCGCTTGAGGACATCGAGCGTGCTGATGGACGACCGCTGGGCGAGGTGCTTGATCTCAACGGCGGTCAACGCTTTGATGGACACGTGAGGATGTTCGTCCGACACGCGGCGGAAGAGCGACTCGTAATGTTCGACCCCCCACTCCGGGTGNAGTCCGCCCACAGAGTGAACTTCGTCAACTGCGTGGGCGTATTGGGCAAGGTCTGCGACGTANTCATCGACGGACATGGCGTACGCATCATCGGCTTTGGGGCCGCGACGGAATGCACAAAAGCGACAGGCAAGCACGCAAATGTTCGTTTGATTGATGTGNACGTTGGAGTTGAAGAACGCTTGGCGACCGAAGCGCGCTTCGCGCACGGCGTTGGCCAACGCACCGAGTTCATGCAGGTCGGGGTGGTTGAACAACACCACACCGTCCTCAAGGTCCAAGGGCGTGTTCAATGCAAGCTTGCCNACGATGCCCTGCAGTGATTCTGACCATTTCGAGGCACTCAAGGAAACCCCGAGTCGGTGAAGCCAATCCTCGTGTTCGCCAGCCAACGGTGCGGGCTGNNGCACGGCCTCCATGGTNNATGGGCGCCTGCTCTCTTCAAGAAGATGTGCTTAAGCCCATCAACGCTTTTTGACCGATAAGAAGCCCGATTTTACAATGAATTTTCGGAATTCTTCAATGATGAACACGCTGGATGCAACCAGGACGACGACGATCCANTCGTCAGAGGNCAGCGTGTTGGTTGACAACAGCGAGCCGATCTGNATNCCAATGAGAGGAATCGAAACGTTTGCNAGTTGCACGAAAAAGAGCANGAGNCCTGCTGAGATCAACAGGGCGTAGTTGATGGCTCTGTTGGAAAACAGACCGAGTTCAAACACGCTNTGTTCGTTCGAACGACAGTTGAGCACGTTGAACAACTGGTAGACNATAAACACGGCAAANGTCATGGTTTGTGCGTGGTGGAAGTGACCGTCNGCATAGGTTTGCCACTTGTCGATTTCGCCTTGGTCGCCCAACGTGCAAGCGTCGACGTCAAACGCCGTTGTCGTCGTTTCGCTGGGCAACAACTGACATTCGGCCAAACCACCGCCTGCCAGATAGAACACCGACAGCGTACCCACCACCATCACGGCGCCNAGGTAGAAAATNAGGGAGATGTCACGGCCGTTGGGAAGACCTTCGTCNACGGGCCTGGGAGGGCGATTCATGACGTTCCCGTGCTTCTTTTCAACGCCAAGCGCGACCGCGGGTGGACCGTCCATCAGGATGTTGATCACCAGGATTTGTGTTGCCGTAAGGGGCANNGCTTCGGGGCCAAAAAAGACCGTCGCGAGCNCCAAGAGAGCCACAGCCGCCACGTTGGTTGACACTTGATAGCGAACGAAATTCCGTATGTTTTGGTAGATTTTCCGACCTTCCTCAACAGCGTGAACGATGTTGGCGAAGTTGTCGTCCTGGAGAACCATGTCCGCCGCATCCTTGGCGACGTCGGTCCCGGCGATCCCCATCGCGATACCNATGTTGGCCCCTGAAAGAGCGGGCGCATCGTTGACACCGTCNCCGGTCATGGCAACGATTTCNCCTTGTTCTTGAAGAGAGGAGACAATTCTCATTTTTTGGTCGGGCGTGACCCGAGAGTAAATGGCAACATCACCCGNCAACTCCGTGAGTTCCTCGTCGCTCATCGCAGACAAACGCGCACCGTCGAGNCCNCCGGCCGACGATGCGTCAATGTGCAATTCGTTGGCGATGGCGGCAGCGGTCATGGCTTGATCGCCGGTGATCATNTTCACCTTGATGCCAGCACTCTGGCANGTTTCGATGGCCGCTTTTACTTCCGGACGCGGCGGGTCCATGATTCCAATCAACCCCAAAAACACCAGATTTGATTCAACCGCAGAGATGTCCTCGATGTCGTCCCCCGATGCCACCGGCCGAGCGAACAGCGCGATCACGCGCATGGCTTGTGAGCCCATCTCATCGTTGAGGCTGGCGATTCGCTGCCGGTCGTCATCCGACAGGGGCACGATTTCGTTGTTGACGATTTTGGACGTGGCCAGCTCCGCATAACCTCCGGAACTTCCCTTTGAGAAAATCCATTGCTCTCCTTCGTATTCGTGGACNACGCTCATTCGCTTTCGNACGGCGTCAAAGAAGAACTCGTTGACTCGTGGATGTCGGTGAGAGAATTTTTTCACATCACCGTTGATTTTCCAACCGGCGACGGCNCANGCTGAGTCGGTGGGGTCGCCGATGGCCTGCCACATGCCCTCGGACTGAACGATGTTTGAGTTGTGACACAGGGANAGGCATGCGCCGAGAAGACGGAAACCNAGGTCGGACTGCCGGGCCCTGAGGTCGGTATCGGACAGTTGGGCNCCGTTTTGGATGAGATGCCCNTTGGGCTCGAAGCCTTCACCCGTGATGTTGTATTCATCTGCAAGGGTGTGAACCAGGCGAACCGTCATTTGGTTCTTGGTGAGCGTCCCTGTTTTGTCNGAACAGATGACGGTGGTGGACCCGAGGGTCTCGACGGCTTTCATTCGNCGGATGATCGCTTTGTGCCGGGCCATGTTTCGCATGCCGAGTGAAAGCGTGATGACCAAGATGATGGGCAGTCCTTCGGGTACAATCGCCACAAAGATGGCGATGGCGACGATGAACTGCTGCACGGCAACTTCCCTCAGGTCCACACCGGGTTTGCCGTACGAGACGACGAGGTTCAACGAAACCAACAGCACAGCGACGATGAGTGCTACGAAACCCAAGAAGCGACCGAGGCTCTCAAGTTTGAGTTCCAAGGGCGTTTTCGGTGTTTGAGCCTCGGCGATGTTGCTGGCGATCTTTCCGAGCTCCGTTTTCATGCCGGTGGCGACGACCAGTCCGAGCCCGCGACCNGAGGAGATCGTGGTGCCCATGAACGCCATGTTTTTTCGGTCCGCCAGCACGGTCTCTTTGGGAAGGGCNTCGGTGTGTTTTCCAACCGTNANCGACTCNCCNGTGAGGGCTGACTCATCCACCTTGCACTGTTGCGACCAGAGCAATCGNACATCTGCTGGAACGTTCAACCCCTGCTCGAGCCGGACAACATCGCCGGGTACAAGTTCCGAGGTTGGTACTTCGCTCTCAAATTCTCCCCGCAGAACAACGCAATTTGAGACCGCCATTTGTTTCAGTGAATCCATNGCTTGTTCGGCTTGNTTTTCCTGCCAGTATCCGAAAAAAGCATTGGCNGTCAACACGATGAAAATAAAGATTGCATCTCCGGGATGGTCCGGTTTGATGGCCAACGCCACCAGCGCAGCACCGATGAGGAGGTAGTTNANCGGGTCGTTGTANTGGGACAAAAATCGCAGCAACGCCGANGTTTTCTCTGGCTCGTCAAGTTTGTTGAGNCCGTACGCCTTACGACGCTCAATGACCTCATCAACAAGGATGCCCGTTTCTGAACTCCCCTGAGCAACAAGGCTGTCATCGATGGAGAGATTGTGCCAGTGCTCCTCCATACGCTCACCCATTCTCAATAGTACCTATTGAAAACAATCCAGTGCGGTGGCCGGACACCTATTAGTGTGGCGGGTAGAATCCCATGTGNATTGAACCTCGATTTCGATGGAGATGAATCGCAGGATATACCAACCCCGACACGGTGGAGGGCTCATGAGCGGAGGGCAGGAACCGTACATTCCAGCGCACGAAAGCCCGCTCGAGTTAACCCAGCGCGTCATCATCGTCGGCGTGGTCCTCGGTGTGCTCATGACCGCCGCCAACGCTTACCTTGGGCTGTACGCCGGNATGACGGTTTCCGCAAGCATACCCGCTGCCGTGATGTCCATGATCATCCTGCGTACCATGTTCAAGGACGTTTCCATTCTCGAAAACAACGCNGTTCAAACGATGGCTTCGGCGGGNGAGTCACTTGCAGCCGGTGTTATTTTCACGGTGCCAGCCCTGCTGGTCATGAACATCTGGACCAGCATCCAGTGGATGGAGACCCTCATCATCGCCACGTTGGGAGGTTTGCTGGGCACGATGTTCACGATTGCCCTGCGACGGTTGTTCATCGTTGAGGAAGCCCTGCCGTATCCTGAAGGCGTGGCGTGCAGGGAAGTCTTGGTCGCCGGTGAGGAAGGCGGCGATGGCGCACTTGCCATCCTCTACGCACTGGCCATCGGGGGCCTGTACGGCTTGATGGTCAAGGGTTTCCAAATCACCCACCACACCGTTGAAGGCGCGTTCAACGTCATCTCAACCCGAATTTACGCTGGCATGGACCTTTCCGTTGCCCTTCTCTCGGTCGGGTACATCGTGGGCATACGCATTGCTTCGTTCATTTTCTTCGGTGGCGTGCTCGGTTTTGGCATCCTCGTCCCGATGTACGGGCTCATTTACGGTTGGCCGGCAAGNGGGTCTCTGGTGGAAGGGTTTTACGCCATTTGGGCAACTCAAGTCCGATACGTCGGGGTTGGTGCGATGGTTGTGGGGGGCGTATACACCCTCTGGAGCATGCGCAAAACCATCATTGCGGGCTTGTCGAAGGCCTTTGTCAAAAACGATGAGCATGCGGACGAACTGCCGAGAACCGAGCAGGACATTCCNATGAATCGGGTGTTCACCGTTTGCGGGATCCTCGTNGTGTTGACCTTCTTCTTTTACTGGTGGGCAACGGAATCCTTCGTATTGGCGCTGGCAGGCGCTCTGTTCCTCGGCTTTGTTGCGTTTTTCTTCGCTGCAGTTGCGGGCTACATCGCAGGCGTGGTGGGCTCGTCAAACTCCCCGGTCTCCGGAATGACCATCGCAACCTTGCTGTTCACGGTTGGCCTGGTCTACATCATCGGTGACCTGATCCTGGGCATGGCCAAAACCGACCTGATGTACGCCACGCTTCTGATCGCCGCCATCGTTGCATCGAGTGCNGCCATCGCTGGCGATGTGATGCAGGACCTGAAAACCGGCCACATGCTCGGTGCCACACCAAAACGCCAACAAGTTGCGGAAATCGTAGGCGTCTTGACCGGTGCCGTCGTGATTGGCCCGGTNCTNTCCCTGCTCCACGACGCCTTCCAAATTTCGTCCACGGCCTGTGGTCTGACCAACGAACGCTTGGTTGCCGAGGGGGCAAACTCAGACGCNCTCTACGATTGCAGCGCAGCCCTGTTTGCACCGCAAGCTGAGCTCATCGGCGCCATCGTTCAAGGTGCGTTCGGCGGGGATTTGAACCTGCAGATGGTCGTGCTGGGGGCTGCCATTGCCGTNGCGTTGATTCAACTCAAAATGCCCGTCATGAGCGTTGCCATCGGGATCTACCTCCCGTTGGGCCTCTCCGTACCCATCATGGTGGGCGGCGTCATCTCNCACGTCATGTTGCGAAGCGCACACTTGCGAGTGGACGGCGTGCTCAGAAAGCAACCGTCCAAGAAAGCCGTGGCCGCAGCAAAAGACGTTGAAAGTCGAGGTGTGTTGATCGGCGCAGGGTTCATCGCGGGCGAGTCCATTATGGGCGTCTTCATCGCCGTGTTGATCGTCGCAAAAATTGACCTCGCAGCNGAACTNGGCATCACAACGCTGAANGATTTCTTNTCGCTTGCCTTCTTTGTCTGGTTTGTGGGCGTGTTCATCTGGCTTGCATCGAGAGCCCTGCCGAAAGGCAGCAACCTGGCGAGCGATGCGGTGATGATCACCGCCGAAGCGGTTCGAAACANGATTGACGCACTGAATCCAACAAAGCGAGACAAGTGAGGACAGCGCCCAAGGTTGACCTGCACAATCATCAAAGGCCATCCACATCAACGTCGCTTTGTTGGTGGAATCGTGACAAATGCAGCGGAACTGGAAGAACTTGCACGTAAGTGCCGCGTCCACATCGTCAACATGGTCCACCGGGCACAAGCAGGCCACCCAGGAGGATCCCTCTCTGAAATCGATTTGTTGGTCGGCCTGTACAAAACGGTCCTGCGCGTGCGGCCCGATGAGCCAGACTGGGAAGATCGCGATCGATTCATTCTTTCAAAGGGTCACGCATCGCCGGGCATGTACGCCATCCTNGCNGAAATGGGCTTCATCAGCGTAGATGACCTCGCTTCCTATCGCGTGNTGGGAGGTGTTTGTCAGGGCCACGTTGACATGAAATGGTGCCCNGGCGTCGATTTCTCCGCCGGTTCGCTCGGTATGGGGCTGTCCTTTGGGATGGGCGCTGCCATTGCCGGGCGCCTCGCCAACAGTGAACGACAAGTGTACGTGATGCTGGGTGACGGTGAAATNCAGGAAGGAAGCGTTTGGGAGGCAGCCATGGCCGCCGCTCATCACGAGTTGGGCAACCTCAACGTCATTCTCGACCGCAATCGAATCCAAAACGATGATTTCTGCGAGGCNCAAATGCGAATGTTCGACATCCCAGCNAAGTGGAAAGCGTTTGGTTGGAACGTGAAAGAAATCGATGGACACAACATGCAAGAAGTGGTGGAAGGCATGGAGTACCTCAGCAGCACCAACAACGGACCNTCCATCTTGATCGCTCATACGGTCAAAGGACACGGCGTCTCGTTCATGGCCGACAACCCTGCGTTCCACGGTGCAGCCCCCAACGATGAGCAATACGCACAAGCCATGGCTGAACTCGGCGAGGTGGTCGCATGACAAAGATGGCGGCGACCCGCGACGGATACGGAGATGCGTTGCTGGAGCTTGCATCCAACCCGAAGGTTGTGGTTTTGGAAGCCGACCTCGGTAAATCAACCAAATCACTCCATTTCCGAAAAGCGCATCCCGAGCGGACCGTNTCGTGCGGCATCGGAGAGCAAAACATGTTGCTTGTTGGCGCCGGCTTGGCCTCCTCGGGCTACATTCCCTTCGCCAGCACCTTTGCGATTTTTACCGAGCGAGCGTTTGAGCAAATGAGAAACGGTGTAGCACGCCCAAACCTCGCTGTTCACGTGTGCGGCAGCCACGGCGGNACCCACACCGGTACCGACGGTTCGTCTGCACAATCGATCGAAGATTTAGCCATTTATCGCACCCTGCCCAACGTCATTGTGATGCATCCAAGCGATGTTGTTTCAACCAAATTGTTGACCATGCAACTGGCTGAAAGTGGGTCGCCGTCCTACACACGAACCGCACGGAACAAAACACCCGTGCTGTACGAAGGTCGTGAGGATGAGATTGAAATCGGCAAAGGTGTTGTCCTCCGGGAAGGAAAGGACGTGGCCATCATCGCCTGCGGCGTCATGGTTTCGCAGTCCCTTGAAGCGGCCGACGCTTTGGCCGCCGAGGGAATCAGTGCTGCAGTGGTTGACATGCACACGCTCAAACCCCTTGATGGTGAGCTCATCGACCGTCTCGTTGCCACGTGCGGTGCGCTGGTGACCGCCGAGGACCACAACGTCATTGGCGGGCTGGGCGGGGCGGTTGCTGAGCACCTNACGTCGAACGCCTACGCACCCCTCGAACGCGTGGGCGTTCAGGACCGATTTGGAGAATCCGGAGAGGCGGACGAGATGTTGGAAGTGATGGAAATCTCATCGCCCTTCATTGCGGAAGCCGCCAAACGAGCCGTCGCTCGCAAGGCTTGATTCANTGCGGTGGNGCCCGGGGGAGAGTTCATAGAATCCCTTTGATGANGNNCNCTCATGGAGTTCTTCCTTGACACTGCTGACGTTGACGAAATCAGAGAAATCGCCGCNTGGGGCATCCTCGACGGCGTCACCACCAACCCGTCGCTCATCAAAAAATCGGGTCGAGATTTCAAGGAGGTCGTCCGAGAGATTGCAGGTATCTGCTCGGGACCGATTTCAGCGGAGGTGACGGCCATGGACACGGACGGCATGGTGGAGCAAGGTCGTGCACTCAAAGCCGAACTGCCCGACAACGTGATCATCAAGATNCCGTGCACGCCNGAGGGTCTNGCAGCGACCAAAATTTTGACCGAGGACGGCATTGACACCAACGTCACCCTCATTTTTTCNGCCTCGCAAGCACTCATGGCCGCCAAAGCCGGAGCGACGTACGTNTCACCCTTCATTGGGCGAATCGACGACACCGGACANGACGGCATGGAACTCATNGCTGAGATCATGACCACGTGGGAGCATTACGACCTGGATACGAAGGTGTTGGCNGCCTCCGTTCGCCACCCAACGCATGTTCTGCAATGCATTCAACTGGGTGCCCACACGGCCACCATGCCCGCCAAAACCTTCCGACAATTGATGAGTCACCCACTCACGGANCGTGGCCTTGAGGGATTCATGCGCGACTGGGCTGAAGTGGAAAAGGCCGGAAACGCCTGACANAGGNAAACGCAAATTCCGCNGAGNAACATGCTCGACAGNGAGCGATTCTTCGCCGGNGCGTGCGGCAAACGAACTCANAGCGTTCCGTTTGAGAACGCGATCATCTTGTCAAGGCTCATGTGATCGGCGGTGTCTTTGCAATAGTGCGCATCCACAACATGGCCACTTTCGTCGATGAGGATGTCAACCGGTATGGTGGAGAGTTTTGCGATTGACATCGTGAGCGGAACATAGCCGCGCATTGTAGCAAGGAGCAAGGTGAGCGGGGATTTGGCAGCACCCCACATGAATTTTCCAAACGACTTGGAGACGCCGTTTGACTCAAACGCNNCGTAGGATTCATCGGCNACAATCGTGAACGGAGCGTCGTGTTTTCTCATGCGTTTGCGCAGATCATCAANGTCAGCGTCAAACACACCGACCATGACGGTGTCGCTTGAGAATTCATCCCANCGTTGTTTTATTTTGCGAATCCTCATGTTGCAAAGTGGGCACGTGGAAAANCGAAAGAAGGTAAGAATGACTTTTNTTCCCGCGGAGGTTGCTCATGTCAAAGGTCGATCCGTCAATGGCGGGCAGAACAATGGCCGGTGCTTTATCGCCGGTGCTCANTTGTGGCATGNTNNNCNANCNGAGCCGAGGGTAAAAGGTCGTTTCTTCCCNATNGCNCCGACGCANCCGACCGCAAACGGATGTCCTGNTCCTCAGCGAGAGGCGAGGGTCAGGTTCTTCCACATGTCCTCGGGGACCTCCATGGCCAGACGAAGTCCACCCATGGCGCCCAATCGAACGGGGTCGTCCACGACGTGAACGTTGACGTCGCCCATGTCGGAGAGACGTCGTTCGATGAGAGCTCCCAAGCCCTTGATTGCGGATCCNCCGCCAGCGAGNACCATGTTNTTCCGGAATTCATCGTGGTATTCTGGGTTTGATCCNGCGATGAGCTTCTTCACGTTTTCNACGATCGGGTCAACAATNGATTCGCAAGCTCGTTGCATGCAATCGGTGATGTCCAACGTCATNGCTTTTCCTTCGATGGAGAAGTCAACCAGCACGGGTTCTTCAGGAGCAGAGGTCGACACGAACGAGTATTGTTCCTTCCACCNGCGTGCCATGTCCTTGGTGATTTGGGCACCGTTGTACTTTGCCATGATTTCCTTGATGAGTTGGTTGTCGACGTAGTCCCCAGCGTGTCCGGTGTGCATTTGGTCACCGGGTCCNGGNATGGTGCCGTACACTCGACAAAGGTCGGTGGTACCTGCNCCGATGTCAATGACGAGCGTGTGCGTGATCATGTCAAGGGCGTAAGCGACGGCAAACGGCTCCGAGATGATCATGGCGGAGTTCACCGAGCCTGCGGCNGCGTCAAAGATNGCTGTTTTGTCGACGTGACTTGCCTCGGCCGGAGCACCGATGACGGCCACGACGCGATCGTANTCCTCGGGNTCCGAAAGGCCGATNAGGTGCGTGATGAAGTGAGCGATGAATTCNCGGTCTTCNGGTGTGTCCTTGATGACACCGAGCTCAAGCGGGCGGTAAAGGTTGAGAGCGAGTCGGTTCTTCAAGGCCTCGTGGCCAAAAAGCACGTCTCGCTTGAGGAAGTTTCGAGCGATGGGGTCTTTCGGNGTTCCGATGACGGTCAACTCTTCCACTTCATGACTGTCCGAGGATACCATCACAGAGCGGAACGTCCCCAANTCGATTCCAATATACAACACATCTTTCGCCATAGGCTCACTGATTTACGGAAACCGCCCCACCTTATGAATGGTGCCCACATGAACNATAGCGGTGATTTNCGATTGAGGAAAAANCGACTTCTATAGAACAAGTCGNATCNAGTTATTTTTTTCAACACCACTCCTCGCAGGCGTGGCAGTACCATGCTGCGTGTTCTGGATACAATTCGGCCATGCCGCCGCATGCGGTGCACTCCTTGAGGGTGTTTTCNCCGCAAATGTCCATGACCATCTGAACGTGGTAGGCTTCGTCGATGTTGAGTTGCTCACGCATGGCCCAAAGGAGTTGGTCTTCGCTGGGCGAGATGATGCCGTCCTCGAGCACCATCTCAACCACGTTCCGATAGTCTTGAATCGTTGAAAAGTCGCGATGGTCCAGAATCACGCCACCCTTTTCTGCAACGATGTCGGTNCCTCCTGGGTCGTCGACGAAAATAACGAACGAAGCCGCATTGAGGTTTTCATCGCGTAGTTCNAACGAAATACGAACGCCGTCAAGGTTGGCGTAGACCAGTTTCGAGGACCGATTGATCACNTTCGCAATGGACCGTGCCGTGGTTTCGGCGTTCGGCCCTCGTTTCCATCCTGTTGGACTGCGCTCGTTGTATGCGTAAAATTCGGTGCCGCGTCCGGGGTACTCAAGGCGGATTTCCTCACCTCCATCAAAACCGTTTGAGACGATGGTGATGGCCGCNACCTCCGTCGACAGGATGTTGTCGTCATCGTCAAAACTGATCATCAGTGGTTTACGCTCCTCNGCAGCGGCGTTGTAGTGGCCCTGCATGCCGCTCATCCACTTGTCCTCAAGGCGTTTGAGCGACTGTTCTTGCTCGCCCGAGAGGTTTTTGTTGATNCCCAAAACGTTGGCCAGTTCACCGCTCGCCATNTCCTGTTTGAACTGTTCGATCATCTCTGCGTCTCTGCGNTGNGTGGGTGGACTCGGTCGTTTTCGAGTCTCCGTGTGGTTTGGGTCCGGCCATTCATGGTTGCACGCCGTGCATTGCAAATAACCGGCCATGCTGGAATCTTGCGAGGTTCCACCGCACCGGGGACAGTCGCCCCCTTCGGTGTAGGAGAGGTTGTCTTTCGCCTCCTCCCTGCCTTTTCGCAAACCACCAAAGCCTGCCATGGCCATGGGTGAACTTTGCTTTCTATGAATGCTTTGTTAGTCGTGGATGGCGCGGGCTTTCAACCCGTATCGTACAAAGCCCTCTTGCGCGTAAAGGCGACGAAAGACCAACTCCATTTGAGCGTCCATTTCGAGCGTGGGCTCTTCATCATCGACCGTCAAGAACACACCGTTCGGTCCGTCGTCAAGTGCGAGGAACACCGTGCTTATGCCACCCAAGATTGGGGCCCTNAGCGAGAACTCCGATGGAGCACCTGCCGCTGAGAGTGTGGTCCAGCTCTGCACTTTACCGGTGCGTTTGAGTTGCAGGTGCGGTGGCTGCTCCCCNCCAACCATGTGAGAGAAACGAGGGGGCCATTCAACGCAATTCTCGCTGATGTGGCCGCGCATCGACAGCCGGGAGGCGGCGGCTTCCATGTATTGCGCACGAGANACATAGGCNCCNTGGCTGACGTGTGCCTCGGAGAGTTCAGATTGCCACGCTTCGCTGATCGCTTGATGAAACGCCTCGTCAACCTTGACCTCCACGTCCAGGGTTTCAAGTACGACCGAGGCACCATGACGAGCGACAACNACCGTGGCTTCGTCGCTCATCAAGACCTCCCANGATGGGTGATCCTCGGTTTCAAGTTCNTGAAGCACCACACCCGTNGCGCTGGACAAACTCTCCCCGTCCATGCCTTCTGGAATCGATATCGAATCGATGGCGTCGTGTTGAAGTCGATGAAGAACNGCGGCAACGGCGAGTGTCGTCGCGTCGCTGTCGGCNCCGAACACACGCTGCCCGTCAAGNACGAACGGGGACTGGACGACCGTGAACTCGTCGTGATGGTCGACCAGGTACCCCATCCAGACCTCAGCCGTCATGGTCGGTTCCTCCCGAACACGTGAACGGCGCACGTTGCACCCGAGCCACCGACGTTGTGCGTGAGCGCNGTCTCAGCGTCTCGTACTTGACGNCCCACCTCTGCCTCGCCGCGCAACTGCTTGAACACTTCAACCACCTGACCAGCACCGGTCGCACCCAGTGGATGGCCTTTCGACTTCAGTCCGCCGCTGGCGTTCACCGTCGTCGTACCTTGGTTNAGGCGTCCTTCCTGATTACGGGCAAACAAACCACCCTCTCCCCGCTTTGCAAAACCGAGGTCTTCGGTGGCGAGAACCTCGGCGATGGTGAAGCAGTCGTGGACTTCAGCCAAATCGATGTGCGATGCCGAAACATCAGCCATGGCGTANGCCCTCTGGGAGGCCGCCTGGGTGGCTTTGAGCTGCGTGATGCTGGGTCGGTCGTGCAGCGCAAGGTTGTCCGATGCTGCTCCAGAGCCCTTCACCCAAACCGGTGTGTCGGTGAGGTTGCGCGCAATGCGGTCCGATGCCAAGACGACGCACGATGCTCCATCGGAGGTTGGACAGCAGTCGTACAGGGTCAACGGGTCCGCCACCATGAAACCACCTGCAGCCTTTTCGAAGGAGACTTCTTTTTGGATGTGGGCGAGGGAGTTCATCGACCCGTGGAAATGGTTCTTCACGCTCACGTGCACGAGGTCATCGTGGTTGGCATCGAATTCGTGAAAGTACCGTCTCGCCATCAACGCATAGGTTCCGGGGAACGTCAAACCGGCCAACCGTTCCCACTCGGTGTCGCCGGACACCCCCAACCAGTACCGTTTCCGTTCCGGACTGAGATCGTTCATTTTCTCAATGCCACCGGCCACAACNAGNTCNGCTTGACCGCTTTTTATGGCCATCCAAGCATCCCGNAGCGCAAAGCCAGAGGAAGCACATGCGTTTTCNACGCGCCGAACGGGGATGCCCTCCATCCCGGAGTGCTCGGTCAACAACGCAGCGGTGTTGCCAAGCTGCGCACCACCAAAGGCGATGCTTCCAATGAACGCTTCATCGATGGATTGGGGGTCAAAATCGCCGTCGATGCTGGCGAAGGCTTTGGAGGCTGCTTCAGCCCACATGCCCTTGAGACCGAGNGGGTGATTTCCATACTTCGTTTGCCCCGCACCGACGACGGCAACATCCACCATGCTCTGCTGGAAGCGGTGGGGGCCTTTCATACCCACGCTCCGACGGGAAGAAAGAACGTCAACAATGCACACCTTTGTTCCCGTAGGGTTCTTGAACAAGTCGCACCCGCATGGGGTTCATGCTACGCCAGTGCAGAGCCCACGGACATTTCACAGGGACCAACTGCCCCGTCTGCAACGACGAAGGGAAATTCATCATGAGTGATCGTGAAGCGAATTCGCTTGGTCGTATGCTCGCGCTCGTGCTTCGACACGCCCCCGAAAAATTCAACGTGGACATGGACATCAACGGATGGGTGAACACTCGAGAGCTTTCCGAAGCCATCGGGAACCAACGACGACATTATCACTGGCTCCGCGGGTGGCACTTTGAGGCCATTGCGAACGCCGATGAGAAAGGCCGCTACCAGGTCGAAAACGGCATGATTCGTGCGACGTACGGGCACTCCATTGAACTGGATTTGGACCTTCCCACCGACGACATCCCGGAGGTTCTCTACTACCCTTGCGAATCGGGTGACGTTGAGACCTTGCTCGAATTCGGACTAACAGCGGGCGATCGCAAAAACGTGCATCTTTCTCGTTCAATCCAAAACGCCATGGAAGCCGGCCACGTTCGCATTGACCGGCCCACGATTCTTGAGATTGATACGGTGCGAGCGACGGCCGATGGGCACACCATTTACAGAGCAGGTACCACGGTGTTCCTCGCTGATGAGGTCCCCGGCGAATACCTCTACAGGGTTGACGATGACGACCCCATGATTCTCGAAACCATTGAACAGTGGGAACAAGAAGAGGAATGAGCGTTCATTGTTCGGCTCCACAGGCGGGACAGAAGGCCAGGTCGGGTTCGAGAACCGCGTTGCAGACCTTGCACCGGTCTTTTCCCGTCATCAACGCCTCCACCTTCTTTGGGGCGGGGGGCTGCGTCAATGAGGATTCGGCCTCGACCAGGCGGATGGGGTCGATTCCGTGTCGATGGAGTTCCTCAATTCTGTTTTTGTAAATGATGGCTTCCTGCAAAGCCGACTCAAGTTGGAGAAGACGCTGCTCGCGCTCCTTGGGGTCGGCGATGGTGCGGGCCTCTTCAACGCAAACCTGAAGATGGCGCATGAACGCCTCAACGCTTGGTTCATCCCCCATGATTTGTTGACACAAAGGGTTCCTCATGAAACCTTGCCACACCGCATCAACGGCATCCTCATGACAAATGGAGATGTGGGCCCATCATGCGTGAGCGAGTGGTCGTCAAGTGGGGCGGCGGGCTCATCACCAAAAAGCACGAGATGAAAACGGTCCGCACGGACGTGTTGGACGACCTCGCACGCCAACTGGAAGCGTGCCTCGATGCTGGCGTAGATGTCGTCTTGGTTCACGGTGCAGGATCGTTCGGTCATCTGAAAGCCAAAGCCTACCGACTCGCAGAAGGAAAAGTCAACGACGGCAATCTTCCAAGCGAGATGACACAGGAAGAGGCCGTTGCCGATGTACGGTCCGATATGTTGGAGTTGAACCAGCACGTTATGGATGCACTGACCAAGCACGACATCTCAGCGGTATCGCTTTCGCCGCATCGCTGGGCGAAGAACACGGGAAAGGAGTTCCTTGGAGACCTTGGCGTGTTTGACGGTGCCCCTACAGGCATCGTGGTCGTGACGCACGGCGATGTTGTGGAATGCGACCCACCCATGGGCTTCGGAATCTTGTCCGGTGACGATTTGGTCTACCGCTTGGCAACCGAGGTGAGCGGTGTCAAACGATTGGTGTTTGCGATGGGAGGGGTTGAGGGCGTCTTGAGTGAACCTCCCACCAACGAAAACGATGAAGCAAAACTCATCACCGTGCTGACCAGAGACCATCCCTTCGAAGGGGAACACATGACGGACATGGACGTCACCGGTGGAATCGGTCTCAAAGTCACACGCGGATTTCAAGTGGCCGAACACGGCGTTTCGGTCCACATGGTCAGCGGAGAACTTGACCAGCGTGTCAAGGATGCATGCCTCGGCTCCACGTTCCGTGGCACAACGTTGCAGCCTTGAAACGACAGAGAACTCTTCATGTAGCCTCCGCGACTCCANAAAGACGGTGAAAGCATGACGGGATACGGAATCGAAGACGTTCCCAACGTGGAACTCGCCATCGACGACGTCGACGCCCTTCAACATGAGGACGCAGCCCAAGCGACCTTGATGGCTGAGGCCGTCATTGCCGTCACCGAAGACGACACCGTCATCGGTCCCATGTCCAAGCTTGAAGCCCACCAAGGGGCTGGCCACTACCATCGTGCATTCAGCGTTCTGTTGTTCAACACCAAAGGAGAGATGCTGCTCCAGCAACGGTCGTCGGACAAGGTCACGTTTCCCAACGTTTGGGCAAACGCATGTTGTTCGCACCCACTGCACAGCCCCGAAGAACTGGAACTCGAAAACGCCATGGGTGTNAAGCGAGCCGCCGTTCGAAAACTGGAGCAAGAATTGGGCATTGACCCCGCGCAGNTGTCGACNGACGACATGGTTTACATGACAAAAATGCGGTATTCTGCCAGAATGAANCAAGAATGGATTGAGCGGGAACTCGACCACATCATCGTGATGTGTGCTGACGTTGAGATCAATCCCAATCCCAACGAGGTCGCNAACACCCTTTGGGTTGACCACGACAAAATGGAGGCCATGTTGTTGGAGGAGCGTGCCGCCGANCAAGCCATTGCGCCNTGGTTCCGGTGCATTGCAGCCCGCATCATGCAACCATCGTGGTGGAGCGCTTTCAACGACAAAGACGCTCTTGCAGACCTCAGCGACGAACGCATCCACGACATGGGTGACGTCACCCACATGTTGCCCAACGCAGAGGGAGCCGACCTGCTCACGTCCATCATGGAAGTCAAACCGTTGATCGAACATCGGATTGAAACCAGCCTCAAGGCGTCGCGACATGAACGACTGGGNAACGCCATGATGCACCTCATCGAGGGAGGGGGGAAACGCATGCGAGCCACGCTTCCGTGGCTCATCGCCAANGCCGTTGGTGACAGCCATGCTGGCCTGCTCGACATCGGCGCAGCGATCGAAACCGTGCACAATTTCACACTGGTCCACGACGACATCATGGACGACGATGAGGTGAGACGCGGACGGAATGCGGTTCACATCGAGTACGGTTTGCCCACGGCCATCAACGCTGGAGACGCCATGCTGGCCATNGCATTTGAACGACTGGTGCAGGCGGAAAACCTGGACCACGAAGACATCCCGGCCCTCGTCAATCGCGTCGCGTGGATGGTTCGTCGCGTAAGCGAGGGTCAGCAGCTCGANATTGAGTTTGAAGACCGGCTCAACGTATCGGAGGANGATTATCTTGAGATGATTGAAGGCAAAACGGCCGTGATGTTCTGGATTTGTGCAGAGATTGGNGCAAGCATTTCGGGAGCGGACGACGAAACCGTCCAACTCATGGCAGAATGGGGCAAAGCGCTGGGTCTCTGCTTCCAACTNATGGACGACGTGATCGATGTTCTTTCGGATTCAGCAACCCTCGGTAAGCCAGCAGGGTCCGACATCGCTCAGGGTAAACGCACGCTGATGATCATCCACGCCATGCAACAACCCGATGGCCCGGTCAAGGAACGATTGATGGCCGTGTTGGGCAAAGGCGAGGAAGTCTCGGAGGCTGCCCTTTCCGACGGTCTGGCCGCTCTNGCCGAGCTCGGCTCGGTGGATTACGCTCGAGAAAAAGCCGAGGCTTTTCACGCACANGCCCACGCTTGCCTCGACCGACTTCCAGAGAACCCCGCTCTNAAAGCCCTCAGAGAACTCACTGACTTCCAGCTGGCTCGCTTGCACTGAGCACCCGCACATCGTCGTTCAGCCTGACGGTGCCNGGCTCAACCACTCGTGCNTACCAACGTGTTTGACCCGAAACGCGCTTGTGACTGAGGTTGCGGAACGAGCCNTCCGTAAACGAGGCTTGAATCGTCCTGCACGGGGGTGCATCACCGGTCAGTTCCAAAACCACGGAACCCACGACCAGTCGGGCACCAACGGAGAGGTCGCCTGGTTGTGTACCGGTAATGAGCATGTTTTCNCCCGTTGACCCGGGGTGGATGGGGTGTCCTTCGTCCTGCAACCGCTTCAAGACCCACGTCTCCATGAGGCAGACGGCTCGCTGAGGACCCCCGTGGTGCTTTCGGTCGTTCTGTTTGTCCCCTTGGCACCCTTCGTATCCGACGATGAGATGTTGCACTGGGTGCTTCGGTACGCCGCCCTCGGGGTTGACGTGGAGGCCACGCACGGTCCCGGTCATCATGAGGCCTCAGTCGGCGTAGTAGGATTCGGGGTTGGGCTCGGGCTTGAGTCCCTTGCGCTGTCGAATCTCACCGACGACCTTGTCGAACAGTTGCGGAGGCAAGATTTCGAACCCGAGGTTTTCGGTGTTCCANACGGCACGGCCCTGCGAAGCGGCGCGAATGTCGTTTGAGAAGCCAAAGGTTTCGGCGATGGGAATCACACCAACGACGGTGGTGACAGCGCCCTCAGAAGGCATGTCTTCGATGATGCCNCGGCGGGTTGTGACTTCGCGNGTNACCGGTCCGAGCCAGTCGTTGGGCACGGAGACGAACGCCTTCTGCATGGGTTCGAGGAGAACCGTTCGAGCCCGCATCATGGCGCCCTTGATACCGTTTCGCACGGCGGGGATGGTCTGTGCGGGTCCACGGTGGATGGCGTCCTCGTGCAACTTGGCGTCAACCAAGCGGACGTACATGCCTTGGACGGGTTCGTCTGCAATGGGGCCCTTTACGCAGACTTCGTTGAACGCCTCGATGATGAGTTCGCGAGTTTCGTGGAGGTTTTGGATACCTTTGGTGTCGTTGACGAGCACGTTGGTTCCGTTGATGGCGTAGATCTTCCTCATGGTGTCCTTGTCCATGCCGTATTCGCCGAATTTGTTCCCNACCTCCTTNGCGTCGCCGCTGCGAACGGGTCCGTCGCCGAGNTCGCCCGAGCGGAGTGCCGNAACGACTTCGGCAGGAAGCGCTTCAATCTCAAAGAAGAAACGGTTGTGTCGGTTTGGCGATTTGCCCTCAAATGCATTTCCACGGTTGGAGCCCTCGATGCCTTCTCGGTAAACGACGATGGGNGGGCTGACCTTGACCTTGATGTTCTGTTCTTCCTCGATTCGGTAAACGGTGATTTCNAGGTGGAGNTCACCCATGCCAGCAAGCAACGCCTCACCGGTTTCNTGGTTGGTGGTCACCTGCAACGATGCGTCGGCCTTGGCAAGCGAACGAAGAGCGTCGATGAACTTCGGAAGGTCCTTCATGCTCTTGGGTTCAACGGCCACGGTGACCACAGGGTCCGAATANTGTCGAATGGCCTCAAAGGGCGTGAAATCCTTGTCGCGAGAGAGCGTNACACCGGCAGCAGCGGAACGAATGCCCGTAACGGCTGCGATGTTTCCTGCGACCACCTTGGGAACCGTGATGCGGTCGCCACCGACCATCATGGCCACTTGCTGNACACGTTCTGGCTTCGCAGCACCGATGGCGTACACGGATTCACCCTGNTTGATGGCNCCCGAGTAAACACGTCCGACTGCGACTTCACCTGCATGGGGGTCCATCCAAATTTTGGTGACCATCATGGCAAGTTCAGCCTCAGGGTCGCACGATACCATGGCTTTCCCGATTTCAGAATCGAGGTCGCCGTTCCAAATGTTGGGAATTCGGTACTCCTGTGCTTCGATGGGACCGGGGAGTTTGGTGACCGCCATGTCNAGCAGCACTTCATGAACGGGTGCTTTCTGGGCGAGGGTCTTCTGNTCTTCGTTGTTGCAGTATTCGAAGATTTCTTTGAACGAAATGCCCGATTTCGCCATGTAGGGGACGGTGATGCCCCAGTTGTGATACGCTGAACCGAAGGCAACCGTCCCGTCCTGAACGGAAACCTGCCAGGCTTTCTTTTTGTTTTCCGGAGCGAACTGCTTGATNAAACGGTTGACCTTTTTGATGGTCTCGGTAAAGCGCGCCATCATGTCTTCGGGCGTGACTTGGAGTTCGTTGATGAGGCGGTCGACCTTGTTGATGAACAGAACGGGCTTCACCTTNTCCTTGAGCGCTTGGCGAACNACCGTTTCGGTTTGGGGCATGGGGCCTTCAACGGCGCATGCAAGAATGAAACATCCGTCGACGGCGCGCATGGCACGGGTTACGTCGCCACCGAAGTCGACGTGNCCGGGCGTATCGATGAGGTTGATGAGGAAGTCCGTGCCTTCAACGGCGTGGACCATCGAGGCGGACGCTGCGTTGATGGTGATACCACGAGCCGATTCTTGCTCGTCAAAGTCCAGAACACGTGCTGCTCCAGCAAGTTCGTTNGACATCATCCCGGCCCCTGCGATGAGGTTGTCCGAAAGCGTGGTCTTGCCGTGGTCAATGTGAGCAGCAATGCACAAGTTTCGGATTTGGGGGAGAATGTGCATGACTTCGGTTGCCTTCTTGATGTTGTCTTCTTTGCGTCCCATGGTTACCACCGTGTTCTCGTGTTTTGCCCCACCGAAGAGGGGTTCTTAAGTGCCTCGCAGGCCGNGNGTGCCTCAGTACATGAGTTGCACGTCGGAGGCCGTTGACAGCGCGATGACCCCGGGGGGGCCACTCCACGAAATTTGGTCGTCAGCGACCAAGAGGGCACCGTCCCCCTCTGAAATACCGAGCACGGCCTTGAGTGAACCAAACGAACAGTGCAGGGTTGCACCCGCCACCAGCGCATCCATCATGGGCCGCACCATGGGCTCGGGGCTGTCGAGTTCTGCTTCGAGTCCCTCGATGTACGAGGCCTCCAAAAGACGCACGCCAGCGGCTGCAAAGAAGACGTTGACATCGTGACCATCGGCCACGGCGCGTGAAGCGCACGCNAAGCCAACGATGGTCTTCATCGGGTCGTTGTTTGGATCGGAGACAAAGTTCACAAAAATGCGCTTGGACATGCTTCCCCGTTGAAACGGCGGAGTATGAAACTTCGTGAACCCAATNTCNANGTNNGGTACGGAGGCCATCATCGAGCAGAGGCTGCAATTCGCTCCAGCTCTTCCTTCTTNCCAACGGCGTAGGANGTGACGTCNCCGGAACTGGCCTTGGTCAACTCGTTGATGATGCAGTTCTTGAGCGTCCTCTTTGACTTGTGGGTGCCTTGCTGGGCACCCTTGGCCAGGTTGGCAAGGGCAACGTCGAGACGGCGAGAAGGCGAGGAATCGACGGCTTTGGGTTGAGACACGGCTCCGAATTTAATTCGNGTGATCTCCTCCATGGGTGCAGCCGAACAAATCGCATCGACGAACACTTGGAGCGGGTTGTTTCCAGAGCGCTCAGCGATTTCGTCAAGNGCACCTTCGAAGGCTTTCATAGCGCCCATTTTCTTCCCGGTGTACGCACCGGTTCGCATGAGCTTGTTGATGTATCGCTCAACAACCGACAACTTTGATTTTCCAAACCATGCGTTGGCGTGGCGCCCACCGGTGTGTGGCACGCCGACCGTGGTCAGGTTGATGTACGGTGCCAGACCGGGGTCTCGACAGGTCACTTCAGAGGCGTCCCACTTTCCGAACACCTTGGTTCCAATGCCCGCAATGGGCTTGACTTCCTCAACATCGGGTTCTGATTCGGTCATCGTAAACACCTCAGCGGACNGGCTTCTCCTTTCGCCCACGNACCATTTCGTCGAGTGAAACGCCGTTGACTTGAATCACCTTGTAGCGGACACCNGGNATGTCCCCNTACGAACGGCCCATGCGGCCGCCGATGCCCTCGACCATGACTTCATCGTGTTCATCNATGAAGTTGATGGCGCCGTCGCCGGGTGCGAANGCNGTGAGTTTGTTGCCGTTTTTGATGAGGGAAATCTTGACGGCTTTGCGGATTCCCGAGTTTGGTTGTTTGGCTTCAATNCCGACNTTTTCAATGACGATGCCCTTGGCTTGNGTGGATCCGGCCAGAGGGTCGTGCTTGGCTCGAGANTTGAGCATGCGCTTCTTGTATCGGCGATCGGACCAGCGAAACTTTTGTCGGTCCTTGGCCATCTTTGCNCCTGCGAAGAGTCCTCTGCCCATCATGGTCACCTCATTGAAGCATTTCGCCGACTTGCCGCCCCTATTTAATCAAATCCCTTTGTGCAGGCCGTTCATGGGCGGCGTCGTTTGATTAAGNCGTTCTGGAATCCAACACCATTCAACCATGAACAACATTGAAACAACGGCTNCAACTCGGTCTCNCATGGCCTTCCGAGACCACCTGGACGCCGCCCANGTGGAAACGTCCCAAGTCAGCCTCGTCCACGGCATGTTGAACCATTCCCAAGCAAGCGGCCACGCCATGACGGTCTTCGACAACATCGCTGAATGCCCTGGCCATCGGGCGGCGGTGAACATGTTGACACGCGACCGCCTGTGCGCTGCCATCGGGATCGAGCCTGAAGCGTACATCGACACGCTNGGGTGGGCGATGAGCAACCCCAGTGAACCAACGCTGGTGGAGCAAAGCGAAGCACCGTGTTTTGAAAACATCGCATCCAAGGTTGACCTGCGAACCATCCCGATACCGCACCATTGGCCTCAAGACAGAGGGCGATATTCTTCNGCAAGCATCATCATCGCGCAGGACAACGGAATTCGAAACGTCTCGTTTCACCGCCANTTTTTGCGCGATGCGAACCATTTGGTGGTTCGACTGGTGCCTCGACACCTGCGGACCATGGTGATGAACGCCCGAAGCGAAGGGCGTGAAGTCGATGTTGCTGTGGTGAATGCACCGGACCCGGTTGTTCTTCTTGCAGCAGCCATGTCCTTCAACGAAAACATCGACGANTTGACCATTGCAGCGGCCCTGCATGAGAAACTGTACGGAACCAAACTGCCTNTGGTTGANCTTCCNAACGGCGTTCANGTTCCATCGGAAGCCGAATACGTTTGGTGGGGNCGAATAACGCTGGAAAACGACGANGAAGGNCCCTACGTGGACATCACCGGTACGGTGGACGATGTTCGACAGGAACCGGTGATCGCCATCGACGGGCTCATTCACCGAAACAACCCCATCTTCCATGCNCTCATACCCGGCGAAGCTGAGCACAAGACGCTGATGGGGCTGCCAAGAGCNCCNACCATCAAGTCGGCCGTCAATCAGGTGGTGGACTGCGTNGACGTNCACATGACGGAAGGCGGTTGTGGATGGCTGGGTGCCGTTTTGAAAATCAGAAAAGCAAACGCNGACGACGGCATGAAAGCCATTCAGGCGGCTTTTGACGGCCACAAAAGCATGAAGATCGTCACCGTCGTGGACGANGACATTGACATCACCGACCCCGTTCGGGTGGAATGGGCCATGATGACTCGATGGCAACCGGACAAAGACACGNTGATTTTGAGCGACCAGCGCGGCAGTTCGCTCGACCCCTCTCGCTACGACGACGGTCGTACCTCAAAGATAGGATACGACGCGACCATTGATTTTGGCGTGGACCGAGAAGGGTTCATGTCCGTGCAGTGAGGCAGAACCATGTCCGAGAGCCAAGACCTCCTGCAACATCCGCGCAGGAATCTGGGCAACCGATACCGTTCAACGGCGCAAAAATTCGCTCGTCTGGCCAAGGCCGACCCCGANCGCTCCGCCGAAAACATGGGATGGGCCGAGCAAAACGCCCGTCAGGCCATCCTCCACGATTTTACCGACGAGCGAAACTGGCGCTGCTTGGCCGATTTGAAGGTCATGAACGGCGACGAAGANGGACTGCATGCTGTCCTTGAAGACGTGTTCGTTGTTTTGGGTCGAGACCCNGAANACCTCGATCAACTCAAGGGCATCGACTACCTTTCCGTCGGCTTGGAACTTCTGGAGGCTGCGTTTGCCCGAGATGCATTGGACCCCAGTGCCTGGTGGGAAAACCTGGCTGANGACACGAGCGGATCGGGACTCAACGATTTTGCGGAGCGCTGCCGCCGCCTCGATTTCAGAGACCAGCGGGCCAACATCGTGTTTGGACGGCGTTTGGAACGACTCCGAAAAGCAGGACANGAAGACATGTTCATCGAACTCGCCAAGCATCTCCTCGCACACCGACCCATCAATCACGAACTNTGGCTGGAGATGGGGCGACTTCACGAACGAAGAGAGGAAATGGATGAAGCGTGGTCGTGCTACGACCAAGTTCAGCAATTACGACCGCACCTTGCNGAGCGAGACCGCTTTTTGGCGCGANTGACCGGTCGCATGGACGGCGATGAGCAGCGACCGTGGTCGGGCCCAAGCGTCGAGCACCGCGCAGCGTTTCTCGAGGGAATGCGAAGCCTCACCCAACGAATTTCGCTGCCAACGGAACCTCCAGCGCCTGCCGAANAGAACGAACCCTCAACCGTCCACCCTGACGAGCACCATCTGCGCACCCTGACCGAACAGGGGGATTTGCAATCAGCGTTTTTCCTGGCACGCAGACTGCTGGCATCGGGCGAGTCGTGGGCNGAGACCTGGCTTGAAAAAATTCAGTCTGAAATGAAGTGAGTGCATGCCATCACTGCGTCCACGATTTGTTCTGGCTTGGGTCACCCGCAAAGGAGCNAAGCTCACGCCCATGGGGGAAGGGGGCGAAGTGTTGTTTGTTGAACACCCAGAACGGGGATGGGAAATTCCCGGTGGGCACCTTGAGACCAACGAAACACCNGAGGAAGCGCTGTTGCGTGAACTAAGGGAAGAAACGGGACTGACCGGCGAGTTCGTCCGCTGGAACACATCGTACTATCCGGAGGGCTGGGTCGCTCACGTNGTGGTTTCGAACGCACCCCNGCGTTCANGGAAGGTCGGNGATGAGAGCGTTTCATCGGTCCAGTGGTGGGACGTTGCGCCCCCGGTCAAAACATGGACGGTTGAGGAATTTCAGGACCTCGCTCGGATGTTTTCCGAGCCTTAGATTGCGGTGAGCTCAGCCAATCGCCTCCCCCATGCTTCGGTCATCTCAGGGGATTGTGCACAGGCTTGAGCGACGGCAGCCAGCATGGGGTCCTCGACCGATTCGGGATGGTTCATCAGATCCTTGAACCGATCCATTCTCTCCAGTCGATGCGCCATGGTCAACATCGCTCGAACGCCCGGCCGTTCGGCACCGCCCCAGCCGTCCTCGAGGTGTTCAACGCACCAGTCAAACACACCGTTGACGTCATCGGGATGGACCAACAACACCGGTGGTTCAGCCTCCAAATCCAGCGGCTGNGCTTCCTCGACCTGCACGTGCATGGGTTTGGCCTCNACGGATTGATGNTCGATGGCCAGGTCGAGGAAGAGCGAACCCGCTTCAATGGCCATGCTCACTTGNGAAGCNAGCATGGCGTGTTTGTGGGCGTTCCATGCGTGCCGNCCAGCATCAAANTCATGACCCAACGCATGNCGGATTCGACTTGCNCCGAGTCGGGATATTGCAATCGTTTCGTGNGCATGACCGGCTTTCCNCGAAACATCGCCGTANACCTGCAGNGCCATGAGCGCTTCGCCNCGAGCCATGTGATAAGCGGCCTTGTTCANCAACGAGAGGTCGTGGTCCCTGCTCGCTTTTGCGACGGATTTCAGTCGGGTCNCCGCCCACGTAAGGTCGTCTTCTGCCCCCTCCATGTCGCCTTGCTCAAACCGCNCCAAACCGCGCTCCATCCGCAGTCTGCCCTCGAGTGCGAGGTCGCGGGTTGCTGGGTCCCTGACCACCGTCAAGGCCTCCTCAATCGCCTCGGACAATCGGGTGTCCCCCAACCAGCGACGACGAACGAGGCGAAGAACAGCCTCCTCACCCGGCGTGAGGTGGACCAACATGGTGTCCAAGAGTTCAGGAGCGTCCATGAAAAGCGCCGCCTCAGCGAGGGACAGCCACGACGGCCAGTCCAGTTCCTCTTTCCAACCGGCGAGCACTTCGCTCGAAACCGGACCCTCGGTGCGCCATCGAGANATGAACACGCCCGGGCCCACNGGTGTTTCGATGGTGGTCATNGGTCGTCCTCCTTACGGGCCGTGCGGGCCACGGCATCGATGAAGGCCGTTTCGGCNGCAACGGGNTGAGCGTCCCCCGTCCAGCCCGCAGCACCGTCGTGTCCGCCGCCATCGCCACCCAATGTTTCNGCGATACCCTCCATGATGGATCCCATGTGCAGACCGGATTGAACGCTGGACCTGGGGGCNCGAACGGTCAACCGCGTCACGCCGTCACGANCACGAGTTACCACCACGGCGTCGGCGCCCAACGTGTTCAGCACGGACGCAACCCTGCCNTCCAGCGTTCCGGCCGTTGTNCGCAANACGGTCCANGCTCCGGCCTCCGTTGTTTCCGCACGTTGAAGACCACGCAGAATTGCNCCACGGTCGCTCGGGGAAGTCTGCGTGTCTTCCATGGATTGAATGAACGATTGATAGTCAAGACCTGACGCCTCCANAAGCATGGATGCCGTGGCAAACGACCCNGCATCGGCGTGNCGAAAACGACCCGTGTCGGTCACAAGCCCAGCCAGTAAAAATTCACACACGGGCACCGTCAAGGTCGATGGAGAATGCGTTGCNAGNTAGCGGGTGATGACTTCTGTGGTTGAGCGGACGTCCCATTTGATTCGGAGGTCCGTGTTCGAAAGCGTCCAACCGTCGGTTGCGTGATGGTCGATGATGCAGGTTGGAACATCGGGCAGCATGAGCCCGGTCTGGTCGGGAGCCGCTGCGTCAACCACAACGATGGCNGCCAGTTGTTTGGGCCACGACGTTCCCTCGGATTTCAAGCGGCGAAACGGCGCCTGGTGCTTGNCCACGTAGCGNTGNGCNGCCCGNCCNACATGGAGCCCGCACGCAAGCATGTTCGGATGGTGAGCGGCCAGTGCGATCGCCGAGCCCACCGTGTCCATGTCGCCGTTTTTTCCTGCGATGACAGCGACTGGTCCTGCGGCAACATGCANGTTTAACCACGCATCCAAGGCCTCNAGGTCGCCAGCGAACGCTGAGACGTTCGTGGTCATTCCTGAGCACCCTGGAGGGATTTCTTGAGTTCGTCGTAGGTCTGAACGAGTTGTTTTTCCCGTTCGGAGAACCGNTCGAGATGAACGCTCATCGATGCAAGCGTTTCNTTGAGGTCCTTCAGCAAGCCGGCTCGGTCTGCAACTTCGATCAAAACACCACCCATTTGTCGATGNAGGGCGAGATCGTCCGGTTGAGATTCAACNGCGGCGATGGTGCCCTCGAGTTCTTGGANCTGAGCNCGCACGCTGCTGACCTGTTGACGAGCGGCTTGGACTNCTGCTACGACGAGCTGGAGTTGGTCGAGGTTTTCCACGGTCTCACCGAACCGNACGTAGGGACCGGGGTTCAAGAATGCTTTCCGAAGACCTTCAACACCGAATCCGTAGCAATGAGGCCTCGTAGCCGAGTGTTCCACATGGCNCGCAAGTCCTTGCAAGCGCTCTCTTCCAGATGAATGCTGAACGAGGCGTCGTCGTTCCACGGCGTCTCACAGTCCGTGGCCAAGCACGCTGCGAGCGCACGCGTGTCGGTTTGGTTTCGAGACTGGACACGAAGGGTCAACTGCCACATGGGCGATTCCTCCGTCGTTTCACTCTTCTTCTTCAAGCGACGGACGNTTGGCCAGTTCTCGCTCGTAGTTCATGGCCGCTTCCTGGGCGATGAACGCCATGTCAGCGGTCGTGGCTCCGTCAACGGATCGGCGCAGAATTCGGTTGTTGGCGTCCGAGGCTCGCGTGAAGGGTTCCCACGCACCGCCAGCAAAGGTGTGACCGCATTTCTTGCAACCCCAAATGCCGACGGATTGTCGCTCNACCTTTTGGTATTGACAAACNGGGCACGTGTACTTGCGAGAACGCTTGGCCATTGCCGAACCTGCGTTTCGNCGCACAGAAACACCGTATCGTGCTCCAAANCGTGCGGTTGCACCGGCTTTTTGGGTTCGCTTTGCCAATCAGTTCCCCTCCTTGTCTGCTACGAGTTTCCGAAGTTCAACGCATCGCTTTTGGGCCACATCGAAGATCTCGGCAAACTCGGCGGGAGTGAACACCCCTTTTAGCCCCTTCTGTAGTGAGTGGAGGTGGCCTGCGTCACCAAGCGTGATGTGGATGCGCTCGTCGCCTCCGAGTTCTTCGTGCTCGTTGGCGTCAAGAACAAAGCGTCCACCGACACGGGTGAACGACGCCATGATGGGTGTACCGTTGACTTGGAGCGTGTGGTCCTCNCCCACNTCGAATCGCTCAGCGGGCACAACCGCTGTGCGCANGGCAGCGATGGCAGCAAGGCCGCAAGCGTCGAAGATGTTNCCCTGATCGGAAAGAACGTGGATGTCNATCATGACGCCCCACACCTTCTCTCCGGGAACGATGCACAGGCTCTCCATGTCGATGCAACCTGATTCACGGATGCCTCGGTCAACNACACGTCCCAATTCAATGGATTCGGGTGAGGGTGGTCCGGGCTCGTACTTGCGCCCGGCCACAGGNCGGAGTTCGGCTCCGCACATCAGCGACCCTTGGGTCGGCCGGTCGGGCCANGGCGTTCGCAACTCGAACTTGACGCCGGCGTAGACGATGGTGCCACCCATCACAACCTTTGCAGAACCTTCAGCGTTGTAGAGGCAGTTTGTTTCNAGCGATACGTCGCGAGATTCCCATTGACCTCGGCCGTCGATGCGGTTGCCTTCCTCGGCCAGTCGGGCAAGTTCCTGGCGCAACAGGGCGGGAACGAGTTGGACCATCAGGCCTCACCTCCGTCGTATCGGCGCTTCAGCGCATCAACCATGATTTCGTGGATTTCTCGTGCTGCTTTGAAGTTGTACTCCATGGCAAGCTCGTACTCCTCGGGCGACAGGTCCCCGTCCATTTGCAGGAAGGCGATNTCACCGGTGTTGGGGAGGATTCCNACGGGAAGGTCGGCCTGNCCGTAGTTGTCTTCGGCTTTGTCCAAATCCAGCACAACGGTGTCCTCGATTTTGCCCGAGGCGACACCGACGATCATGTCCCGCATGGGAATACCGGCATCGGCCAAGGCGACGGCNGCAGCCGTGATGCCTGCGCATCGAGTCCCTGCTTCGGCGGCGAGAATCTCAATCTCAACCCGAATCTTTGAGCGAGGGAAACGCTCAACGAGAACAACGGATTCCAAGGACTCAGCCGTGACCTTTGAAATTTCACGGGAGCGGCGGTTGAAGCCGGGNCGAATGCGGTCGGACGTTGAAAAGGGAGCCATGTTGTATCGAACATCGATCACTGCTCGGTCCTGGCGCTGAATCTTTCTGGGGTGCGCCTCCATGGGTCCGTACACGGCGGCNACGGCCACGTTAAGACCGTGGGTCACCATCGCTGAGCCATCGGCTGCNGGTAGCACACCGGCTTCGATAGAAACCGGCCGCATTTCGTCCACCTTNCGGCCGTCAAGGCGACTGCCGTCGTCGTTTAGCAATTGTACATCTCCGTATCCACCCATCATGCATCACCTTTTGTCGTGTTTTCCATATCGGAAAGAATTGTTTCNAACGCCTTGCTGTGTCCTTCTTCAGCGACGCNCCGAATTGCTTTTCGCGCCCAAGCGATGCCNTCGGAAGTACCGTCAATCCATGCACGGCCGTTTTCGCCGATCATGATTCGGCAATCGCACGCATCTCGCATCCGTTGAAGCAGAGCGTTGTTTTCTCCGCGAACACGGTCGATGTGTTGGACGGGAACGGGTTCAATCGCTCCTTGATTCAATCGTCGAAGACCGACCCCTTTCATGGTCAGCACCACGTTGTGGCACTCGTCCACTTCCTGAACGCGAGCGAGGACGACATCTCCGACGTCCATGTGTTGGCGCGCTGCACCAAACTCAACCTTCCACGGGGCGAGCGACATGGGNAGCAATCCTTGGAACGAACCGTTGATGTTCATGAACCACAAGTTGTTGCGGACCTCNGCCACAATGCCGACAACCAAATCGCCGGACCGGGGCATGTACGCCGTGTTGATGGGGTCCACGGAAACCGTGTTGTTTCGCTCGCGCAGCCAACCGAGTTGAGTGGCGATGAAGGATTCTTGTGCAGCGATGATTCCGCTGCCTGCACGCTTCCCGGCGGATGACCCAACGGCCATTCCCGGGGTCACCAGGCGCTGCTCGGCGCCGTCTCGACCTTGGGACATTCTTTTCTCTCCGTTCGGGCCCACTCGCCAACCCATGATAAAGGCCACCCTACGGCCACGGGTCTGGTCAGGACAGTTCCTTTACCTCGGCGTCGGAACTTCGCCGCATAACCTGACCGATGATTTCACCCTTCATGCCTGCGGGGCATTCGATGACGCAGGCCCAAGAACCGTCCTCGAGCCAGCCCTCCTTTTGCTGGAGNGTNCGGAGCAATTGCGAAACCGAACCGTAGGCCGAGCCGGGCACTTTGAAGGCCAGCCGNACCGTTTCAAACGACANCGGTATGAGNGGTTTTAATTTTGCAACGGCGTCCTTGACCTGCTCTTCCAATCGCTTGAACGGGTCGACCGAATAGCGNGATTCGTCGAGGGCCAACTCAATCCGTGTTTTNGGATGCGGAGCCTTGGTCTTCGGGTCAACCGACTGAGANTGNATGCGGTGGACGATTTGCTGACGCATGTTTTCAACCATCTGCTTTCGCTGAACGGTGGTNAACTGAATGGAGCCNTTTTCCAGAATGGTGGATGCGATGACGACGATGTCTTGCGTGCCNAAGACATTCTCAATCGCCTCGGCGGTGGGCCGCTCACCTCCCCGAGCATCGTGGAACACCTCGTCCATGGCGAGAAATTCATTGATGTCCACGTCGTTTGGGGTTTCCTTGAACGTCTCAACGAGAACGGGATCAACGAGGACCTCGTAGCGCTTGCCGCCTTTTTCCAAGCGTGCCAAGACGGCGTCNTCAAGACTGACCACATCATCACCTGTTCACNGCAAAGGTGAGGCGGCGTTTCAACTTCGCGCTCAATCTTCGAGTGGCTTGAGACGGTCGATTTGCTTGTTGACTTCGTCTCGGTCAAGAACCCGATAGCCGTTGGAGTCGACGACCGTGACCTCCACAGCCTCTCGGTTGAGTTCGGCGTCGTTGGCCGACCGAAGCGCCTCAAGTCCCAGCTTCATGGCGGCGTTGAGGGTCATGTTGTCCTTCCAGTTGTCCTCGAAGAACTCAATCACCGTGTTGCGGCCGCTGCCGATGGCGCCGGCGTGGTAGGACTGGTACGCACCGGACGGGTCGGTTTCNTAGAGGTGAATGCCGTTGTCNTCAACCCCGCCGATGAGCAGAGCCGTGCCGAAGGGACGAGAACCCCCGTATTGNGTGAANGACTGCTTGAANTCGCAGATCTTCTTCACGAGCACATCCACGGGAACCGTTGCACCGTAGGTGATTCGNTTGATTTGTGCTTCAACTCGAGCACGAGCGACCAACTGGCGTGCGTCGGCCACAAGCCCGGAGGTTGCAATGCCGATGTGACCGTCAATTTTGAACATCTTTTCGATCGATTCGGGNATGATGAGGCGGCTGATGATGCGTTTGTCGCACACCAAAACAACACCGTCTTTGAATTTCAGCGCAGCCGTGGTGGTGCCACGCTTCACGGATTCACGAGCGTACTCAACTTGGAACAGTCGTCCGTCGGGGCTAAACGTTGTGATGCCGTGATCGTATCCTCTTCCACTCGGTTGCATGGTATGACCTCATTTGCTTGGCCCNGTTGACACTTTATGAGGATGCGGGTTGATTGACATGAGNGCCTTCCGGGTCGTGNNNACCTCCATGCCGACCCGTATCAACCCTACGAGGCGAACAGACTCATGAAGGTGGTCCACCACGCAAANCCATGCGCGTGGCTGTCCTCTCCTCNGGAGGAAAGGATTCAGCAGCGGCNTGGTGGTGGGCGACNTGCAAGGGGTGGTCGGTANAGTGTCTTGTCACCGTCACGATCACGGACGGCGATTCCCCGATGTTTCAAATTCCATCAACCCATGTTGTGGAACAGCAGGCGGCGCTGGCCGGTCTGCCTTGGGTNGAAGTNAAGACCAGTGGTGCGCCACCAACCGACATCGAGAACCTTGAATCAGCCATGAAGGCGCTGGACATCGACGGCTTTGTTTCAGGCGCGCTGGCGTCGGACTACCAAAAGTCTCGACTCGAGCGGATGGCCGAACGGCTTGGCCTGCGCAGCTGGACGCCTTTGTGGCACCAATCAGGACACGAGCACCTCAAAGGAATGATCGACCACGGNTTTGAGATCATGATCACGGGCGTTTCAGCCGAAGGGTTGACCGAGGAGTGGCTCGGTCGGGTTCTCANNCCAGCATCGTTTGNGGTGCTGTCCAACCTTGCNGCGACCCATCGTTTCCACGTTGAGGGCGANGGCGGGGAGTACGAAACACTGGTGCTTGGTGGGCCGCACCACAACGGACGCCTTTCGGTTGGTGGAACCGTGCATTGGGACGGCGTTCGGGGGCACTACGAGATTCACTGAGCGGCTTCTCGCGCAAGCGCAACGCACTCGTCAACGATTTCACCCGCCACACCAACGTGGTTCATCGGGTCGAACATGGATTCCAACTCCTCGGCCGAAAACGCTGCAGAGATGGCTGGTGTTCGGCTGCACACGTCGATCAATTCTTCCCCGCTGGCCAGGGCTGTGAACGANGCCTCTCGAAGAACTTCGTGGGCTTCGTCNCGTGGCACACCGTGGTCNACNAGNTCGATCATGACCTTCTCGGCCATGACCAACCCCTTTTGNGCGTGAATGTTGGCCAAACAACGCTCCTTGTCGACCCACATGTTCGTCAACACATCGGTGGTTTTCGCCATCACGTCCTCGGCAAGNGCTGAGGCGTGCGAGAGCGTGAAGCGCTCGCTGCTNGAATTTGCAAGGTCGCGCTCNTGCCACAGAAGGGCGTTCTCNTAGGTCGGGATGATGAACGAACGAACGATGCGAGCCAAGCCGGATGCGTTTTCGGATTTGATGGGGTTCTTTTTGTGCGCCATGGTCGACGANCCCACTTGTTTTTTGACATCGAATCCCTCACCGGCTTCGGCGATTTCCGAACGTTGGAGGTTGCGGATTTCCTGCAGCACCTTTTCGCACGTGGTCGCGACGTTTGCAAGCCAGGACATGTATTCCACGTAGCGGTCACGTCCCACCACCTGCGTTGTGGCCANCGGCACGCCNAGGCCCAGATGGGTCATGATGAGGCGCTGAAGTTCACGAGCATGTTCGCCCTGAGCAGCCCCGGTGCCAACAGCGCCCAAGAATTTTCCAACCGCCACCCGAGGCGAGGCCTCGTCAAGACGAATCAGTTGTCGACGCATCTCATCCAACCAGACAGCCGCCTTGAGNCCNAANGTGATGGGAACGGCGGCNTGGCCGTGGGTTCGGCCCAGCATGACGGTGTCTCGCTCTCGTTCAGCGACGTCTGCACAAACGAGGATCAGTTCGCAGAGTTTTTTTCGCAGCAAAACGATGCTGTCCCGGAGTTGGAGCGCAACCGCTGTGTCAACGATGTCGTTGGATGTAGCGCCGAGGTGGATGCACCAGCCGGCTTCTCCTGCGGCCTCGGCCATGGCTTTGGTNAGCGCCATGATGTCGTGCCTCGTTTCCGCTTCGATTTCACTCACGCGTTCTTTTGACACGGATTCAGGGTTTGCGATGGCCGCAACGGCGTTGTAGTCGTCCTCCGTGACCCTTCCCAACTGCCAGTGTGCCCAAATCAGAGCTCGCTCCACTTCGAGTTGACGCTCATGACGACCAACTTCGGACCATATGCGTTTGAAATCTTCATCGCCGTAGCGGTAATCCAGCGGACAGAAGGCCATGATTCAAGGTGGCAGATTCGCTTCATCAACCTTCCCACCGGACCTCATGGGTGCGATTGAGCAACGTCTTGGACATCGTTCGTCGGTTGGTCCACAGGGGCCATGACGTTCCGAATCANGAAGATNGCAAGAATGGACGAAGCAACGAACGATATGCCAACCCACGAGGAGAGATGGTACCACATCATGGCGACCCCGACCAGCGAACCGTAGGACACAACTTGGCACAGCGCAGAGGCCAAACCGAGTTTCTTGATTCGCTCGGGTGGCAGCTGTGCTTCGTGTTCCAACAAAAAGGTGTAGATGAGGAAGTAGATGGCCTGAAACGGAAGTGCNGCGGCGATGATGGCCAGCGCCACCTCTCGAATCGTGTTCGGGTCCTTGGCCTGCTCAATGCCTTGGAACAACATCAGGGCGGTGTTGGTGCCGAGCAAAGCAGCCATGATGGTCCATCGCTTGTCTTGAGAGGATGTCCTGCTTTCAACGTTGACCGAGCCTTCACTCATGAGGCGTCAACGACGGAACAAGGGTTTGATGTTTGCCACCCTGAAGCAACCCGTTGTGGCCAATTCACGCGAGNAAGTTGATGGCCGTGCCGGTGATGGTGGCCACGATGAGCAACAACAGCATCATGGTGATGGGACCNAACTGGTTCGCATCGTCAAGCGCTGTCCCGAGGAAACCGTCTCGAGTCCACGCTTCAAGGATGGTTTCCGCTTCTTCAAACGCCGGTGGTTCACGGCGGGGGATTCGTTCACCCTTGCGAACTTCGCCACTCATGAACTTCGGAGGGCGATGGGGGTCATAGCCCTTGCGAGCGGGAAGCAAGCCGGAACCCTCATTCACCGATGACACCGACGCATCGCCATGGAGCGCCACGATTTTGCGTTGGATGGCGATCGAATCCACCTTGCGGTGGAGGGCAGCACCGGCGGAACGACGCTGGGGTTGCACCTCGCGGCCGATGCGATTGAAAACGGGAAACGCGTGCTNTGGGCGTCGGTTGAGATGCCCGACCCTGCCCGATTCTCCCAGCTGTTTGCGCACCTGTCGCTCGTTGAGAGCTCGAGGTTTCACGCGATGAATTTTGGCGGACGCTTTGACCGAGCGGTTGACGCTTTGCTGGAAGCGGCCTCATCGCTACCAAGCGTGGGTCTTGTGGTGATGGACGATTGGTGTCCGTCCAGTGGACGCATTCCAAAANACCGATTGGACCACATTGAACGCGTGGCTTCTGAGTGTCCAAACCACATNGCGGTTCTGCTCGTTTCCAAGGGAAGCGTGGATGCAAGCGGTTCCAGCTCNGACCCCATCGTGGCNCGTTCAGCGGACGCNATGAGCGAAAAGGGATTCAGCATNTGGCGGTTGTGGAGAGGAAAGAACGGCGCACAACGCACCCTGGTTTGTGAGGANGAACGGCTTGAGTTGACGTTGACCGATTCAGGGTTCGTTGGCTGAATCCTCGTTTTCTTCCAGAAGTTCAGCCATCATTTCCAACGCATCGTCGTCGGGTTCCTCAAACTGCTGCGGGTTTCGTGCACCACCACCCATTTCATCTTCCCCAGCAATTTTGGGAGCGTTCTTCTCGAGCATCGACCGACGGTTGCTCCTCGCCCGTCGCATCATGTAGAAGACCATGCCCAAGAACAGCAGCCCTGCAAACACTTGCGCGACAGCGACGGTGGGTTCATGGTCCATGCTTGCGACACCCGCCCTCTCGTTCTTCATCGTTTTGATTCACGGTCAGCCCGGCCCGTGTTCATCCCAAGCCAGCGGCCGGGACAGATGTCGACGNGCGTCGATTGGGGGCTCAACCCACGAGGAAAACGGTGGAGTGCACGCCACNGGAACCCAACGGTCTTCCGAGCGTTCCTTGCAGGANGGACAGCGCAATCCCTGGTTCGAACCCATGCTCTTGAGCTTGACGTTGCAGGCTGGACACGAGGGGCGCTCGTGAACTCGACTCGACCACGATTCAACCATCATGCGCTCGGCGTGAAGNCAGCCGTTGTCGTCGATGAGGCCCTGAACCAAAACAACATCCTTCGGTTGAAGCCATCTTGCCAGTCGATTGACGGGCCCACCCTCGACGTAGGAAAGAATCGGCGGGCCGTCGGTTTGGATGCGAGCGTGCTTGCGCTGCGGATGNATCTCGACCGACTCCACGCACAGNCGCAGAGGCNCGTCGAGATGATCNCCGCTGGCCTGGTTGGTGCGAAACACAGCCTGCCCGNCGNTCGGTTCTGTACCCTCCGCCGCCAGCAANGCATCGCATGCGGTCGCGGCGACCGTGTTGGATGTGGCCCGAATTCCGAACAACACGGGGGAAAGGCCCCGCGGTGCAACCAGTCCCGTGCCTTTTCTCGGGTCGCGGGAGAACACAACGCCCTCCGTTGCGTCCACCACCAGCAAGGCCTCCGAATCGATGAGCCGTGGTCCGCGAGCNGCCTCGCTTCGCCACGCAATCGCTTCCCACGTGCATGTTCGCCCCGGCCATGCAACCGCCGCTGTGGCACCGATTCGTCCNTGNCCGCCCCAGTGACGGGTGGCCTCGGGCAAGTCGTTCAGTCGCACTTCCTCTTTCACCGCCCGCCAGTACAGCTCCTCACTGGGTTTNGTNGAAAACCAGACCATACCCGGGCTGGTGGGATGTTGTTCTCGGTCGGAGATTGACGATGCAAGAACCGCTCCAGCAAGGTGGGAAAGACGGTCATCCCACCAAGCGTCAAGATGCGCCATCAGTGCNGCTTCGTTCGNACAGGTGAGTTCAACGCTCACGGCTGCGTTTCCTCGGGTTCGACGACGGGCGAACGGCCACAGCCGNACCANTCGAGGTTCGCCGGCGACAACATCGTCGGGAAGATGATTCAACAGATCGTAAAACGCCTTTGTGGTGCACCCGCCCGCAAGCGAATCNGTGTCGTCAAGGCCCAACCATCCCATGCCATCACCTACGGATTGTACGCCTCATCTCCGCCCGCCTGCGACCAACGGTTTGCAANCTCAATCAATCCCTTGTCCGCNGGGACCCTGAACAACCGGGCACCGTACGCCCAACCTGCACCCATGTCTGAACGCCGGTCGCCGACCATCAGGTCNTCCGGGTGAGGTGGAGNGGGCTTGGAGCCCCACCANTCCACCGCCGGTCGTTCAATGCGGTGAAGACGTGCGGTCCAACTGCGTTCAAGCGTTTCCTTCCCCCGAAGCAGTTTATGCCCGAGCAAAAGCATACCAGGCGAAGGTTTTCTGCATGCACACCGCTCTTCATGCACGTGCGGGCAGGTGATGAAAAGATGGATGCGAGCGTCCGAATCCGCCTNGAGCAACAGGACCTGAAGTTCACGATGNATCGATGCAAGNTTCTCGGGACCCCACAGTCCACGCTGAATCGGTGACTGGTTGGTCACCACGCACACGAGGTAGCCAGCNCGATTGAGATCGCCAACCACGGAGGCCGNCCCCGGNAGAANCACAACCTCTTCAGGAGCGTTCACGTACCCCGGTTTCCCCCGATTAAGCACACCGTCTCGATCGAGAAATGCAATGGGGGCGTCCTTGATTCGGGCGCTGGAGATCTCGACCGGTGACTGAACGTACGGACCCTCCATGGGCGACGCTCGTGGAACCACTCAAAGGGCTTTGTTGCGTCGGAGACCTTGATAATCCAGCGTTGACTGGGTGAATTGATGGTCCTCGAAGGCGAAACGGGTACGCTCCTGGGTGCCACGGGCATGCTGATGCTGGGGCTTTCTTGGGTTCGACGATCAGCACCNACCGTCCGTCTCGCTCAGGCGGGCTGGATATTGGTCGGGATTTACTTCTTTTCTCAGTCGTGGACCTATCTTGCACACGACGACCCCATTTTGACCGTGATGTGCGCCCTCACGCTGCCACTGTCCTGCCTTGCTGCGTGGTGGGAGCAAACGGCCACAGACGGGAAGAGGGACGCCATCGTTTGGGCCCGAGGAACGGTCGCCTTTGCTGGAGGGCCCTATCTCTTGATCGCCTACGTGCCCTACCTCAGCGTNCTTGCGATTTGGTTTGTGGCTTCGCAGTCCGCATGGTTCCTCGGCTTTGCAACGGGCCAGAAGATCGAGATTGGAACCACATGGGTCAACGATCCCAACGGGCGTGTCGCTTGGGAAGACTGGGATGGAAACCGCTGGTTCGCGACGGACTTCACGGGAGAATANGCNTTCCAATCCGAATTGCTTCTGGCCGACGGGGGCGCCATTGGGATCAACTTCGTCCTTGCATGCACCGCCATTCAATCCATGGTGCTCTTCATCGGAGCCATTTCTGTGCTGGAACTTTCATGGAGAAAGCGAGCCCGGGCGCTCTTGCTGATCGTACCAACCATCCACGCACTCAATGTTTTCCGNAACGCTGGACTCATTTGGATGCACATGAACTACACCCAGTGGACGTTTTGGGGCCTGAGCGTGTTTGAATTCGGCCACAGCTACGTCGCTCGTGTGGTGAGTTTGTTTGCCATGTTTCTCTTGGCGCTGATCATGTTTGAGATGTTNCCCTCCATGCACCGAAACATCTTGGCGCTCACGGGTTCGGGACAAAAAAAGAGGAAATGAAGTGCAAACGCCGGGAGTCGAACCCGGGTGGAGAGGTTGGGAACCTCCCATCATAACCACTAGATCACGTCTGCGCAAACCAAGCGAGTTGCGAGGGATTCATCAGCGCTGTGGTGAGAAAGGATGATGGAGCACGGTCGCAACCTTGCCACATGCACCCTGCGCTGGCGGCCTTTGTGTTTCCNCGNGGAAACCTCACCGTGCGGAATCGAACGGTGTTGGCNGCCATGACCAACAAGCAGAGCCACCCCGACGGTTCCGTCTCCACCGATGAGATACGATGGCTGGAGGCCCGCGCAGAAGGTGGTTTTGGTATCGTCACCACGGCAGCAACGCACGTGCTTGAACACGGGCAGGGGTGGGAGGGGGAATTCGGNACCTGGTCCGACCATCACATCGAGGGCNTAACGGCCATGGCCACGGCCATTCGAGGCCACGGTGCCGTGGGTCTCGCCCAACTCTTTCACGGTGGCATGCGAGCGCCTCANAGGCTGACGGGCGTCCGTCCCTGCTCCGCATCGGAAAACGACCTTGGTGGCGNTTTAGGCAACAGCAAAGCGTACTCTATAGAAGAAATACACGATGTCATCCGGGCCTTCGGAGCTGCTGCTGAGCGGTGCGAACAAGCCGGGTTTCACGGCGTTGAACTCCACGGCGCTCACGGCTACCTCATTGCACAATTTTTGGGACGAGGAACCAATCGGCGAAAGGACGGATGGGGNGGAGACCAAACCGATCGAACTCGGTTCCTCAGAGCGATTGTGGATGAGGTCAGACGGCGAACCGGTCCGACGTTCTTGGTGGGCGTTCGCTTGTCGCCTCAACTCACGGCCTGCGGACTCACGATTGAAGACTCGTTGAAAACACTCCGACTGTGCAACGCCATGCCGCTTGATTTTGTCCATGTGTCGTGCTGGGACATCGCTGAAACAACGACGATTGACGGCCGGGANGTCCCGTTTACAACCGTCTTCCGAACCCATCTGAACGACGAAATCCCGTTGTTTACNACGGGAAGTGTTTGGAACGCCGGCGATGCGATTGANGCCGTTCAGCAGGGCGCNGAGTTCGTTGGNGTGGGGCGAGCGGGCATCGCTCATCCNNACTGGCCCGTCTACCTCGANAACGCACAGGANGAACCGAAACGTCCGCCNTTTTCGGTCAGCGAACTTGAGGCAGCATCGCTGAACCCCACCTTCATTGAGTACATGCGCCGCTGGAAGGGTTTCGTCGAACCATGACGNCATCAGGNCTTTGGTTGCCAGTCCGCATCGGGTGTCGACCGGGTCCAGACCGCTCCGCTTCCGGTTGGATACTCAACCGTTTCCACCCCGTCGAGGACCATGCCCATCAATTCTGCAGGTGGTTGTTGCACGTCGCTCAGNGGAGCGAGTAAATCCGTNATCATCTCNCCNCCCTGATACGGTTCGTTGGGGAGGTCGAGNTTCGACGGTGNAGCGCCCATGGGTGGGCCAGAATCGACCATCGGTGGNAGTTCAACGGCCTCTTTGCTGTANTCCGAAGAAGCGGTGCTGCCGAACATTGCTTCGTTCAGTCGGTCTTCATCCCCCCAGGCATCCGGTTCATCGGACGGCGACCGATTGCTACGTAGGAAACCGAGCAGAAGTCCGGCCAACACCAGCAGAAGCGCCCCTGCNGATGCATAGATGATGTCGTTGGAGACGCTCGCTACGATGTCAGCGTTGTCGCCCACACCATCGCCGTCCGTGTCCTTTGANTCGGAGGGGTCGTCCGGGAAAGCGTCCACATCGTCNGGNACACCGTCGCCGTCGCCATCAAAAGCGTCGTAGGTGGTCTCGCAAATCACCATCAGGAGCTCCAATTCACCTTCGTTGATCAGCTCGTCTCCGTTGGCGTCCACCGATTCAAAATCGTAGCTGTTTTCCCAATCGTAGCGTTCCANGACCGAACGAGCCACGGCTTCGCGACCGTCGACGAACTGGTCAAAGACCGAAATGAGTTCGTTGTCGCACGTGCANGCGAGTTGCAGTGCTTCACGGAATTCAACCGTGCCGTCACCGTTGATGTCAATGTCCTTGAGCTCATCGGCCTCGATNTCAANGGCCTTCAGTTCTGCGCTGTCCAGGACGCCGTCTTCGTCAAGGTCNGCTTCCCCAAAGATTTCCTCTGCTTCGTCCGAGCACGACTGAACGTCCGCNGGCTCGTTTGGNTCTTCAGGTTCGAAGGGTTCNACGGGGAACATGCTCTCNTCCCAACGCGCCACCAAAGAAACCTCCTCGGCGTCGGAGACNCCAGCAACGGTGATGTCGATTCGGCCGTTCATGGGGAACGTCACGGTCATGAGGTGACTNGTCCCGTCTTTCCCACTGACCAGTTCGTAATCCGTGGGAACGGTTTCAACGCCAAAGCCCATGCCAGGACGACCTCCACCCTCTTCGAATTCAATCTCGTACGCCGTACCTTCGATGGTGATGGTGATGTCCCCGGACCCTCCGTAACTCTCCAACACGAAGGTGTTGCCGGGCTCATCGAGGACGGCGTAAAACAGCACTTCTCCCTTGGCGGGTACGCTGATGCCCTCAAGCGGTTCATCGTTGTACAGTTCGAGGGGTGTACCGTCGTAGTCCCAGACGTATCGATCGGCAAACTCAGCCACGATGTTCACGCCGGTGAAGGCTGACTCCGAGGTCAGAAGGATGTACCACCAGCCGGGGGTTGGGTCGTTGAACGCAATGCGGTCGCCAGCACCCTCTGCAGTGGAGTGGTGATCGTAGGTGGAAGCCGTGGGGGCTTGGTCAAATCGCATGAAAAGCGCAGCGTGGCCGGCACCGTCGTTGAGGTCGACGACGAGACGTTCCGTGCCCTGCGGAACGTCGACTTTGAAGTATTGATTGAGCCCTTGGTATCCGCTGAGCAAACCGTATTCAACGCCCGGTGTGAGGACGATGGCATCTTCTGGATCAACGTTTTCTGGGGGGTAGACAAAGTCCGCAACGATGGTGAATTCTCGTGCGTTGCGGAAACTGTAGGCGGTGATGTAGTACAGCCCGGGTTCAAGATCGAACAGGTGAACCTCTTCGTTGTTTCCCGGGTTGGTTGACCACGCTTCCATGGTTGGTCCCGAGCCGTCCGCTTTTCCACCCTCGTCATCGAATTCGCCTTGTTCTTCCCACCAAAGGGTGGGCGTCGGTGGGCTGTAGTAGGAAATGCCGATGTCCACGTTGCCGCGTCCATCGTAAGTGCGAACTCGCAAATCAGCGAGCGGTTCGGTGACGTTGACGAAGTAATAGTTGGCGTTGTAGTCGTCGTTGGTGTATGAATCGCCGTTCACCACCTGATTTGTCACCGGGATGCTCTCCATGAGTTCGGTCATGTCGTCGAGGGTCGGCGGCGGGTCGGCCATGTCAACCTCTGGTTCAATGACGAGGTCTTCCAGGTCGGTGTGGCAAACGACGGTGAACCACATCACGCCTTCGTCGGGCCATTCCCACGTTTCGGAAACAAAGCCCCATTCGCCGTTGAGTTCCGTTTCGTGGTTCCACTCGTCAGGGATTTCGTTGAACTGCATGAACACGGTGTACTCCGCCATCTCCTCAAAGTCGTCGAACTTGGTCGAATAGGACAGCCAGAAGAGCGAACGGGTGTACTCCTCAATCTCAATGAAGAACAGGAGCGTGTCGCCCTCCGAGGCAAATTCCAACTCGTATTCTTCACCGGGGAACAACTGGACCGCCTGCGCAACAATGCTGCCGTCGGGCATGACCCAATCAGCACCCTCAATGGACGCCATGCGATCGTCCGAGGCGTCCCACGTTTCGCCGCCCTCGCCTTCTGGGAAGTCCAAACGAAGACGCTCCTCCATCGTCGTGTTGTTTGCGCCCGCACGGACGGTGATGTTGTCCAGAACACCTTCGAAGTGATTGCAATCGCAACCCGCACCCATGCGTGCAACGTAGAACTCATCGCAGTCCAATTCATTCTCGTAGCAGTCGTTGGAGCCAAAATCACCGAGCGGGATTCCAGCATCGTCATCGAGCACCGTTCCCGCATCCTCACCGTTGATGTGGAAGGTGTAGCCCACGCCTGTTTCAACGCTGACTTGGATGTGGGACCAGGTTTCAGCGGTCAGCGTGCCGTTGGAAACAGGATGCTGAGAAAGACTGTATTCAGAGGCATACGCCACCTGGTTGCCCTTGAGGTACATGCCCCACCCATAGTCGCCTTTCATGACCACGAACTGGTTTCCGTCGAGGTCGTAGGGGTACACCCAGGCGGACAGTTCGAGGTGATTGGCATCGGTCATGTCGAGACCCTCGTCGTGGTCGAGAACAACGTGGTCGCCGTCACCGTCAAACCGCAGTGCATAATCGGCGCCGGGTCCAATCTCCACCACGCCGTAGACAGGGAAGTACTGCGGGTCGTTTTCCAGATCGTTCCACGTACCCGGCAGGATGTTGCCCATGTTTGTACTGGCGATGTGGACGTAATGCTCGTCTCCGCCTTCCGATGGTTGATCGTCGCCCCACGAGCGGTAAAGGAACGGTGTTCCGTCGTGCCACCGGTATTCGCCCTCGTCGTGATGGTCGGACAGTCCGGTCCAGAGGTGGCGTGATTGATTGTCCCACGAGGCAAATGTATCGAAGAGCCAGGTGTTTTCCACCTCGTCGTCAACGGTGACCAAAAAACCGTCCAGCGAACGGGCGTATGAAGCCGCATCTTCCCACGAGGAAGCGCTCAAAAGATGATACGTGTTGTTGTTGGAAGGGTTCACTGCGGTGTGAAGAACTGCCATGCCGTCGTCCTCCGGGGATTGTGCAGCGACGCCCGTAGCCAGCGGGGTTGACAGACTCAAAAGAAACAGAGCGACCAGGAGGACAGCCTTCTTCATGAGGAAAACCAAGTCGGGTTCGTATATCAATGACATGGTTTGGTGGTTTTCGAATCACCCCAACGATGTTCCACAGATGATCATGAAAAAGTGGGAAGCAAACGATGATTAGTTTGCCTAATCATTACCAGGATGAGATTCTTCTTCTCTTGACTCATCTCTTAGATCGAAACTGAATTTTCCTGAAAACTCGGTAACCTTGTGTTTGTATTGC